>JADHSW010000156.1 GCA_016776705.1 Rhodospirillales bacterium
GGACAATTTCTACTGGTTCCTGAAGGAATGCGAATGGCGCTTCAACGGAGGCAACCATGCAGACCTCCTAAAGCAGCTAAAATCTTGGTATAAACAGGCTAAGCACTAATCCTTAGCTACTTCAGCCCCAAAATTTTTATTTTTTCCCTGCGTGTAAGTTCGTATTCAGGTTCGCCGGATATGCTTTTCATGTATGTGCGCTTCCTCCGCGAAATTTTACAGGGAGGACTTCGGAGGACTTTATGGAAGAATATGCCTTTTTTATTGAAATGGGTTTCGTTATCGCCCTTGTTCTTCTGATCGGCCTTATATTGCGAGTATTGGGATTCCGTTTTCGATTTGGCGCGGGTGGTAAAAACGCAAAGCAAAATAAGCGCTCTAAAGGCAAGGGTGAAAAAGAGCAATATTTCCAGCAGGCCGCCTATGTGGATGACGGGAACGGCAATACCGAATGGGAGGACGGCGATATGTACTCCATGAAAGAAGGCAAGGGCACCAAGCGGCGCCCAATTGACATGGACAAAGTCAAGGAAGATGACAAATACGATAGCTGGGATAATTATTAACCGACGACATCTGGCCTTTTTGTTGGCTGATCCTTAAATTTTCGCATCTTGCATTGAAGACTTTCCACGACATTCAGCTCGTCTGGCCATAAAAATTGTCAGCAGGATCGCACCGATGGCGAGTGTGCTACTTGTCAAATAGATGATCTCAATTGAAAACATACTTTTATCCGACTCATTTAAAGCCATCTGAATTTTGCTAAAGCCGATTTCGTATTCGTTTCCTATCCGGTATCTCCCGAATTAATCTTTCCGCCCCCCAGTCACGACAGTTTTATTGCCTGCATTTGCTTGTAGAACCTGTGCATCCTATAATGAGTAGGTGCCCGAAAGGGCCGGGGCAAAACAAGCATCTTAAAAAAGTTGAAAGATATTAATGCGATAACATAAGGCATTAATTATTTCTCTTCTGAGCGGAATAACTGAATATGTCCATCCCGGATAAAAGTGATTGGCCAAGTACGCCTGATGGCACAACGGATTGGGAAGTTCTGTTTGAAGATCTGGAAACAGGGCTCATCCCCCTTGTCACCGCCACCAAAACGCCAGAGGAACTAAAACAGCTCGCCAATTCGATCATTCGAGCCGTTTTCAAACGAAAACGCGACATGTCTATCATCACCAAGGTCTCGACATTCCTTGACACGCTGGTCCCTGAAGATGCCGATCCCAGGCGCTTTCCCACCATGCAGGCCGGCGTCAAACAGATGATGCGCAAGGTCAAGGACGATCGAATAAAGAAAGCCGCCGAATTTGTCGAAAAAAAGAAGAAACAGAAACAAAGCAACAAAAAGGTCAACAGACGCGCCAATCCCGTTATTGATTTTTTCAGGCAAAGCAACCTCGCCAAGGCTGTCCTTGTCCTGTCAGTAGCTGCGATGATCCCGCTGGGAATTTTTCTGGGATCGCCTGAAAGAACCACTGGCGGGGGGGACGTTCTGGAGCATATTCGATGGATCGATGATTATGTCTTCCATCATCTGCCGCAAAAAACCTGGGAACTGCAATCCGTTAAAAAGTCAAAGGATACAGAAATCGCGATCAGTATCCTGATTACTGATCCGGATCACATTGACGCGATTAACAGCATGAAACGCATGGCGCGCGTCGCTTTGCTAAATCAGGTGTGCCCTGACGAAAAATCCGGCATCAGGGATATTCTGGATCAGGGGTGGAACCTGTGGGTTGTCCTGAAAAGTCCCGATGATTTACTCACCGGTGGCACATGCCATTATGAGGATTAAATAAATATATTCGTCCTTTTCCCCTTTTCCAGGACTACCTATATAATTATGGCTGCAATTGGCCTTAAACGTTTGGGGAAGGTCTGTTTATTGAAATATCTTTTTACCTCCATTTTTTTGTTTCTGTGCTGGGGAAACCCGCCTGCCCTCGCCGATGATGACAAAAATGTATTTCGACTGGCAACAGGTGAGTATCAACCCTACACCTCTGAATTCCTGCCTCATTATGGAATCGACAATCGCATTATCTCAGAAGCCTTCGGCGAGGAAGGCATCCGGGTTGAATTCAATTTTTTCCCCTGGACCAGAGCCTTGAACACCGCAAAAGCAGGCGATGTTGATGGAACGCTGCCTTGGGCAAAACGCAAGGGCCGCGAGGATTTTTTTCATTACAGCGACCCGGTTATCGAGGTTGACAGGGAATATTTTTACTATCTGAAAAAGTCCCCATTTGAATGGAATCCTTCCGTTCGAAATTACGAACAGCTCAGGGGAAAAACTTTTGCTGCAATTGCGTCAGCCAATTATGGCCCCAAATTCCAGGATGCCGAAGCCAATGGTACGATTTCTGTCAATCGCGTGCAGGAGGAACAGCAAACCCTGCGAATGCTGCTGGCCGGGCGAATTGATATTGCAATCATCAAAAGACGTGTCGCCGAATTCGCGTTGAACAGTTTTTTCTCTGATCAACAGGTTGAACGTATTGAACGCCGACCTGAAAGCGATGATCCACCAGGCTACGATTATTTACTGATTTCCAAAAATGCCCCCAACGCCAGATATCACCTGGAAAGTTTCAATCGCGGCCTTAAAAGCCTGCGCACGAGTGGACGCTATGATCAGCTCATGCTCAAATTTGAAAACGGGACTTTTGCAGAACTGAAATAGTCGGCTCCATGCGTATTCAATTCCTGCTATAAAAAATACGCGCGCCAAAGCTACATATATGGAGGAAAAATCCCATGTCCGCCTATTATCTGATTGCCGATGTCCGTATCGACGACATGGATGAATACAAGAAATACATGGAAAAGGCCAAGCCCATCGGCGAAAGTTACGGTGGTGAATACCTTGTACGTGGTGGGGATTTCCAGATATTTGAGGGGGATTATTTCCTTCCCCGCCGCATGGTAGTGATCCGCTTTCCCAGCAAGGAAGCCTGCGAAGCCTTTTATAACGATCCCGCCTACAAGGAAGCACGGGCGATTCGCGAACCCGTCAGCGACATGGCCCTGATCGGCGTAGAAGGATTTGAATGAAGTGCCTCAGGCGGCGAGTTCGACAAGCCATTTCGCCACCACCTCACTGGCCCGCCGCCCTTTTGTGCGCGCCCGTCGCCGAAGGTAATAATCAGCCTGTAAATGATAGGGCCTTGGAAACACTTCAACCAGTTCACCCGATTGCAAATAGTCGTCAATGAAGGGCCTCCTGCCAAGCATCACACCATCGCCGCGCACAGCAGCCTCAATGGCAATCAGGGAACCGTCAACGGACAAGCCGCGCGGCACAGCGACATCCACCAACCCGTACCGGCGAAACCATCGATGCCAGTCGTCGTCATATCCCAGCACATGGATCAACTCGAACGTCAATATATCTGACGGATTGGCCGGATTATCCTTATCAGAAAAAAGCTTTGGCGAGCAGACGGGCGTTATGGTTGAGCGAAGCAACTTGAAGGCGTTGGGGTCATTGGCTGATTCACTTAAAATAACAATCTCCATGTCGTCCCCTGAAAATTCCTTTCCACTGAAATCCTGTTCAAGGGTCCTGATACGCAGATCGATTTCCGGGTTTTTTTTCTGAAACGCGCCCAGCTGCGGGGCCAGCCACAGGGTTGCCACGCTAGCGGTACATCGCAAGGAGACAACCTGATGCGGCCGGTCGGGAAACAACTGGTCGGTAACCGTATCCAGACGGTCCAGTGCTTCATGCACCACTTCCATATATGCATGACCGGTGCCGGTTAAGGATAGCCGCCGGTGATGCCTGATGAACAGGGCCGCATCCAGGTAGGTCTCCAGCTGTCGCATTTGTTGCGAGACGGCCGCCTGCGAGATGTTCAGCTCATTGGCCGCCAGCGAGAAGCTCAAGTGGCGTGCGGCAGTCTCGAAGGTTCTAAGGACATTTAAGCGAGGACGTCTCATGATCATTGCCGACGAATAAGTTTTACTTATGTATTGTGTCGTAAATTATTGTTTGAGGTCAAGCATTGCCGGTGCCTAGAGTTCACCCGTCATGTTGGTCACAGGGGAACGGTGCCATGCAATATTTCTCATTTCTGAAATCTGATGAAATTAACTACGTACACGAGGCATCGCTTGAAATTCTCGAGGAAGTGGGACTTCTTGTACGCAACGAAAAGGCGCGAAACAGGTTCGCCGAACACGGGGCCCGGGTTGATCATGAAACCGAAAGGGTCCACATTCCGGCCACCATTGTAGAAAAATATCGCGCCATGGTGCCGCCGACCATGACCCTGCGTGGGCGCGACCCGGCATGTGATATTACGTTTCCCCGCAAAATGCCTGTCGTCGCCACGGCAAGTTCGGCCCCCGACATCGTCGACCCCGTAACGGGCAAGGCGCGCCGGGCGACATCCGACGACATCGCCCGCATAGCGCATTTGATAAACGAGCTTCCCGGCTTCGACATGTTTTCCATATCGACCCTGGCCGATGATGCGCCACCCGACCAATTCAGCCTGTCGCGGTTTTATCCGGCATTGAAGAATTGCAACAAACCGTGTCGGACTTCGGTTACAGATGTTCGCGAAGTGCGTCAAATTCTGAAGCTGGGCGAGTTGATCGCAGGCTCCAGAGAGGCTTACGACGAGCGCCCCTTTATCAACTTCGGTTACTGTTCAATCGTTTCGCCCCTGACCATGGATTTCGACAGCACCGAAATGCTGATGTACTACGCCGAAAACGACATTACCGCCTATGGAACCATCGCCCCCATGGGGGGGCTCAGCACCCCGCTTTCATTGTCAGGCATGCTGACCCTGATGAACGCGGAATGGTTGGCCGCGGCGACGCTGGCGCAAATGTCCAAAGCCGGTACGGCGCAAATATACAACTTCCTGCCCGTCTTTGCCGATATGCGCGACGGAGCTTACGCGCCGGGGGCTATCGAAATTGGCATGATGAACGCCGCCGTTTGTCAGATGGCGCGTTTTTACAACGTACCCGCCGGTGGTTATCTGGGCCTGACAAATTCAAAGATCGCCGATGCACAATCGGGTTTCGAAAAAGGCATGTCGCCACTGCTGGGGGCCATGGCCGGTGTCGATTTCATCGTCATGGGAGGCCTTCAGGACGCCCTCATGTCCTTCGATTTTGGACAGGCCTTGATCGACAATGAAATTGCCTTGATGATCAAACGTGTTCGTGAAGGATTCGACTTTTCCAAAGAAAGCGTCTCGCTGGAAGAAATCAAGGCAACCGGCCCCGCGGGAATTTTCGCCGCCACTCCCCAGTCCCTGGAGCGCATGCACACGGCTACCTTCCTGCCCGAACTGGCCGACAGGAAACTTCGCGAGCAGTGGGAACAGGAAGGATCGTCGAGTATTCACCAACGGGCCATGAACAAGGCGTTGGAAATTTTGTCGACGCCGAATTCCGCTGCCCTTGACCCCACAGTCGATGCCCGCATAAGGGCCGAATTCGAAGGATTGGTTGCCGGGGATTCAGCCCCCCCCGATGGCTGGAGTCCAATCCAGATTGGCAGCAGTGAACCAACCAGGGCGCGTCGCAAAAATCGCCGCAGGGGAAATAAATAAATGACGGCCAGGAATTTCCCGACCAGCGCAAGGATTATCATCATCGGTGGCGGCATTATTGGCACCAGCATTGCCTTTCACCTTGTGCGGTCCGGCGCAAATGACGTGGTGCTTCTGGAAAAGGCAAATCTGACTGAAGGCGCCACATGGCACGCCGCCGGATTGGTCGGCCAGTTCCGTTCCCAACAAAACCTGATGAGCCTGATGTCCGACAGCGTCAAACTGTTCGATACATTGGCCGATGAAACCGGGCAGGAAACCGATTGGAGAAAGGTCGGCAGTCTGAGGCTTGCTGCGAGTGAGGATCGCTGGAAGGAACTTCTGAAATCCTATTCGGCGGCGCAGGCGGTAGGTTTCGAAATGAACATACTGACCCCGAGCGAAGCCAGGGGGCTGTATCCCTTAATCGAAGTTGGCGATCTCGTCGGAGCGGCCTTTATCCCCGATGATGGATACATCGACCCCAATTCATTGACCCAGGCCTACGCCAAAGGCATCCGGGCAAATGGCGGTCGCATCATCGAAGGTGTCATGGTCAAGGAACTGGTGCGCGACAAGAACCGGATCACCCGTGTTGTCACCGACCATGGTTCCATTGACGTTGATACCGTGGTCAACGCCGCCGGTTTGTGGGCGCGACAAGTGGGCTGGATGGCAGGTGTGGAAATACCGGCTGGCGTTGTCGAACACCAATATCTGGTAACGGAAAAATCTGATCGCGTTCCCGATGGCCTCCCAGCCCTGCGCGACCCGGATGGCTGCTATTACGCCAAACCGGAACCAGGGGCGTTCGCCATTGGCGGATGGGAAAAGAACACCCCGCCCGTCAATCCAAAAGAAGGATTTCCATGGGAGTGTGAACGCCATTTATTCGACAGCAACATGGACCGTCTGACTGAGTTCTTTGAACCAGCGGCAAAGCGCCTGCCCATCCTGAATGAACTGGGTGTGCGCACCATCATCAATGGACCAATTCCCATTTCACCCGATGGCGAACCGATCATGGGTCCGGTTCCGGGATTGAGTAATTTCTTCGCCGCCTGCGCCTTCACTTCAGGCATCGCCGCATCGGGTGGTGCCGGGAAGGCGATGGCTAACTGGATACTGGACGGCGATCCCGGACTTGATTTATGGCCTTTCGATATTCGTCGCTTTGGCCCCCTGCACGCCGGGCATCAATTTTTGCACGACAGGGCGGTGGAAAGTTACAGCAAATACTACGACATCCACTGGCCGGGCGAGGAAATGCAATCGGCACGGGGCATTCGCCGAAGCCCGCTCTACCAGTCCCTGAAGGATCAAGGGGCGGTCTTCGGATCGAAGTTCGGCTGGGAGCGGGCCAACTGGTTCGCCCGGGACGACATTCCCCAGCGCGACGTTTTCGGTTTTGATCGTCCAGGTCAGGACATCACCGTCGGGCGTGAACATCTTGCGGCGCGCACAGGCGTGGGGCTGATTGATATGTCCTCATTCACTAAATTCGAGATCAGCGGGCGCAATGCCTGTAAATTTCTG
>JADHSW010000157.1 GCA_016776705.1 Rhodospirillales bacterium
AAAGCATTCACGTTCCCGCCAACAGCAATGCATAAGCTGTGCCAAGAAAAATTATTATTTAAAAACAATGTATTATAAAAATTCACAGGAGTTGAAATGGTGGCCAGGCATGACGAAACTTACCCTTTGCCCGGCAGGTTTTGCCCGATCAGGCACCCATCGGGTTCTTCAGGATTGCTTTTGTCTAGGTTTGCCAAGGCGACCCGGATTGCTTATGTGCCCGCTTCTCAATCACTTGTTAACCATCAGGGCCTACATTTATTCCCACGCCAACAAAGAATCAGCGTACTGTTTCGTCCCTATGAATTTTGTTGTTTAGCCGAGAAATAACCAATGGCCGACGATGACGAATTAGACGACGATGTGGACGATCACGAGGAAGATGATGAAGAGGGCTCATCCGATGGCGGTGGCAAGAAAAAGCTCTTCATTATTATCGGGTTGGCACTGCTTCTTGTTGTCGGTGGCTCAGCAGCGGCTTATTTCACAGGATTGTTGCAGCCACTGATTGACATGATCGCAGGCGATGGCGCGCAAAGCGACGAAGAAGTCATTGCCCAGGATGCTATTTTTTATGATTTGCCGGAACTTCTGGTGAATCTCTCGACGGCGGGTCGCAAGTCGACCTTCCTGAAGATAAGGATCAGTCTGGAACTTGAAAAACCTGAAGACGTGCCAAAGGTCGAAAGTGTGATGCCACGGATTATAGATAATTTTCAGGTCTATCTAAGGGAACTCAGGGTTGAGGACCTAAAGGGATCGGCAGGCATGTACAGGTTGCGCGAGGAACTGTTGAAACGAGTAGGTGCGGCAATCGCCCCCGCTAAAATCAACGATGTCCTGTTCAAGGAAATGCTGGTCCAGTAATGCCCGCAGCTGACACGCCAATGAAATGAAGACGGAAGCCAACAAATGACAGCACCGGCAGACGACGACGTCGATCAGGAAGCCATGATGGCTGAATGGGAAAACGCCATGGGTGACGATGGCGGCGACGATGACGGCGGCGGCGGCGGCGGCGGAGATGATCAGGACGATCTAGCTGCCGAATGGGAAGCCATGATGTCCGGCGGTGACTCTGGCGGCGGCGGCGGCGGCGGTTCTAGTGACAGTGGCGCCGGTCAATCGACACGTGTTCTAAATCAGGACGAAATTGATTCACTCCTTGGTTTTGATGACGAACACGATGACGGCGGCGAAAAGTCTGGCATCCAGGCCATTCTTAATAGCGCCTTGGTATCCTACGAACGTTTGCCCATGCTCGAGGTGGTCTTCGACCGTCTGGTGCGTTTGATGTCTACTTCGTTGCGTAATTTCACCTCGGACAACGTCGAAGTGTCCCTTGATAATATTGCCTCTATCCGTTTTGGTGATTATCTGAATTCAATTCCCCTGCCGGCAATGTTGAGTGTTTTCAAGGCCGAGGAATGGGATAACTATGGACTGATCACAGTTGATTCGTCTCTCATTTACTCGATTGTTGATGTGCTTCTTGGTGGTCGCAGAGGTACCGCGGCCATGCGAATTGAGGGTCGTCCCTACACAACCATTGAACGCTCGCTCGTCGAACGTATGGTTCACGTCATGCTTTCGGATTTGTCGGCAGCGTTCGAGCCTTTGAGCCCGGTAACCTTCCGTTTTGACCGATTGGAAACCAACCCCCGTTTCGCCACGATATCAAGGCCTTCGAACGCAGCGATCGTGATCAGGCTTAGAATTGATATGGAAGACCGTGGCGGTCGTCTTGAAATGCTGTTGCCCTATGCGACGCTGGAGCCGGTTCGTGAACTGCTGTTGCAAATGTTCATGGGTGAAAAATTTGGCCGTGATTCGATCTGGGAAACCCACCTTGCAGAAGAGTTGTGGCTGACTAACGTTGAACTTGAAGCCGTTCTTGACCAGTTAACAATGAAATTGAGTGATGTTTTTGCCTTGAAGGTAGGATCTCAACTAATGCTGAGCACCACACCTTCGTCAAAGGTTTTTTTGCGTTGTGGCGATGTGCAGTTGTATAACGGGTCCATGGGACGAAGAGGCGATCAAATCGCCGTCAAGATCGAAGACCGCTTGATCAAGAGCGAGGAGGACTAGACGTGACTTTATCGCTGGGTCTGGATATTGCGTTTGCTATTTTGCTGGTTATTACGATTGGCTATGCAGTTGTGCTTAATCGCAAACTGGGAACCTTGCGTCAGCACAAGGATGAACTTGAACGGCTTGCTGTGACTTTCGCTCAGTCAACGTCACGCGCCGAAGACAGTATCCTGCGTTTGAAAAAAACAACCGACGAACTTCAGACCGGCATTAACAAGGCTCAGGGCCTTCGCGACGATTTGGCTTTCCTGATAGACCGAGGCTCCCTGACAGCCGACCGTCTGGAAGGGGGAGTGCGTGAATCCCGACTCAAGTCTGAAGAAACGAAATCGACTGGGCCCAAACGTCCGGTTGAACCGATCGAGACGATCTCGGATGCGACCGGATCACGTGAATCGCGGCGTAACCATCCCGCCACCGGTATTAATGTCGTTGGCGGAAGCAGGGCTGAAACAGAAGAAGATCTTGTAAAGCAAAAGTCGCAAGCGGAAAAAGATCTTATTGATGCCCTGCGGCAGGTTAGATAGGGGTTGGAAGTGAAAGACGGAAAAGGTACAGGTTTGCCATGAGAATCCGCTTCTTACCGGTCATGATTTTTGCCGCCGTCCTGATGTTGACGGTTCGCGTCGGCAATATATGGGATGGTGTTGATGATGCGCTCAATAGCAGACCATCAAAGTCAACCAATGAAACAATTTCGATCGCGTCGGCCAGGGCTCAGGATCAGGGCGCGCAAGATCAACCCGATGGAACGACGGCTCAGGAACAGGTTCCTGCCGATGAAAGCGACCCGGAAGCCGTTTCCAGGCTGGTAACCAATGATCCTACATTGTTAACGCAGGCGGAAATTGATCTGCTACAACGCTTGGCTGATCGCCGGGAACTACTGGAAACCCAGGAAAAAGAGATGGAAATGCGTGAGGGGCTGCTGCGGGCGGCTGAAGAACGCATCGACAAGAAAATAGCCGAACTGAAAAATTTCCAGGGCACCATCGAGAAACTGATCAAAACCTATGATGATCAACAGGTCGCAAAAATTCAAAGTCTGGTCAAGATATATGAGAATATGAAGCCAAAGGATGCAGCGCGAATTTTCGAAGAACTGGACATGGATACGCTATTGCTGGTGACCGAGCGAATGAAGGAACGCAAACTCGCCCCCATCATGGCGAAGATGAATCCCGCCCGGGCAACGGAAATTACGGTAGAATTATCAAGATTGAGAAATTTGCCGAGTGACTCAATAAATGCCGGTGGATAACTTGAAAAGGGTTGCGATAGTCATCCCCTTGATTTAACTAATGACTATACAATTTTGGGTGCACTTTGCGGGTTCTTTAGATCGGCTATAATTTGTGCAGTTGCAGCTAGCCTCGAATGGAGTGACAAATGGCTGTCGATATGAATATGAGCGTTTTGATCGTCGACGACTACAAGACGATGTTGAGAATTCTTCGGAATCTTCTCAAACAACTGAATTTCAATAATATTGAAGAAGCCACTGACGGCAGTATGGCCCTTGATGTCCTGCGCTCGAATAATATTGGCATGGTGATCTCCGACTGGAATATGGAACCTATGACGGGCATTCAGTTGCTTCGAGAAGTGCGTGGTGACGACAAGCTCAAGCATCTTCCATTCATCATGATTACCGCGGAAAGTAAGTCTGAAAACGTTATTGCTGCGAAGGAAGCCGGTGTTTCAAACTACATCGTTAAGCCATTTAATGCGGAAACCCTGAAATCCAAGCTGGTTAGCGTGCTTGGAGAGTTCTAGGAGGCAGACATGCCTGCCGCTAAACCAAAAATAAAAAGCGTGCGCAAGCCCGCAAAAAAGGCCGTGACAAAGAAACCCGCGGCGAGCAAGGCGACTGTCAGCAAAGCTGTTAAGACTTCTTCTTCAAAACCAGTAAAAGCCGGTACGATCAAGGCCCGCAAGGCGGCTGTGGTCGTGGGTAAGGTAATGAAGTCCGTTCAGGGCAAGGCGGCTCCCAAGACATCCGTTTTATTCGCTGAACTCGAAGCTTTGGCCAAATACATTCAGGACGCAAAAAAAGAAATTTCTGCCCTTAGCCCTGACGAGGTTAAGGACGATTTCCTGCCGACCGCCTCAGACGAACTTGATGCGATCATTGGTGCCACGGCAGATGCAACAAACGTAATCATGGATTCGACTGAACTTGTTGAAGAAGTCATGGCTGGACTGGACGGTGATGCGGCTCAAAAATTGATGACGGCGACAACGCAGATTTATGAAGCATGCGGCTTTCAGGATATAACCGGCCAGCGTATCACCAAGGTGGTCAGTACGCTTAAAAGTATCGAGGAAAAAGTCGACGGGCTGCTTGCGGTCTTTGGAGACGGCGCCAATTCCACACAAAAGAAATCCACTAAAAAAACCAAAACCAAAATCAAAAAAGAGATCACGGACGAAGATCTCCTGAATGGCCCGCAATCGACAGACAAGGCCAAATCCCAGGCGGAAATCGACGCACTATTAGCCAGTTTTGACTAGGGCAACCTGTAAGAATCGATCAAAGTGTCTGCATTCAAATGAATACGGGTAAGATTCTCTAACTCTTTGGAATCGATTAACTTATCTGCGATACAATGTCTGTTTGATCTAGTTGATTTAGGACCGAATGCTCTTGCAAGAGGAGTTTCACGATCCAACGGAAGGCCACGGCGGCAGCAGTATTGCACTGTTTCTGGCGTTGTATCTGCTCGTGCTGGCTTTCTTTATTCTTTTGGTTAGCATATCGACAATCGAAGACGTTAAGTCCCAGGCGGCAATGGATAGCCTGTCTTCTTCCTTTACGACCATACTTCCACCCAGTTTGCAGCTAACGGCAATTAGCGAATCAGAAGGAGAAGTGATTGCCGGTCAGCAGTTCCAGGAACAGGTCACAAATATTTTTTCTACGACAATTCAGGTTACCTCGGTTGATGTCATTCAGCCAGGACGGTTGATGCGTGTGCAAATTGATTCCGATATCCTGTTTGAAGCCGAAAAATCCACAATCAGGGAATCCAACCATCCATTGCTGGACCGCATTGTCGCATCGCTTAGCGGACGCCCGCCGGGATACCGATACGATATGGAATTCGTTATCGGCAGTTCCTATGAAACCGGTAAGAAAATAATGCCCATCGGACAAACACTCGAGATGTCCCGGGCCGGAGCATTCGTTCGCGCCATGCTGGAACGCGGTGTTCCACCCGACAGCGTCGCCGTCGGAATTCAACCCGGCAATCCAAGGGACATCAGTATCTGGTTTTACGTGCGCAGCAGCGATGAGACACGTCTCAAATTCATCCAGCCGGACGAGAAGAGGGCGAAATGAACGACATTGACCCCCTTATCGATGATGATAATGCTCGAATGGAATCAAAGAAGGGGGTTGCCTGGATGGTGACCTTTACGGATTTGGTCTCTTTAATGCTGACCTTTTTCGTGCTCTTGTTTTCCATGTCCGACATCAAGACGGACCGATGGAATGATGTTATCGATGCGCTTTCGCAAAGCCTGAACCCGTCCAGCACCAAGGCGCAGTCTTCGGCCACCTCCAGCTTTAATATTGCTACCCTTTTTCGCAAGCGCGCAATTAATCTGGATTATTTGACCTCTGTTCTGGATGAGGCGGTGGCCAAGGATGAGTTGCTCGTAAATTCACAACTTATGCGTCTTGAGGATCGACTGGTTATCGCCCTGCCGGGTGATTTGTTGTTTGAGCCGGGCAAGGCGGTGCTGGCCGAAAACGCCAGAAAGGCGCTATTCAATCTGGGAGGCGTTCTTCGCAACATAGGTAATCAGATTGGTATTAATGGCCATACAGACCCAATCCCGCCATCAGGTGACAGTTATACATCCAACTGGGAGCTTTCCATGGGCAGGGCGACGGCGGTGGCAAATGCGCTCAAACGCTCCGGGTTTACTGAAGATATCATTGCCTTCGGTTATGCCTCCAGCCGCTTCTCGGAACTTCCTGACATGCCTGAGGCCCAGCGTAGCGCCCTTGGACGTCGTGTCGATATTGTCGTCTTCCCAACCGTCGGGGTGAATTGATGACAAACCTGTTTTTACATCGTTGCTCCCAATGCGCCCTGGTGGTGGTTGTCAGCTTGTTTGTTCTGTACGCGGGCAGTGCGCAGGGCGAACCGGTTAAGGTGCGTGCGGCGGCGCATGACGGTTATGGGCGTATTGTTTTCAATTGGCCGACACCTGTTCCGTTCAAGGTAAGTACGTCCGGTAGCCAACTGGTGGTCCAGTTTGGCTCTCCAATTGAACCGGCCCTGGCCGGGGTTGCGCGAAATCTTGGCAAGTATATTAGCAGCGCTGCTGCCGGGGCGGATGGACGCAGTGTTGTGTTTACCATGAAGGAAGATTTCGACGTCCGTGGTTTTGATATGGGGGCGGCTGTTGTCGTCGATATTGTCGACGCCCTGCAAACCAATAAAGCGCCGGAACCCGAACCAAAGGCTGAACCGAAACAGGCGGCGAAGACAACAGCCAACACACCAGCGCAGGCGCAGTCAACGACCCAGGCTCCGGCAAACGCTCCTGTCGTCAAGGTTCGCAGTGGCGTCCACGATGCCTATACGCGCATCGTTTTCGATTGGCTCAGCGAGGTGCCCTACCAGTTGAATCAAAAGGTGGGAACGGCGACGATCAACTTCTCCCGTCCGGCTCAGATCGATGTTGGGAACCTGCAAAAACGCTTGCCGAAATTGATCTCCTCAATTTCTTCCCAGGTTTCGGGCAGTGGCGTTTCCGTGACTTTGTCCATACCCGATACATCTCGCATCCGCCATTTCCTGTCAGGATCAAAGGTGGTCGTCGATGTGTTGAAACCCACCGGTGAACCGCTTCCAGAACAGGTAGCAGCCGCCCAGCCCAAGG
>JADHSW010000158.1 GCA_016776705.1 Rhodospirillales bacterium
CCTGACGGCTTACCCACATCCCCACAGGCTCCACAACAGCAACAAGATGTGATAAACAGGATTTTAGCAGCATGATTAGCAATCGGAATACACCTTAACTGCGCTGCCAAACTGTCCAACGAAGTGGGACCACCTCATTTAACGTGCGAGTGCCCCAATGCAGATAAACAATTCCCCTGCCACTGATCAGCCGTAATGAATAGAATGTTCAAAAAAATACCCTTCTAGTTTTCATCACAATACGGCATCAAATTATTCATGACGGTGATTTGTTATGTTTACTTTACCCTTTGCCATGCTCCAAGGCACCTTTTAGTGACAACCCTTCACTATGAAGACATGCGACGAAGTGCCCTTCCGTAATCTCCCGAAGAGCAGGTACCTGCGTGCGGCACTCATCTGTTGCATATTTGCAGCGGGTATGGAAGCGACAACCAGCCGGCGGGTTTGTCGGGCTTGGACGTTCGCCTGTTAAAAAGACCGGCTGCATGACCTGTTCAGGGTTTGCTTCAGGAATCGCAGACATTAAGGCTTCGGTGTATGGATGCCGGGGGGAGTAGTATAACTTCTCTGTCGAGGCAATCTCAACGATCTGTCCCAAATACATCACGGCGACCCGGTCACAGGCATAGGCGACTGCCGCAAGGTCGTGGGCGATAAATAAGTAAGTCAGATTAAGCTCCACCTGCAGGTCTTTAAGCAGGTTCAGAATTTGGGCTTGAATGGACACATCAAGTGCGGAGACCGCCTCATCACAGACAATGAATTCAGGATGCAGGATCAAGGCGCGGGCAATGGCAATTCGCTGCCTTTGTCCACCACTGAAAGCGTGGGGGAAACGGCTTAGGTGGCCTGTGTTGAGGCCACAACGTTGGGCCATATCAACAACCTGGTCATTCAGGTCTTTGCCTTTCGCCAGTTTATTCGCGAGCAATGGCTCGCTAATTATATCCTGTACGGTCATCCGGGGATTAAGCGAGGCGTAAGGATCCTGGAAGATCATTTGCATGTTGCGCCAAATTTTTCTGAGACCGTTTCTGTTGAGGCCCATGATATCAATGCTGTTGCCGTCTTGCTCATAGACGATCTCGCCGCTGGTGGGTTCAAGCGCCCGCAGGATAGCTCGGCCAAGAGTTGTTTTACCTGACCCGCTTTCCCCAACAAGCCCAAGTGTCTCACCCCGCTGGATATCAAAGCTTACTCCATCAACGGCCTTGAGGTAATTAGCCGGTCGTCCCAGAATCCCTGTTTTACCAACAGGAAAATGTACTTTTATGTCAGTGACCCGAAGAAGGCGACTCATGATGAAATCTCCTTTTCCGTATTTTCATGAATGAAGCAATGAACTTCATGGATGGGTGATAATTGACTGGTGGGCGGAAATTGAGTGTCACACCGCCCTGGAATAAAGGAATCACAACGCGGGTGAAAAGCACATCCTGGTGGACGCTCAAACAGGCTTGGAACCGAGCCTCGAATTGAAGTCAGCTTTCGCCTGTCGCTCAAATCGCCAAGTCGAGGAATAGCACTTAACAGGCTCACCGTGTAGGGGTGTTGTGGGTTGTTGAAAATCTCTGAGACTGGTCCCTTCTCGACGATTCTCCCCATATACATGATGGCCACTTCATCGGCAATCTGGGCAACGACCCCAAGATCATGGGTAATGAAAATCATCGACATACGAAGTTCATCTTTGAGATTGCGCATAATCTCAAGTATCTGGGCCTGAATCGTGACATCGAGTGCCGTAGTCGGTTCATCGGCGATGAGGATAGAAGGGTTGCAGGCGAGAGATTTTGCAATCATCGCTCGTTGACGCATCCCGCCAGAAAATGAGTGCGGGTATTGGTCTACTGCCTGTTCCGGGTCGGGAATTCCAACCTTATCAAGCAGATCAATCACGCGCCTGCGCGCTTCTGCCTTTGTCACCTTAAGATGAAGCTGGATGACTTCCCCGATCTGATCGCCGATTTTATGGATCGGGGAAAAGGAACTCATCGGTTCCTGAAAGATCATTGACATTTGATTGCCGCGGATAGAACGAATTTCCTTCCCATCCTTGTTTAGAGGTGCAATATCAATTGGAGACTGGTCTTCCGTTGGCCGAAAGTTGATTTCTCCCGAGCTAATCCTTACTTCCCTTGGCAACAGACGGAGCAAAGCCTGGGAAGTTATGCTTTTCCCGCATCCAGACTCTCCAACCAAAGCCAGAACCTTTCCGGCGGGTAATTCTAAATCAATGCCTTGGACAATGGGAATGTCATCTCCGTCAAAATCGAGAGTGATATGGAGGTCACGGATTTCAAGTAATACGCCTTTTTTCATAACGCGACCTTATTTTGAGTAGGGGTCAGCGGCATCACGCATGCCATCACCGACGAAATTAAAGGCGAGGACCGCAACGATGATGAACAGCCCGGGAATTAACAGCCAGGGCATGTGTGAAATTGAGCGCACATTTTGTGCTGCAAAGAGAAGAACCCCCCAACTCTCTGCCGGTTCTCGAAGACCCAGACCAAGGAAACTTAGCGACGTTTCGGCAAGCAGGATTTCCGGAAAGGCGATGGTAACATCGACGATCATATAACTCATAAATGCCGGTAACAGGTGACGCAGAATTATTCTCATGTCCGTGCAACCCGAGAGCCGTGCTGCGACCGTAAAGTCTTCCTCACGCAAGGCGAGAAGTTTACTTCGGACGGTCCGCGCGAGGTGGGTCCATCCAATCATGGCAAGAATCACCGTGATTGCGAGATAAACCTGCAATGAACTCCATTCTCTTGGCAGAGCAGCACTTAAAGCGAGCCACAAAGGCAAGGTGGGTATTGAGCGGATGAATTCGATCAGACGCATGATCAGGTTATCAATGATTCCACCAAAGTACCCTGCGATACCACCGATGATCGCCCCTAGAATAAAGGCAAACGTAACCCCGACAAGGCCAACGGACAAAGAAATTCTTGTTGCATACAGAGAGCGGGAAAAAACGTCCCGCCCAAGGGAGTCCGTTCCAAAAAGGTGTACGAACCCACCCTTCGCCCCAAAGAAATGGATATCGGTTTCAACCAATCCCCAAAATTTATAAGGGCTTCCCGTTACAAAAAATTCGATTGGCCAAAGCTTGGTTTCATCGACAACGGCAATCTTTCTCAGGGTTACCGGGTCACGTTTTGTGGATCGGGAGTAAACAAACGGACGGAGATGAAAATTCCATTCGGAATCAAAAAAGTGGATGCCCATTGGGCCACTCGCCAGGTATTTGTTATTGCGCTCCGTCGGAATTTCCGGGCTGAGGATTTCCGCAAATACTGCAGAAAAAACCAGTAGCGAAAGCATGATCATACCAACGAGGGCCATGTGGTGTTTTTTGAATTTCCACCACATCAGTTGCCACTGGGTGGCCATTTCGGGACGGCGATTACTTTTTTTAAGTTTTGGTATAGCGAGCACAGGACTTGTCATTTCATTAATTCCCTTGCATTCGAATACGCGGATCGATGAGGATCAGCAAGAGATCAGAAATAAAAGTTCCGATGATAGTGAAAGCGCAGTAAATGAGGACCATACCTCCCGCCAGATACATATCCTGATTCAGGAGGGAATGGAGAAAGAGGGGGCCTGTGTCAGGAAGAGACATTACTACCCCAACAATGGGAGCCCCCGAAATAACGTAGGTCAGCCGCCATCCAAGAGTCGCGACAATCGGGTTCAATGCCATCCTGACCGGGTATTTCAGCAGGAGGCGCATAGGTGACAACCCGCCCGCTCGCGCTGCCATGACATACATTTTATCAAGCTCATCAAGGGTCGAGGCCCGCACCGTGCGTATCAGGTAGGCTGTTCCAGCAGTTCCAAGAACAATGACCGGCACCCAGAGATGCTCAATGAGATTACCCACTCTGCCCCAACTCCAGGGCGCATCCTGGTACTCAGGTGAAAATAGCCCGCCAACGCTTTGGCCGAACCATTTTTGGCCGAGGTACATGAGAATGAGTGCGAGTAAGAAATTCGGGGTCGCGAGCCCCACATACCCGGCGGTAGAAAATAAATGGTCAGTGGCCGAGTATTGCCTGACCGCTGAATAGATGCCTATCGGTATGGCAATCAAGTACATCAAGAATAGAGTTGAAAATGCCAAGGCCAACGTGAGCGGGAGGCGGTCGCCAATCACATCAGCAACAGGACGTCGCCACTCCCAAGAATATCCCATATCGCCTCTGAGGACCATGTTGGATACCCAAGAGCCATATTGAATGTGCCAAGGCTGATCAAGGCCCAACTGGTGACGCATATTGTCCAGTTCTTCAGTGGTGATGGGTGCTCCGGCCTGTTGGCGTTTATTCGCGTATGAATCAGCAAAATCGCCGGGAGGGAGCTGTATTAGGATGAAGGCAATGACCGAAACGGCGGCCATCGTCAAAACCATGTACACAAAGCGGCTAAAAACGAATCTTATCATGAAATTTACAAAGTCGTTATTTTGTAAGCCTTCTTCATCTCGACCAGAGAAACTCTAGTCTTAATAAGGCTCAACATGGATCGTTAGAGTCGTGTTGTATCATTTTAAAAGGCGTCGGGGGCAGGACCAGCCTGCCCCCGACTCTATTTGATACGGCCTATTTAAAGGACCATTGATCAGCACGGTATGGATAGTCATATCCGTAATTGAAATGACTGACGTTCCAACCCTTGGGAATATTGGTGAGTTTGTTTGACACCACGAGCGGCCGTGGAAGGCTGCCCATCGTTCCAATAATCACCAGGTTCTCAAGATTGATCTTCACCATTTCGGATCCGATCTCCATGTAGCGTTTGCTTCCCGGAAGAACTGTTTTCCATACTTCCGAAAGCTCAAACAGACGTTTGGCCCAGGCTGGTGGTTCTTCTCCAGAAGCCCCTTTTGAGCCAACCCAGTCCCGCCAAGGAACCCCGACCAACGGGCCGATGTCACTGTAGGGTGGGATGTATACGTCGATTTGACTAATCATCGTCGGCTCGTAAGGAACATCCCATTCCATATTGATGTCGCTGGTACTTGCAGCCGCTTTTTCCCGCATCAACTGGGTTGTGACTTCCTTGACGGTGACGTTAATGCCAACCTTTTTCCAATAGCTGGAAACAAGCGTACCAAACTCTGAGGAGCTGTGTTGCGCTGTATACTCCCAAAGCAGGGTGAAGGGCTTGCCATCAGGTCCTGTTCGAACACCGTCAGAACCCATTTTCATACCCATTTCGTCAAGCAGGGCACCTGCAGCAGCCGGGTCGTGAGCAATCAGATAATTGCGATCCGCATCAGTTACAAATGGCACGCCGATCGGCACAGCTTGCTCTGGCTTGCCTAGGCCAAACCAAAGAACTTCGTTTAGTTCGGCACGGTTGATCGCCAAAGACATCGCTTTTCTAAAGCGAACATCGCTGTAAACAGCGCGTAAGCTCGGGTCCTTGATCGTTTGGTTGAAAACAAGATACGGGCCGTATGCGCCGGACGGACGATTTACTGTATAATCACCCTTTCCTTCGCCTTCTTTAAGGACGGGGAAGTTGTTAAGAGCCATCGTCTGGGTCTTGACATCTACTTCACCATTCAAAATTGAAAGAACGAACAATTCCTGATCGAGGAAACGCTCGTGCTGGCGGTCGATGTACGGCAGTTGCTGACCTGAGCTATCCACTTTGAAGTAATACGGGTTGGCGACATATTGACGTCGCTGCGTATTGGTTTCAAATTCGATAAGATGGCTTTCAAGTGTCGGACGGCTCAACGCATGTGCCGTAATGTTTTCTGCATCTTTCCACTTGTGCCAGATCAGACCAAAGCGCTGTACCCATCCTTCGGCACCAGCCGCTTTTGCTTCTTCCTCAGCCTTGGGATTATATTTGAGGAGATAAGGCATATAGTGATGCTTGGGTGCGTATGCCGCAAAGTATGAGCCTCCCGTCGCCAGAAAATGCAGAAGCCCAGGATAAGGAGCCGCAAAATCAAATCTGACCGTTTCGGTATCAATCTTTGTTACATCAACGGACTTGCCTCCGACCATCCAGACGGACGGCACAACTTTATGAAGGTCTTTATTCTTGATGATGTCATTAATATAGAAAACAATATCATCGGCGGTGAAAGGGTGTCCGTCGGACCATTTGTGCCCCTTACGTAATGACATCGTGAGTGAGGTGAAATCATCGTTCCATTTCCAGGACTTGGCAACGTTTGGAACCAAAGTTTGCAGATCATCACTGATACGAACAAGGTTGACTTGACGCCAACTCAGAATTTCAGATGTACCGGATTCAAGCGCCTTTGACATGCCACGAAGCATGCCGCCATATTTACCGCACTCTGTATACGGTAATGAAACAAGCGCCTCTTCTGGAACGCGCATATCAACCTTTGGCAATTTACCAGATTTGACTTGATCGGCGAACAAAGGATTACCGGAGAGAGCGAGCTTTTGGCCGGTTTGTTTTTGGAAATCCCCCAAGTCAAGTTGCTGGGGGTATGATGTTTTCACACCCTGTGGATCGGCCACTGTTGGACACACTGCAGCGTGAGCTGTGCCCGTCGTAGCCACGGAAGCAAGTAAAGCGGTACCGAAAATCACTCCCGATAAAACCTTGCTCACTGACATATAATTCTGAACCATTTAGATAAACCTTCCTGATTGGTTAGGTTAAGTTTTATTTATTCGATTTGGTAACCAAGCCAATATCGATTTGCCGAAACTATAACCCGACATTTCCCATGTGCTCGTAACAACTGGCACGATCATACAAAATTTCACCGTTTTCTGAAGAACTATTTTCTCCAACCATCCGACACCTCCGGTTTTGACGGCTTAACGGCGTTTCGAATGCCATTTTTCGATAAT
>JADHSW010000159.1 GCA_016776705.1 Rhodospirillales bacterium
GGAATGGTTTTCCCGTGCTCCGCAGAAAGCATTTCCGCCAAATCGTCCGTGTGCTGGATCAGCAACTCGCGAAACTTGAACAGCACCTGGGTACGACGCGCCGGTGGCGTTGCCGCCCAGCCCGGAAGGGCGGCGGCGGCGGAGCGAATGGCGTCGCGAACCTCATCGGCTGTCGCCAACGGCACCAGCGCCGTGACATCGCCGGTAGCGGGATTAAAAACATCCCCCATGCGTCCGCTTTTTCCTTCGACCAGCTTGCCATCAATGAAATGGTGGAGCGTCTTCGTCATCTTTCTGGTACTCCCTTGAGGATAGATTTATCTTTGAATTAATTTACAGGTTCGCCAGCACATCACGCAAGATGCCGCCAATTTCATCAATATCACTCTTTTCAGAAATCAATGGCGGCGCAACCAGGGCGCAATCGCCCGTCAGCTTGACGTGAAGTCCCGCAGCGAACAGCTTTTTCATGGCCCTTGTTCCCGTAACGCCAGGTGTGGTGCCCGGGGCAAGATCGACCCCGGCAAGCATTCCATAACCGCGCACATCGGTGACGATATCCAGGTCTTCCAGATTATAGACAACATCCAGGAAGTGAGGTGACAGGGCCGCGCCTTTTTCAAACAGGCCTTCTTTTTCATAGATATCTAGCGTCGCCAGTCCGGCAGCACAGGAAGCAGGGTTGCCGGAATAAGTATAGCCGTGGAAGAACTCGACTGCGCCATTGGGTGCAGCGTCATTGATGGTTTCGTAGATCGAATCCCTGACGGCGACGGCTCCCATAGGCAGCACACCATTTGTCAGCGCTTTCGCCATGGTCATGATATCGGGAGTGACGCCGAATTCCTGAGCCGCAAAGGGTTTTCCCAAACGGCCAAAACCGCAAATGACTTCATCAAAGACAAGCAGAATACCATGGGCGTCGCATATTTCGCGAAGCCGTTCCAGATAACCCTTCGGCGGCACCAGACAGCCAGTAGAACCGGCGACAGGTTCGACAAAACAGGCAGCAATGTTTCGCCCACCAAGTAACTGGGCGAAACGCTCCAGGTCCTCGGCCATTTGGGCACCCCATGTAGGCTGTCCGCGGACAAAACGATGTTCCGGCGACCATGTGTGGCGCATATGAACGACACCCGGCATGACGGAACCGAAAATTTCACGATTTTTCATCAATCCGGAAAGCGAGGTGCCGCCAATGTTGACCCCATGATAGGCGCGTTCGCGCGACACAAACTTGCTGCGATGACCTTCGCCACGGGCGCTGTGGTAAGCCATGGCGATTTTTAATGCGGTGTCGATGCTTTCAGAACCGGAATTGGTAAAAAATACATGGTTGATTTCCTCCGGCAAGAGGGCGGCGACGCGGCTTGCCAATTCAAATGACGGCGGCGAGCCAATCTGGAAATGGGGGCTGTAGTCGATTTCCATCAACTGTTTTGCGACAGCCTCGGCAATTTCCCTGCGACCGTGACCGGCGGCACAACAGAACAGACCTGACGATCCATCAATAACGCGATCACCATGATGATTTGTATAGTTGATCCCCTCTCCTTTGACGACAAGCCGGGGGTCCGCCTTGAAATCCCGATTAGCGGTAAACGGCATCCAGTGGTTTTCTAAAGTATTCGTGGTGTACTGCATTGGATCAACTCCCTTTACGAACGACTGACTCGATTGAATGTTGCTTGTTCTTCCAGCGATTCGAGGCAGATAAATTAATCAGATTTTCCAACGGGGATGCATACCCCCCGATTTCACGAACACCCTAGTCTCTGGCGCTCAATTAGATTAGAGCCAATTGTCTCATTTTGCCTAGGCCAGCTTGATGAATGACCAGCTTTTTCATCTTCGCCGGGATGCAAATCTCAGGAAATGGAGCGAAAAAAGTGCCTAAGCGATTTGGAACGCCGTGTTTTTGCAGACTGTCCTGAGGGCAAAATTTGACTGGATTCGCGAAACGTTGGGGAGTCGGGATAAATACAGTTTATGAATGCGCTCGTAATCCGATGCATCGCGAGCAACAACCCGGAGCAGATAGTCGGAGTTTCCCGCCATCAGGTAGCATTCCATAATCTCCGGACAATCTTCGACGGCTTTTTCAAAATCATCCAGACTTTTCTCACTTTGTGAATTTAGCGAAACCTCGACAAATATATTGGTTGGCTTGCCGATGGCGTCCTGATTGACCAGCATTGCATAGCCTTCGATAATCCCGGCCTCCTCCAGCATCCGCACCCTTCTCAGGCATGCCGACGCAGAAAGATGGATGCGTTCCGCCAGGTCCGAATTAGACAGGCGCCCTTCCATCTGAAGGTTTTTAAGGATGGTATAATCTTTAGCATCTAGTTTCATAATTCGAATATTATTCCGTTTTAAATAATTATAACAGAATTAAATTTTGTTTATTCTGTTTTTGACTACAGTTTTTGAAAGCACATTCGACATCAATATATATAGAATTGCGTCAAATTTTTCACACTGTAATCTCGATGGAGGATCAAATGCTGATTGGCGTTCCAAAAGAAATCAAAAATCACGAATACCGGGTGGGTATGACCCCTAGTGCGGTCAGGGAACTGATCCATCATGGACATCAGGTTGTTGTTGAAACAAACGCCGGTGTCGGCATTGGCATGGGCGACGATACCTATGAAGCCGTTGGCGCAAGCATCCTTGGAACGGCTGCTGAAGTGTTTGCAAAGGCTGACATGATCGTCAAGGTCAAGGAACCCCAGCAGGTTGAATGTGAAATGTTGCGCGAAGGACAGGTCCTGTTCACATATCTGCACCTGGCTCCGGACCCAAAACAGACTGAATTACTTGTCAAGTCAGGCTGCATCGCCATCGCCTACGAAACAGTAACAGACAAACGAGGCGGCCTGCCCTTGCTGGCCCCCATGTCGGAAGTCGCCGGTCGCATGTCGATCCAGGCTGGCGCAACCTGCCTTGAAAAATCCCATGGCGGCGCCGGCGTGCTAATGGGCGGCGTTCCAGGCGTGGCACCGGCGGAAGTAGTGGTTATCGGCGGCGGTGTCGTTGGCACCAATGCCCTGATGATGGCCATGGGCATGGGCGCGCACGTCACTGTTCTGGATCGTTCCATCGACCGGATGCGCGAACTGGACGCCCAGTTCGGCTCGCACCTGAACACTGTTTATTCGACCGTAGACGCCATTGAACAATATGCCCTGAGCGCCGATCTGGTGGTCGGCGCGGTTCTGGTCCCCGGTGCGGCAGCGCCCAAACTGGTGACCAGGGATATGATTTCAAGAATGCGTCCCGGTTCTGTCGTCGTCGATGTCGCCATCGATCAGGGCGGTTGCTTCGAAACAAGCAAGGCAACCACCCATGCCGAACCCACATACATTGTTGATGACATTGTGCATTACTGCGTCGCCAATATGCCGGGCGGCGTCGCACGCACATCGACTTTCGCCCTGAACAACGCCACGCTGCCCTTCACCACGGCGCTTGCCAACAAAGGCTATCGTCAGGCTTTGCTTGAAGATGCGCATTTACGGGAAGGCCTGAACGTCCATACCGGAAGGGTGACCTACAAGGCGGTTGCGGAAGACCTCGGTTACGAGTATCAACCTTCATTGGAAGCTTTAGGAAATTAAAGCGTTTATGTTTTGCAGGAATGCATGAAGGAGTACCGTCGATGACCCACGCACCGAATTCTCTTGCTGGCAGGGATCTTGCCTATTCGCTACATCCCTATACCAATCTTGCAGTTCATGAGGAGCGTGGCCCTTTTATCATCACAAGGGGCGAGGGTATCTACGTATACGACGACCAGGATAACCAGTACATCGAAGGCCTTGCCGGCCTTTGGTGTACGGGCCTGGGCTTTAGTGAGAAACGCCTGGCGGACGCCGCCAAGTCACAGCTTGACCAGTTGCCGTTTTCCCATTCGTTCGCCCATCGCGCCACCATTCCTGTGATTGAGCTATCCGAGAAACTGATCGACATTGCACCGGGCGATCTGGGCAAGGTTTATCTGGTTAATTCCGGTTCCGAAGCCGTGGATACCGCCATCAAGATGGTCTGGTATTACCACAACGCCATCGGCAAAACCGAAAAGAAGAAAATTATTTCGCGCAAACGGGCTTACCACGGCGTCACCATCGCCGCCGGTTCCCTGACGGCCCTGCCCTACGCCCAGGATGGATGGGACTTACCCCTTGAGCGTTTCATTCACACGGATACCCCTTGTTATTACCGCTATGGGGAAGACGGCGAGTCTGAGGAAGATTTCGCCACCCGTCTGGCCGATAATCTGGACAGGCAAATTCAGGCCGAAGGACCCGATACGGTCGGCGCCCTGATCGCAGAACCTGTAATGGGCGCAGGTGGTGTGATGGTGCCGCCAAAAACCTACTTCGAGAAAATTCAGAAAGTTCTGAAAAAGCACGACGTCCTATTGATCGCCGACGAAGTTATCTGCGGCTTTGGGCGCACCGGCGAAATGTGGGGCTGCGATACTTACGGCATCAAACCCGACCTGCTTACCTGCGCCAAGCAGCTTTCTTCAGCGTATCTGCCCATCGGCGCGGTCATGGTCACCAACAAGCTATACGAAGCTTTTGTGGACAACAGCCGCAAGCTTGGCATTTTCGGCACCGGCAACACCTATGGGGGCCATCCGGTCGCCGCCGCTGTTGCGCTTGAAACTTTAAAGATTTACCAAGACGATGACATCATGGGTCACGTCAAAAGCGTTACCCCTCACTTCCAGGAACGCCTCAAGGATCTGGGGAAACACCCGCTGGTTGGTGAAGCCCGTGGCGTTGGCCTGATTGGTGGGCTGGAGTTGGTCGCCAACAAGGAAACCAAGGAACAATATCCGCCCGCAACCAAGGCTGCCCCGACAACGGCTGAAAAAATCCTTGGCCATAAACTGGTGATCCGGCCCCTGCCGGGTGATGGTATTGGCATTTGCCCGCCACTGATCGTCACCGATGCGGAAATTGACGACATTTTCGACCGCCTCAAACGCGGACTGGATGATGCTCAAGCCGCCTTGGGGTAGCCCCATCAGCTTGTTCTTGTAAGCCGCCTGACAGGTTATTACATTAGACTTCTCTTGTGGTTTCTTACAAGCGAGCATCATGTCTTATGGATGGACATACGGACGATACCAAACCCTGTATCTATATCGTCAACGATGACCACGTTCATCGCGAGGAAGTGCGCCTTGTTTTAAGCTCCCAGTTCAAGGTTAAAGGCTTTGATAACAACAACGCCTGTCTGGATGCCATGTTGGTCCAAAAACCGGACCTTGTTATCGTTGACGAAAGAATGGTTGAAGACGGCAAGGGTTGCCTGTTCGACAAACGAACAAATCCTGACCTGAAAGACCTTCCTTTTATTATTGCCGGCAAGGAAAGCGCCAATCAATATATAACTGGCGATGGCTCCGAAGCCGATACAGTCCTGTTGCGGCCTTTTTCCAAGAACAAGATTCTGATCCGGGTGTCCGATGCCCTGAGCTACGGCGTTGAGAAAAAATGGGATGAACTGCCACCCCAGGAGAAATCAGCCCTTCAAAGCACCTTGTCCGACTTCCAGGCTATTTCCAAGGCGATAGAGGAAAAAAGGCCGCTTGATGTCGCAGGCACGGCGGAAAGCTGCCAACCGTTGGTCGAGTCCATCAACAACCAGAATTATCAGGGTATTCTGAAAAACGTTCAGGGCCATCACAACTACACCTATGTGCACTCCCTGAGAGTCGCCACCTACCTGACCATGTTCGGCCACGCCATTGGCATGCGCGGAGACGAATTGCTTACGTTGGCCACCGGTGGCATGCTGCACGATGTCGGCAAAACCGTGACGCCACAGGATGTTTTGAACAAAAGCTCGAAACTGGACGACAACGAATGGCTATGCATGAAGCAACATGTCGATAATTCGTCCCGGGTTTATGACAACACCCCGGAAATTACCCACGGCATCCGCATTATCGGCGAACAGCATCATGAAAAGCTGGACGGCAGCGGTTACCCCAAGGGCCTGAAGGGTAGCGAGTTGAACGAACTGGCGCGCATGTCCGTGATTTGCGATATTTTCGGAGCCTTAACCGACAAGCGCTCCTACAAGGAAGCCTTCCCACCGGAAATGGCTTTCGAAATACTGGAAGAAATGAACAACCAGCTGGATCAAAAACTGGTGGGTATCTTCCGTGAAATCCTTGAAGGACACGGAACCCTCAAAGCCTGAACGAATTCAGCGCTCCCCTAAGGTGACTTGATCACAGACTTGTACATGAGACTGTGCGATGACGCCTGACTGTAAGCATCAGGAATTTGGGAGATTATCGACATGAAGACCCTAAAAGCCGCCCTTGCGGCGAGCGCTATTACTTTCGCAACCCTTGGCCCTGCCCTCGCGGCAACCGACGATGTGGAAGCACGTATCATGGCCAGTCGGGCCGT
The DNA here is from genome assembly GCA_016776705.1 of Rhodospirillales bacterium. Lineage (GTDB taxonomy): Bacteria > Pseudomonadota > Alphaproteobacteria > Rhodospirillales > JABHCV01 > JACNJU01. The sequence goes on from JADHSW010000159.1 coordinate 6,441, forward strand.
TATCAAGGACTTTTTCGGATCGTTGAAGGGAGAACTAGTCGACGCCCTTACGAACGGTGGACCGGTAAATGCCATCGGCGTTTGCAACACCCAGGCACCGGCCATCGCCGATGCCCATTCCAAGGCCAAAGGATGGGGCATAGCACGCACAAGCCTGAAACTTCGCAATCAGGCAAACGCACCCGACGAATGGGAAACGCAGGTCCTGAATGAGTTTGAAGCCCGTAAAGCGAAAGGCGAGGACACCAGCAAAATGGAATTCGCTGAAGTCATCGAGACTGGCGGCAAAAAAGAATTCCGTTACATGAAAGCGATCCCGACAGATGAAAAACCCTGTCTGGCCTGCCATGGTGGCAATATCAGCGAGGAGGTAGCC
>JADHSW010000160.1 GCA_016776705.1 Rhodospirillales bacterium
AATAGAGGCGATCAGGTTTTCAACGGACTTGCCGCCCCAGCCTTCTTTTTTGGAAATCACGTCTACATGGTTGCCAAGACGGAATATGTCCGCCGGTGTCGCGATAAGCCCGTCCTTAATAAACCCCTCAACATGTTTGCCGCCGATTCCTTCAATATCAAAGGCATTTCGCGAGACGAAGTGTTTCAGGCGTTCTACGGCCTGGGCCGGGCAAACCAGGCCGCCGGTGCAGCGTTTGGCAACTTCCCCTTCCTCGCGCACGGCGTAGCTGCCGCATTCGGGGCAGACATCGGGGAATTTGTAGGGCTCGCTGTCAACCGGGCGCTTATCCGTCACCACCTTAACCACCTGCGGGATGACGTCCCCTGCGCGCTGGATGACCACCGTGTCGCCAATGCGCACATCCTTACGGGCGATTTCGTCTTCGTTATGCAGAGTAGCATTGGAAACCACGACGCCGCCGACGGTAACCGGTTCCAATCGTGCCACAGGGGTCAGCTTGCCCGTTCGTCCGACCTGAATATCGATGGCGTTAACAACCGTCATCGCCTGTTGGGCCGGGAACTTGTGGGCGATGGCCCAGCGCGGGGCGCGCGAGACAAAGCCCAGACGGTCCTGATAATCCAGACGATTGACCTTGTAGACGATGCCGTCGATGTCATAACCCAGCCCTGCGCGTTCGGCGCTAAGATAATCATAAAAGGCCAACACAGTTTCGGTATCCGGGCAAAGTCTGGTTTCGCCATTTACCGGGAAACCCCATTCTTTCAGTTTTTCCAATATGCCCCAGTGGGTATCGGCGATGGGGGCCGAGACTTCGCCTAGGGCATAGGCGAAAAAGGAAAGCGGGCGCTTTGCGGTGATGGAACTGTCCAACTGGCGCAGGCTGCCGGCGGCGGCGTTGCGCGGGTTAGCGAATACCTTGTCGCCCGCCTTTTCCTGGGCTGCGTTCAGGGCCTGAAAATCAGCGCCGGACATATAGACTTCGCCGCGAACCTCAAGCACGCTGGGAACGTCACCGGGCAAGGTATCGCGAAACCCTTTCAGGGTACGCACATTTGTCGTGACATCTTCGCCGGTAGCGCCGTCGCCACGGGTTGCGCCCTGCACAAAATGACCGTTTTCGTAGCGCAGCGAGATCGACAGGCCGTCGATCTTGGGCTCGGCCACCATTTCGAGTGGCAGCCTTGGATCGTCGTTCAGCTCTTTCAGAAAGCGCCGTACCGCATCGACAAACTCCTTATAGTCGTCCTCGCTGAAAACATTGCCCAACGACAGCATAGGCTGGGCGTGGGTAATCTTGGAGAACCCGGTGGTTACCGCTGCGCCAACCCGCTTTGAAGGGCTGTCGAGGCGGGTGAGGTGCGGGAAAAGGGCTTCGATAGCGTCATTGCGCTTTCTTAGCAGGTCGTATTCCGCGTCGGAAATTGTCGGCGCGTCCTGTTGATGATAGGCCAGATCATGCCCGGAAATTTCCTTCGCCAGCGCTTCCAGTTCCGTGCTGGCTTCAAGCGGCATCAGGTCTTCAGGTGGGGTATCACGCAGGGGTCCGCTCACCGGCCCGTTCCCTGCAACAGGCTACGGGCGGCGGCGCGGGCTTCCTCCGTTACTTCGGCCCCGGCCAGCATGCGGGCGATTTCTTCCTTGCGGGCTTCAATATCCAGGGTCTCGATGTGGGTCACGACCTGCGCCTCACTACCCGATTTTGACACCCGCCAGTGGCGCGTACCACGCGACGCCACCTGCGGCGAATGGGTGACGACCAGCACCTGTGCGCTTTCAGCCAGCTTGCTCAGGCGCTCCCCAACAGCCGCCGCAACCGCGCCGCCGATCCCGGCATCGACCTCGTCAAAGATAATGGTCGGTATGGCGTCAGACGCCGCCAGAACCGCCTTCAAGGCCAACATAAAGCGTGACAGCTCGCCACCGGAGGCTATCTTGTTCATGGGACCCGCCGGAGAGCCCGGATTCGTAGATACTTCAAACACAACCTGATCGCACCCGCGTTCATTCCAGGAATTCTCTTCAAGCTGATCAATACGGGTGATAAACGCAGCCTTGTCCATTTTCAACGGGGCAAGCTCAGCGCTGACAGCTTTATCCAGCGATGCCGCCGTCCTGATACGGGCCTGTGACAGGGCCTGTGCAGCCCCGGCATAGGCGCTACGGGTGGCTTGCTCTGTTTCGATCATCTGCTTCAGGCGATGACCGCCATCTTCCACATCGGCCAGTTGCATCTTCATTCTGTTCAGCAGGTCAGCCAGGTCATCCACGGCGACATCATGCTTGCGGGCCTGGGCGCGCAGGGCGAACAGGCGTTCTTCCACGGCCTCGAGTTTTTTCGGGTCCAGATCGATTTCCACACTGGCTTTTTCCAGCAACGCCTGCCCTTCGGCTGCTTCAATGGCTGCGCGATCAAGGGCTGCAATGGCTTCATCCAGGCGACCGTTTGCCTTGTCAGCAACCTGTTCCAGCCGGTGCCCGGCGGATCGCAAACTTTCCTCGGCACCGTCGGAACGGCTCAGTTCCACCAGCGCCTTGTTCATGGCGTCAATCAGGTGCTCGCCGTGCATCATCATTGTGCGTTGGGCAGCGAGCGTCGCTTCCTCACCAGGCGCAGGGGCCAGGGTTTCCAACTCGCCTACGGCATGAACAAGGAAGTCCTGATCGCGGCGGGCTGCAGCCATTTCATCTTCGGCCCGTTGGTGCGCCGCAACCGCCTTGCGCCAATCGCGCCACAGGGTCGAAACCATGCTAACGTCACTTTTCAGTCCGCCGTAAGAATCCAGCAGGCCGCGGTGATTGGCCGGGCTCATCAGGCGCTGGCTTTCAAATTGGCCATGAACCTCGACAAGTGCTTCGCCCAGTGTCTTTAAAAGTGCGACACCGACGGGCTGATCATTCACAAAAGCCCGGGAACGACCGTCCGGGCTCAATATACGGCGCAGGATTAACAAGCCGTCATCGGCCTCAAGGCCATGTTCATCAAGAAGGGCATTTAGCGCCTTATCGGGGGATATTTCAAACGTCGCGCTAACCGCCGCCTGCGTTGCGCCATGACGCACAAGGCGGGCTTCGGCGCGCATACCCAACGCCAGTCCCAAAGCGTCCAGCAGGATGGATTTACCGGCACCCGTCTCGCCGGTCAATACACCCAATCCTGCATCAAACGACAGTTCCAGGCGTTCGATAAGGACTACATCGCGGATGGAAAGAGAATGAAGCATCAGATCATGCTCTTCCTACCACAATTTATACCAGGGATCGTCTTTCGTCGGGACAATCAGCTTGCCTTCGACCAGTGCATACGCATCCAAATACCACTGACTTCCCGGAAAGTTGTGCCCCAGAACGGCTGCGACCTTTTGTGCTTCCATCTGAATGCCAAGTGCGACGTAGGATTCAGCAAGCCGGTGCAGGGCTTCGGGTACATGGGTTGTGCTTTGATACTTGTCGATGACAGACTTGAAGCGGTTGATCGCGGCCAGATGATGGCCCTGGGTCAAATAATAACGACCGATTTCCATTTCTTTGCCGGCCAGATGATCGTTAGTAAGGTCCAGCTTCAGTTTGGCGTCCTTGGCGTATTTCGACGTTGGAAACCGCTTCGTCAACTCACCCAGGGTCTGCAACGCCAGTTCGGTCATTTTCTGATCGCGGGTAACGTCAGAAATCTGCTCGTAATAACACAGCGCCTTCAGGTAGTAAGCGTAAGGCACATCGGCGTTTGATGGATGCAGTTGAATAAATCGGTCCAGGGCGACAATCGCACTATCGTAGGAATCATCCTGATAATAACTGTAAGCAGACATCAACTGTGCTTTTGTCGCCCAGTTTGAATACGGGTGCTGGCGCTCAACCTCGTCAAACATGGTGGCGGCAAGCTCAAAGTCGCCCTCCTGAAGAACATTCAAGGCCTCGTTATAAATCTCGTCAACGGGTCGCTCGACATATTCCGGCACTACCGCATCCTCAAAAGCGCAGGCGGTGACCAGAAACAAGGCCGAGAATGCGAGGACCGTCTGTCTTAAGCGATTCGGAAAGCTCCAATTTCGGGCGTTTTCGTAGGGATGGTTCATTTTTGTGCCTTCGGGTGAATTTCCGGCAAACTATATCACGGGGAAACGGACATTGTGCAACTACATAGAGCCGGAAAATTGACAACAAAAAAGGCGGGGCTTTCCCACCTTTTCTTGAACCAGTACTCTGAAACCGCAAATCCTGGCGATCAGGCGGTTGCCGCAATCGCCGGACCGGTCACATCACCCGACCACAAGGTCGCAGATTTGCGAGGTGTGGCCTTGAGGGAGTCCATTTCTTCGTAGCACCAGGCGTCCTTATCGGCAAAAAGCGCCCTGAGCAGGGTGTTGTTGGCCGCATGACCGGAACAGACACCGTGGAAATGACCAAGCAGGCCACCACCGGCGAGGTAAAGATCGCCAACCGCATCAAGAACTTTATGACGGACAAATTCGTTTACGTAACGCAAGCCGTCTTCGTTGATTACCTTGTCGCCACTAACAACAACAGCGTTGTCCAGGGACCCGCCTTTGGCCAGACCCGCAGCGCGCAAGGCCTCAACCTCGTGCAGAAAACCGAAGGTGCGGGCGCGAGAGACCTCATTCTTGAACGTTTCGTTTGTCATGCCCACTGAAATCGACTGGCGGGATACCGCCGCGCTTTCAAAATTTATATCAAAATCAACGGTAAAGCCGTCTGCAGGCACAATGCTTGCGGATTTTTCCCCGTCTTCAACCGTTACCGCTTTCAAGACCCGAATGTAGCGACGGGGTTTATCCTGTTCGACGGTGCCAGCACATTCAACTAGAAAAACAAAAGGTGCTGCGCTGCCGTCCATGACCGGAACTTCCGGGCCATTGAGTTCGATCACAGCATTATCGATGCCGGAACCGGCCAGAGCCGCCATCAGGTGTTCAACCGTGGAAACCGTTACGCCATCATCATTGCCAAGGGTCGTGCACATTGTTGTTTCAACAACATTGTCCCACGTCGCCGGAATTTCAGCGCCGCCGCCGATAATGTCAGTGCGCTTGAAAACAATACCAGTGTCGGGATCACCTGGCAGAAGCGTCATCGACACCTTGTTGCCAGAATGAAGGGCGACGCCGGTGCAACTGATTGAACTTTTGAAAGTCTTCTGCTTGATCATTATGTTTTCTTCGCTTCGCAGGATCTTTTAAGACAATATTTGGTATTTATTTAAAAAGGACTAAATTTTCATTCAACTGCTATAAATCTATTCTCTGAGCACTAAACAAAAAGAAAGCTTCAAGGATGTTTGTATCAACGCCCCTTGAAGCTTTCAAATCACTCTTTGTTACGGAATGTTACGTAAGATCAGTCACATATCCGAAAGCCGTGAATTAGTTTGCCTGGCGGCGCAGAAAAGCCGGTATGTCCAGTAAATCTTCTTCCGGCTGCGCCGATGGAAGGCGGTCGGATTCATTGAGCCCTCCCAGTTGACTTTGATTTTCCCTGGCCGGGGCCGGCTCCACGCGCACAGGAGCCGGTGCTGGTTCAGCCACCGGCGCAGGGGTGGGAATCGTCGCTTTTGGTTTGAACATAACCGGAGATTCTGCTTTTCCTGGCGTGTTTCCGGCCAGTCCAGTTACCCTTTCAAACAGGCTCTGCTTTTTTGCTTTCGGCTCACTTGTGACCGGCTTTTCTTCCTTGACCCTGGCGCCATTCGCCATCGCAGCGGCGGCAAACGGATCAGGCGCTTTATCCGTCTCATCTCCCGAAGCGCTCATCGGCCGGGCTGGAATAAAGGCGTCATGGGTGTTTGTTCCCGGGGTCGCAGGCGCAGGCTCGCCCATGTCGATAACTTCTTCAGCCACCTCAGGCTCACTTTGCGCTTCGGTCTCTTCGCCGATTTCAGCTTCAGGCTCGATCGACGCCTCAATGGTAGAACCGATATCTTCAATTGCTTGTGGTGCTTCTTCGCCCGGGGTTTCAGTTTCCGCCACTTCCGGAACGTCCCGTGTTGATGTCGAAGCGGTTGCCAGTCCAGCCGCCTGAACCGTGGTGATTTCATTGGCGGAGATTTCAGCCGCCACCGGCGTAACAGGCACAGGCGCTTTGACTTCCGGTTTATTTTCCTCTGTTACGGGACGCGCAACAGGAGACGATACGGACAAGAAGGTCGGCGCCGGGGCGCTCATTGCTTCGCGGTCCATACCGGTTGCTACGACGGAAACCCTGATCCGTCCTTCGAGACTTTCATCGAAGGTGGAACCGAAAATGATATAGGCATCCGTATCTACTTCGGAGCGGATTCTGTTTGCCGCTTCGTCTGCTTCAAACAGGGTCATGTCCTGACCGCCGGTGATGTTGATCAGCACGCCCTTGGCCCCCGCCATAGAGCAATCATCGAGAAGCGGGTTCGAGATCGCGGCTTCGGCGGCATCCAGTGCGCGGCGCTCGCCATCGGCTTCGCCAGTACCCATCATAGCCTTGCCCATTTCGCTCATAACTGAGCGAATATCGGCAAAATCCAGATTGATCAGGCCGGGCATAACCATCAAGTCGGTAACACCACGAACGCCTGAATACAAGACTTCGTCCGCCATATTGAAGGCATCTGCAAAGGTGGTTTGCTCGTTGGCGACCCTGAACAAATTCTGGTTCGGTATAACGATCAGGGTATCGACGAACTGCTCCAGATCTTCAATCCCGGCTTCCGCCAGTTTGAAACGGTGCATGCCCTCAAACTGGAAAGGCTTGGTGATA
>JADHSW010000161.1 GCA_016776705.1 Rhodospirillales bacterium
TGACCAGGTCGACAAATGCGGCAGGTTATGCCGTTCAGGCGGTGGCCGACACCAATGCCAAGGTAAAAGGACTTGCAGATTCTGCTCAAAAAATTGGAGACGTCGTCCAGTTAATCACGGATATTGCCGATCAAACCAATTTGTTGGCCCTAAACGCCACTATCGAAGCTGCCCGTGCCGGTGAAGCAGGGAAAGGCTTTGCGGTTGTTGCTTCCGAGGTTAAAAACCTGGCGACCCAAACCGCCCGTGCGACCGATGAAATTTCGGCGCAGGTCGGGGGGATTCAAGAAGCAACTCATGAATCGGTCAAAGCCATTGAAGGAATTGGCAAGTTGATCGACGAAATTAGCGAAATGGCGTCTGCCATCGCTGCCGCGGTCGAAGAACAGGCAGCCGCAACAAACGAGATTGCACGAAACGTCGAACAGGCGGCAACGGGGACACATGAAGTATCCACCAATATTATCCTTGTCACCCAGGCTGCAAACGATACAGGGCAAGTATCCAGTGAAGTCCTTGCTGCAGCAGGACAACTCTCAAATCTTGCCAAAGATCTTCGAAGCCAGGTTGGTGGGTTTCTGTCAGGTGTTAAAGCCGCCTGACATGATTGTTATTATGAAAATCAAGGCGGCACCTCTTGGGGTGTCGCCTTATTTATTTTGGTAAGAAATCTTGTAGCCTGTAGTATGGGGCGCGAAATCACTTTTACAATGGCCCGGACTTCATGCCTGAAATATACGTCGATGCCGATGCCTGTCCGGTCAAGGATGAGGTTCTTAAAGTTACCGAGCGGCACGGCCTGAAGACTCATCTTGTCAGTGATGGGGGCATCCGCCCATCACCCAGTCCATTGGTGTCCATTGTCGTCGTTACTCAAGGAGCGGATGCTGCCGATGACTGGATTGTTGAGAACATTCAGCCCGGTGATATAACCATCACCAATGACATTCCCCTGGCAGATCGCTGCATAAAAAAAGGCGCGTTGGCAATTCGTCCCAATGGCAAAGCCTTTAGCGAAGATTCTATTGGCATGGCGCTGGCGACACGAAACCTTATGTCCGACCTGCGCGAAAGCGGGGAAATAACCGGCGGTCCTGCGCCATTTTCAAAACAGGACAGATCGCGATTTCTTCAAGCTCTGGAAAAAGCCATCCAATCTTTGCGCTAATCCCGGTTTTTTATATCCAGATACTGACTGACTTTATAGGGAAGTCAACCTGACTGTTTAATCCTTCAACAGACGGATAAGGCTAGATGTATCCCAGCGGTTCCCACCTTTTGCGGCGATCTGGTCGTAGAAGTCCGCGACGGTTTTGGTGACGGGCAATTTAGCGCCATTGTTTGCAGATTCAGCGATACAAATCCCCAAATCCTTGCGCATCCAGTCGACGGCAAAGCCGAAATTAAATTCATCGTCGACCATGGTGTAGCCACGATTTTCCATCTGCCAGGATTGTGCGGCTCCCTTGGAAATAACATCAACGACCAGCTTGGCATCCAGCCCGGCCAATTGAGCAAAATTCAGCCCTTCTGACAGACCCTGTAAAAGACCAGCGATACAGATCTGATTGACCATCTTGGTCAGTTGCCCGGCCCCTGCTTCACCCATAAGAGTGACAGCCTTGCCGTAGCAACCCATAACGGATTTTGAAGCATCGAAAGCATCCTGATCGCCGCCTAGCATGATTGTCAGCGCGCCGTTTTCAGCGCCTGCCTGACCACCGGAAACTGGGCCATCCAAAAAGCGCTTATCCAGTTCCCTAGCGGCGGCGTAAATTTCGCGGGCTACATCCGCCGAAGCAGTAGTGTGATCGACAAAAATAGCACCTTCGTCCATTCCGGCGAGAATGCCCTCTTCCCCGAAAACGACGCTGCGCAGGTCATCATCATTACCGACACACGAAAAGACCATTTCGCAACCTTCCGCCGTTTTGGCCGGTGTTTCGGCAAAAGACCCGCCGTATTCCTTTGCCCAGGCTTCAGCCTTGGCGACTGTGCGGTTGTAAACGGTAACATCGTGACCAGCTTTAGCCAGATGACCCGCCATCGGATATCCCATAACACCAAGACCGATGAATGCTAACTTTAACGACGCCATTTGTTCACTCCTCCCTATAAAACGCTGCTTCTGTTTAGGCTACTCGAACGCAACGATCAACGCCTGCGGTCATGTTTTCCGCATGGTGAAACCATTCTAATCTTTCAACATATCTGACAACGCCTCAAGGGACGCGCTGTCGGGGGCAAGCATGAGAATTTCACCCGCATCCGTGGCTGCTTTGGGGGTAAGATCTGGATGATAAGAACGCTGGGCCTTGAGCAGGCGACTGGCGCCACCTGCCTCGCTATGCATAAGTACACCGGCGGCATGATCCCACGGTTTTAATTGAAAAGCGTAGCGCGCAAAATGCAAGCGCCCCAAAGCCAGATCCATATAATCCCGACCAACGCATCCGACACGCTCGATCTTTGTCGGGGCTTCTGGAACGCCCTTCAGTCGTTTTGAAACGCGTTCACTCAACGATCCTTTCATGTCGATATAGGGCAGCGGAGCTGGCAGAGTGAGGCGGGTATCACCAAACCAGCACCCTTTTCCCTTTCCAGCCCAGATCATTTCATCTGAAAGGGGATCATAAATCCAGCCCCTCAATGTTTCGCCGCCCAGACAATAGGCGACGATAACGGCGAAAGGTTCACGACCATTGGCAAAATTTCGGGTGCCATCCAGGGGATCAAGCACCCAAACCGGGTAATCTTGTTTCAGACGCTCAAGAACGCTTGGAAAGTCCTCTGCTTCTTCCTCGCCAACGACAAGGGAACCGGGGACAACTTTTGTCAGTTCAGCTTCCAGATGTTTTTCGGCCTCGACATCGGCAATCGTGACCAGATCACCTGGAGATTTTTCGCGAACATCTCCATCTTTCAATTGACGAAAGCGAGGCGTGATAAGCGTTTCAGCTGTCTCGCGAATTATTTCCATGACTTTTTCAGTATCGGGTATCATGAACCCATCCTTGCTTAAAACGGGCAATGGGGGAAGAGCTTGTTAGCGTCGCTCGAAGCGAGCCCAATTGGCCGGATCAAGCCGTACTTTCAAGTGCACGCCCGTTTCATCATCCTGTCGCTCAATTACCTCGCCGTGCTCGTATAACCAGGAGAGAGATGCGCCATCGGCGGGTTCCAGGTTGATATTATGCATGGACGTCGATAAAGCCAGAAATTCGTCAATACTGTCCAGCAAGTCAGAACAGCCCTCACCTGTCAGCGCCGACAAGGATACAACTCTGGTATTAAGCCGTTGCGCCTTGTTTCGGATAGCTTCCAATTCCTCGTCATCAATGGCGTCCGTCTTGTTCAGAACCTCAATGAAGGACTGGCCTTCGCCGACAACATCCTCACCTTCGCTATGATCGTCTGATTCCCTTACGACCAATTCGGCCATTACCTTAAGCACATCTTTCTTTTGCGAGTTCGTGTCAGGGTGGGCGGCGTCGCGAACGTGAATAACAATATTAGCTTCAAGCACTTCTTCCAGCGTGGCATGAAAGGCCGTAACCAATTCGTGCGGCAAATCGGAAATAAAGCCAACCGTATCGGATAAAATAATAGATCGTCCCGATGGCAGGTCGAGACTTCGCATTGTTGGATCAAGGGTTGCAAACAATTGGTCTTCGGCTTCAACATTGGAGCCCGTCAAGCGGTTAAACAATGTTGATTTTCCGGCGTTTGTATAACCTACCAGGGCGACAATGGGATAAGGTACTTTACGCCGTGCCTTTCGGTGTAAATCACGGGTTCGCTTTACTTCTTTGAGATCGCGGCGCAGGCGGGTAATGCGTTGATCGATCAGGCGACGATCTGTTTCAATCTGTGTTTCACCCGGCCCGCCCATGAAACCCGCACCGCCTCGTTGCCTTTCAAGGTGGGTCCAGCTTCTAACCAAACGCGAACGTTGATAGGTCTGTGCGGCCAACTCGACCTGCAGGCGCCCTTCGCGCGTGCGCGCCCTTTCGCCGAATATTTCCAGAATAAGCCCTGTGCGGTCGATTACCTTGCAGTTCCAGGCACGCTCCAGGTTTCGTTGTTGAATAGGCGACAGGGAAGCATCGATCACGCATACATCTATGCCTTCACCATCTTCATCTGAAATAATGCTGCCAATACTTTCGACAGTGCCTTTTCCAAATAAGGTGGAGGGCTTTACGCGGTTAAGTGTGACAATTCCCGCGTGGGCGATTTCGACTCCAATTGCCAGTGCCAAACCGACCATTTCGTCCAGGCGTGCATCAGGGTCGCGGCCAACTGTTCCGCGTGTCTTGACATGAGGATGAATAACAACACAGCGCTCACGCTTGTCGCTTCCATCCCCATTCAGTGGATTCTGGTCATCGGGCTTGTCGGTCAAGTGTGTCGTTTACTCAGCGTCGTCTTTTTCCGGCTCGAACAACTGTACAGGCTCGGATGGCATTACCGTCGAAATGGCATGCTTGTAGACCAGTTGCGTATGCCCATCACGGCGCAATAGAACCGAGAAATTGTCAAACCATGTGACAATTCCCTGCAATTTAACACCGTTGACAAGAAAGACTGTGACGGGCGTTTTGTGTTTCCTGATGTAATTAAGAAACACATCCTGAACGTTCTGATTTCTTTCGGGTGACATTAGCGTAACCCCTTTTCTTTATTATCCACCTTAATACGGCGGAATGTTTTATTTTCCCTGATTATTTTTCCGTTCAGATCCTCCCTGAACAGGACGTGGTGTAATACTACATATTCTCTACCAACTTGGAAAGCGTAAGGCAGTCGACAAAGTGGTAAACTGGTGGATAATCTTTAAATTCCGCAGGTTTCGGCCCTTCTGCTCGCAATAAAATAGGGGTAATCTTGGCATTTATGGCACATTCCATGTCTATATCTGCGTCACCGACGAACCAAATGTCCTGCCCACGTCTGTATGTATAGTCCGACAACGCCAAATCGACAGGGTCCGTAGCCGGTTTGTCATTTTTGGCATCCAGTGCACCAACAAGTCGAGTGAAATGTTTATCCCAGCCTAAAAATTGTGCTTCTTTGCGCAGGTATTCGCCGCGTTTGTTGCTGACAACACCAAGATAGACCCCCTGCCCGGTTAAAGTCGAGAGCATGTCCCCTGCCCCCTCAATAGGGCTCAACTGAGTGAGATGGATATCATCGAAACGGGCATAAAAGACATCTGCCGCCTTTTCCCAATCGTCTCCAAATAAACCCGGAAAGCTGTCCCGAAGTGATTTTCTGACCCTTGTACGGGTTTGATCCATTGTCCAGATTTCTTTGCCAAATTCATTCAGGGTAAAATTCAGGGCGTCAAAAATGATCGACCAGCTATCGACCAGGGTGTTGTCCCAATCAAAAAGGATCGCTTTGGGTTTTTGCAGGGCAACATTTGAGGAAGATGTCACGCGGATTGGGCTTTCATATGCTCACCAAAAAAGGCCAGTAATTTGGCCGACAGTGGTCCAACTGTTCCGTCGCCAACCGGGTCGCCGTCAATGGTCAGAACAGGTTTGACAAACGACGTTGTTGAACTGACGAAGGCTTCCCTTGCCATCTTGGCCTCATCAACGCTAAAGGCCCGCTCTGTGAATTCAATTCCGTGTTCCCTGGCTACCTTCATGATGGAAAGCCGGGTAATGCCGTTTAGGATAGCGTTACTGGCATCGCGGGTGACAAGGTCGCCATCTGCCGAAACAATCCAGGCATTCGATGATGTGCCTTCTGTAATATTGCCATCATCCTCTACAAACCAAGCTTCGTAGCATCCCGCGCGTATCGCCTGTTCCTTGGCAAGGCAGTTGCCCAGCAGTGATACCGTTTTGATATCACGACGTTGCCACCTGATTTCAGGCGTCGTTATGACCCCAACTCCCTTGTTGGCGGCATCAAAATCAAAAGGTGGAAAACGTTTGGCTGTAACAACCAGGGCGCTGTTGTGATGCGGCGGGAAGGCATGATTTCTGGGGGCGACGCCACGGGTTATCTGCATATAGACGATGCCGTCCCTGATCCGATTGCGCCGGATCACTTCACGAATAATAACATCAAGTGCCCTGGGTGACACCGGCCAGGCTATTTCCAATTCATCAAGGGAGCGTGTCAGGCGGGTCATGTGTCCCGCCATGTCAATCAACTTGCCCCTATGAATAGCGATAACTTCATACACCCCATCCGAAAATTGATAGCCCCTGTCCTCAATATGAACAGCAGCCGTCAGATGGTGCTCGTACTGACCATTAACGTAAGCAATGCGTGACATGCAGTTTTTTCCTAGAAATATTCAAGTTGGACAGAGAACATCTTTTCGACCTTGCGAACTTCATCGGCGGCGGCAAAAAGGACGATGCGGTCACCAACCTGAACGACTGTATTGCCGCGCGGCGTGATGATTTCACTGCCCCGAACAATTGCCCCTAAAAGCACACCGGCAGGCAGGTTTACATCCTTCAGGGGCGTGTTGACCAATGAAGATGTCTCAAGAGCTTCAGCCTCGATCAATTCGCCAAATCCTTCGCGCAAGGTATGGACGGAATGGATGCGTCCACGTCGGACATGTTGCAGGATCGTCGACACCGTAATATTGCGCGGGCTAACAACGACATCAATCCCCAACGGGGTAACGAGAGGCTCGTACGACGCTTTGTTTATCAAGGTAATCGCGCGTTTCGTACCCTGCCGTTTAGCAAGCAAAGAAGCCAGGATATTGG
>JADHSW010000162.1 GCA_016776705.1 Rhodospirillales bacterium
CCCTTGCTTGCCGGAACCGAACACGTGGCGCCGTTCTCGTGTTATCGCTGCCCTTATGGCTTCGAGACGGAAAATGGGGAGCCCGATCTTGCGACGTGCAAGATGACCTGCGCCAACATGCTGCGCTACGTGCTGGAAAAGGAAGGCGATGTCGCTGCGGTCATTGCCGAACCGGTGCGCTCGGTTCCTTACTTGCCACCACCGGGGTTTTGGCAGGAAGTGCGACAAGCCTGTAATGACCATGGGGCCCTGCTTATTTTTGACGACATCCCCAATGGACTGGGCAAGACGGGGCGTATGTTTTCGTCGGAAAACTTCGATGCAATCCCGGATATCGTAACGCTTGGAAAAGCTCTTGGCGGGGGTATCCTGCCAATCGCCGCGATGATCGCCCGATCCGATCTTGACGTCCTTGAAGATCGCGCCCTTGGTCACTATACGCATGAGAAGAACCCGGTTACGTGTCGGGCAGCGTTGACCACAATCCAGATTATCGAAAGCGAAGGTCTTGTCGAAAACGCTGCCCTGGTTGGCAAACACGCCCTTTCTCGATTGAACGACTTGAAGGACCGCTATTCCCTGATCGGTGATGTACGGGGAATAGGGCTGGTTATGGGGATTGATCTGGTTAAAGACAGGGGTACAAGAGCGCCCGCTATCGATGCTGCGGATCGTATCCATTATAAGGCACTGAAAAGGGGGCTGAACTTCAAAACCACCATGGGTGGGGTTTTAACACTGACGCCGCCACTGGTCATTTCAATTGAAGAAATGGACCGGGCTTTGGATATAATAGAGTCCTGCATCGCTGAAGAAGCAGCGTAGAAAGTCAGAGCGTGCTCACAGTATTCGAAAGCCTGCTTCCCGTTTTTGCGCTCATTGGACTGGGCCTGTTATTGCGCAAGCGCGATATCGTTCCCCAGGACAAGTGGACAGGAATTGAGCAGGTCTGCTTCTGGCTTTTTTTTCCAGCCATTCTTGCGGAGACCCTGATCAAGGCGGATTTGAAAAGTGTCCCCCTGACAGGCGTTGCGGCCACGATGTTGATGGCTGTCTTTACCATGCTTGTGGTGATGCTGGCGCTAAAGCCGTTGCTTTATCGCTATTGGGGTATGCAAGGTCCTGCCTATACATCGGTATTTCAGGCGGGTACCCGCTGGAACGGCTTTATCGCTTTGGCGATCATTCTGAAACTGTTTGGTGATCCAGGCGTTGCAATCGTCGCTGTCGCCCTGGCCGTGATGGTGCCCGTTATCAACTTTGAAAATGTGCTGGTCCTTGCCGCCTATGCTTCATCCGAACGACCGCCACTGAAACAGGTGGCAAGGAAGGTCCTGTTTAATCCCCTGATTTGGGGGTGCCTGATCGGGCTGTTCATAAACCTGTTGGAAATTCCGATCTGGGACCCGGTTATGACTTTGCTCGACTTGTTGGGCAGGGCTGCATTGGGAGCGGGGCTGTTGTGTGTCGGGGCGGGACTAAGGGTTCGTCATGCCCTGATACCATCCAGGGATGTCGTGCTGGGGGTGATGATGAAATTGGTAATCATGCCCATGTTTGTGGCAGGCTGGGCCATCGCCTTCGGGATCACTGGTTTATCATTCCAGACCGCTTTGGTTTGCGCGGCCGTTCCCACGGCTATGAATGGATTTTTGTTGGCCCGTCAGATGGGCGGGGACGCGGAACTTTTTGCAGCAACCGTCACTGTGCAAACAACGCTTTCTTTTTTGAGCATTCCGCTGATCCTGTATTTGGCAAACCTATTTACACCCATATAAAATAAAGGCCGCGCCAACCGGCGCCGCCTTTGATTTTATCCAGCCAGACTGAATTTACGAATGATCCTATCCCCACGGAAGGGAGAAAGTTTTGACGTTGGTGAAACTTTTCATCGCTTCCACAACACCTTCCTTGTACCCAAGGCCTGAATCCTTGATGCCCCCAAATGGAGACATTTCAGTTCGATAGCCTGGTACTTCCCATACGTTTACAGTGCCGGTGCGCAATTCCTGGATCAGGCGATTGATTGTTTGCCAATTGTCTGTGGCGACCCCGGATGACAGACCAAATGCGGTCGAATTGGCGATTTTGATAATTTCGTTCAGGTCTTTGCAGCGAATAACCGGAATGACCGGCCCGAAGGTTTCTTCGCGCACCAATTCACAATCGTAAGGGACTTTATCAACCACAGTTGGTGGATATACAGCGCCTTCTCTGTTGTTGCCATGCAACAGCTCTGCGCCAAGCGAAACGGCTTTATTTACACGAGTCTCGAATAATCTGGCGGCATCCTCACTGACGACCGTACCAATATCCGTATCGGGGTCCATTGGGTCGCCGTACTTGAGGATTTTTGCTTTTTCGACAACCTTTGCAACAAACTCGTCAGCAATACTTTCCATACATAAAATACGTTTAACCGCAGTACAGCGTTGTCCTGAATTTTTCGTTGCACCAGCGACGGCCATGGTCGCTGCTCGATCCAGATCGGCGTCTTCCATGATAATGAATGGCGAATTGCCACCAAGTTCCAGCACCGTTCGACGGTAACCAGCTTTTTCGGCAATGTATTTGCCTGCCGGAACGCCTCCGGTAAAGGTGATGAGGGAGATATGCTTGTTGGTGATCATTTCGTCGCCGAAGTCACCGGGTACCCCAGTCAGGACTTGCAGCATTTCCGGTGGAAGCCCTGCCTCGTACAGAATATCCGCCAGGATAATGGCAGTTAGTGGGGTAACTTCTGCAGGTTTCAGGACCATGCAATTGTTTGTCGCGACGGAGGGTGCGATCTTATGGGCAACCATATTCAATGGATGGTTGGAGGGGGTGATTGCGCTGATGGCGTTCAGTGGCTCGCGGGTGGTGAAAATCCGGCGCTTTTGTCCATGGGGGGTCAAGTCGCAGGAAAATGCCTCTCCGTCATCCAGAATACAAAGCTGCCCGCATAGTGTGAACACATCAAAAGAACGACCGCATTCATATAGGGAATCCTTTTTCGATATACCCAGTTCTGCGGTAATGACATCCGAGATTTCATCCTTGCGCGAAATGATGATTTCGGCTGTTCTTATCAAGATTTGCTGGCGTTCGTATCGGGTTAATGTTGGCTGATAATTGGCCGCAATCTCAAAAGCCTGTTTCACATGTTCGCGTGTACCGCGGGGGATTGTGCCAACAACGTCACCGTTATATGGGTTGAAGACTTCTATGCGATCAGCCGTTTCAACTTTTTCCCCACCAATTCGCATCGCCTCGTGGCGAACGTTTGAGACATCACCCATGAACTTTGTTCCTTTTTGTAAACTATCTAGCGTTGTTCAAGACGACGCTGAAAATATCAAAATTACGTAACTGCTGATTTTCGGGCAGACCGCTGAGCGGGCGATTAAGCATCAAGGGCACGTTCTGAGTTGAAAGCCCGCCATGGGATCGAAGGGGAACATCAAGACCGCTCAAGTCGTGCTTGTCGGGTTCGCTTCCAATTGCCTTGTTGGCGGTAACGATGACGACAATATCGCCCACTCGATCATTCGGTAATTGGTAGCGATCACAGGCTTGCCTGTTTGTAAGCGCAACCTCGATCCCGTCGATGGATTCCAGCTTCGCACATATCTGTTGCGGGTCGCATCCGTCAGGTAGGTAGGCCGTTGCATAGCCGCCCAATGCTCCATGATGGACGACATATGGGTCAGTAATAGGCAGGATCACCCGGGCCTTTGCTGTGCCAATCATTTCATCCAGGATCGGCTGCAGATAAACCACATCGGGCACACCGTTGGCGTTATGCATATCAATCATGCCGTGATCAGCTGTCAGGGCAACAGTGGCCCCCAGAGCGTCAAGCCTGGTCCAGTAGCCGTCCATCATTGCATAAAATTCATTTGCGACAGGGGTGCCGGGCGCATGTTTGTGCTGAATGTAATCGGTTGTCGACAGATACATTATATCCGGTTTGTCCCGTTCCATCAACTTGACGCCGGCATCGAAAATAAATTCGCTTAACTCGGCGGAATAAACTGACGGGATTGGCCGATCAACGAGCGCCTGGGCATTTTCAATGCCGTGTTCGGCTTCCGTTGTTTCGTCGGCCTTTTCTGAAGAAAAACAGATGGCGCGGCCACTGGTGTAATCCAGCCCATAGCCCAACAGTTTCCTCAATTTGTCTTTGGCCGTAACGATTGCGATTTTGGCCCCCTGATCAAAAAACGCCTTGAAGATCGTTTCCGTTCTCAACAATTCAGGAGCATTCATCATGACTTCGGAATCGGTCTTGGCGTCGTAGAAAAAATTACCACATATGCCATGAACGGAAGGGGGGCAGCCGGTCACAATGGACATATTATTGGGGTTGGTGAATGCCGGGATGACGCAGTGAGCCCTTAAGTCGGTTCCGTTCTTGATCATGCTTTCCGTAAAAGGCATAACCCCGGCTTTGACGGCCTCTTCAATATAGGCAGGCTCGGAGCCATCGACACAGACGATGACAACCGGGTTAAGAGGCCATGCGTAAGTTCGGCCATTTACCTCAACAGTATTTTTTTGATCAGGCATTTGATTATCCATCAGGAAAAGTTAGAGGTATTGTCAGGCTGTTTAGGGCGCGCCATTCACGACGTTCATTTCGTTCATTGTCTGTCGCACGGCTTGCAGCGCGCCTCTCATTTCAGCTTCACCCAACTGGCCGATGCAGCCGATGCGGAAACTGTCGGCAACCGTCAGTTTTCCGGGGTAAATAACGTAGTCCTTGTCTTTTAGTCCGTCATAAAAAGTCTGAAACTCAAAGTTTGCATCGGCGGGCATTTTAAAGGTGATGATGATCGGGGCCTGAAGGTCATCGGGTAGCAGGGTCTCGAAACCCATCTCACGCATTCCTTCAACCAAAATGCGACAGTTGTTACGGTAGCGCTTGCCGCGACCATCCGGGCCGCCTTCGGCATCGTAAATATCCAGTGCTTTATCAAAAGCGGCAATCACATGGGTTGGTGGGGTGAAGCGCCACTGTTGGGTTTTTTCCATGTTTTGCCATTGATCATAAAGGTCGAGACTTAAGGAATGGGCATTGCCCTCGCAACCTTCAAGAACAGATTTGCGAATAATTGAGAATCCCATGCCGGGAACGCCTTCAAGGCATTTGTTGGATGACGCCATGACGGCATCAAATTGAATCTCATTAGCGTTCAACGCGATTGCGCCAAAGGCGCTCATGGAATCGATGATCAGGGATAACTCGCGGGCTTTTGTGATCTTTGAAATTTCCTTAATGGGATTAAGGATGCCTGACGTAGTCTCACAATGAACCATGATGACATGAGAATATTCATCATCGTTGTCCAGCATGTCGTCGACTTCTTCCGGATCAGGCGGGGTGTCCTCCGGGGTTTCAAGTATGACGTATTGGCGACCAATTATCTTGAGAATTTTAGCCATGCGATGGCCGTAAGCTCCATTGACCAAGATAAGGGATTTTCCATAGTCGGGAATCAGGGTTCCAAGTGTTGCCTCAACCGCAAAAGTACCACTGCCCTGAACCGGGACACAAACATGGCTGTGGGTCGCATTGGCGATTTCGAGGATTCGATTGCGGACGCGTGCGTTCGCTTCAATAAATCCGGAATCGCGAGACCCCCAATCGTGAAGCATGGCTTCCTTGGTTTCCCTGGCGGTGGTCAAGGGGCCTGGTGTGAGTAGAAACGGATCACCTGTAGGGCTGGGCATAGTAAGAACCTCCAAAAAACAATAGGGCATTATTGGTCACAAACGGTCAAAAAGCCACAAAAAAAGAATCAGCCAAAAAGCAGCTATACCGATTCGATTGGGTGTGGTCGAAGCGGGGCAAGAGGGTTTATCAGGCAATCCGTAATTTTTTTGGAAACAGGGTGGCGACCAAAAAAAACGCTACCGTCAAATTCATGATCAGGGCATATATCAGGCTGGGTATCATCATTGTCTGGTTAGCCAGCAATGTTGCGGCGACAAAGATACCAAGGGCGCCATTTTGCAAACCGCATTCGATGGATATGGCGATGGTCTGGCGGCTATTCAGGCTAAGCAGTCTGGCCCCGTAAAAGCCGCTGGCCATGGTCAGCACATTCAGCGCAAGTGCGACAGGGCCTGCTTCCGAGAAATGCTGCCCCATGTGTTCCCACTGGCTGGCAAAGGCGCCAAACACGATGACTATGAACAGCGCTGCGGCGATGCGGCGTGCGTGCTTTTCAATGCGCAGGACGGTTCTGGAAAAGAAATAACGAATACCCATACCTAAAATGACGGGCAGGGTGGTGATCAAAAACACACCACGGATCATTTGCCATACGGGCAGGTCGAGCGAGCTTTCGCCACCAGCGAATTGAGTCAAGGAGAAATTGACGATCAGGGGAATGGTAATCACCCCGGCCAGACTGGTTATGGCTGTTAAAGAAACCGATAGGGCGCAATCCCCCTTGGCAAGATGGGTTAAAAGGTTGGATGTGATGCCTCCGGGGCAGGCGGCCAGAATCATGATGCCAACAGCCAGTTCAGGGGGTAATCCCCATTTTGAAATCAGGGCAAAGGCAATAGCGGGTAGCAGCACCATCTGACAAAAAAGGCCGATGGCGATTGCGCGGGGGTGGACGACGACTTGCTTGAAATCATCAACGACCAGGCTCAGTCCCAGGGTGAGCATGATAAAGGCAAGGGAAAGGGGAAGGAAAAGTTGGGGGATCATTGGCATGACAGTAAC
>JADHSW010000163.1 GCA_016776705.1 Rhodospirillales bacterium
AGATATCCGTGGCCAGAACATTGAATTGCCCGCCAATGACCTTTGGGATGCCGAAATCCGTAATGACCAGGGTGAAAACAACGAAGATGGCGCTGATCAGGCCGTATTTGATGCCGGGTAGCGTGACCGTAAAAAAGATTTTCAAACGGCTGGCGCGTAAGCTGACGGCGGCTTCATATAGTCGGCCATCGGCGGTCCCAAGCGCCGTAATCAGGATCATTAATGCATGGGGGAAGGTATAAAAAACTTCGCCCATAATAATGCCGATTGGGCCATAAATTTCGTTGCCGAACAACAGGCCCTTGATCACGCCCTGTTGGCCGAAAAAGTAGACGAATGAAATCGCCGGTAACAAAGACGGCGCAAGGATCGGGATCAGGGCAATGGTCTTGAAAATGCCTTTTCCCGGAATAGTGCTTCTGGTCAGGGCATAGGCAAACTGGAAGGCAAGGGTGATCGTAATCAGGGTCGATACAATGGCGATGAAAAAACTGTTTTCGATTGAATAGAAAAGCGCAGGCGTGGAAAAATACTCTGCATAATTGGCCAGCCCGATGAACAGGCCGTCATGGTTTTCCGTGCTTTTCGAGAGCATGAAATACAGCGGCAACAGGACGACGATAACCATCCAGATACCAACTATGACGATAAAGCCACGCATGATTTTGTCGTCGCGGCTTAGTTTGGGTATGATTTCTTCAGCCGAAGCGGTGCTTGCCATGGCGGCGCTATTCATGGGCTGATCCTTCACCAAAGTATACCTGCAGCCTGTTGGCGGGCAGGCACACACTCATTGGCATTCCCTCTTTAACTCCCATGTCCCGTACAAGATTAATGGAAAAATCAGCCAGCAATTCCGAACCGCCATTGCCTTTTACGTTTAACACCGCACGGTAAAACGAGCCCAGGAATTCGAGATCGTTGACTATTGTTTCAATAATATTCTGGCTGTCCGAATTAATGTCACGGGCGATGACATCTTCGGGCCGGATGCTGACGGTGAGGGCCGATCCTTTAGAGGGATTGTCCATGGGTTCGGAAAGCTGGATTTCCGTATTGCCGATTGTGACAATGTCATTTGTGACGACGTTCGCATCCAAAAAATTCATGGTGCCGACGAAATCGGCGACGAAGGGGCTTGCGGGGCGGCGATAAATATCAAGTGGTGAGCCGACCTGATCAATAACGCCCTCATTCATGACGACGATCCGGTCGGCCATGGTCAGGGCTTCTTCCTGATCGTGGGTGACCATGATTGTGGTAACGCCAAGCTGGTGCTGCAATTGTTTGATTTCATGGCGCAGGTGAACGCGGACTTTGGCGTCCAGCGCACTTAAGGGCTCGTCAAGCAACAACAGGCCGGGTGATGTGGCAAGGGCACGGGCAAGGGCGACACGTTGCTGCTGCCCACCGGAAAGCTGGGCGGGGAATTTTTCGCCCTGATCGGACATGCCGACAAGTTTCAAAAGTTCCGCCACACGGGCAGCGGTTTTGGCCTTGGGGGTCTTACGATTTTCCAGCCCGTAGGCAACGTTTCTGTTGATGGTCAGATTGGGGAATAGCGCATAGGACTGAAAGACGATGCCAAAATCCCGCTCCGATGGTGGAAGGCTGGATATGTCTTCGCCGCCTTGTTCAACCGAACCGGATGTCTGAATATCAAGACCGGCAATGGCGCGAAGCAGGGTCGTCTTGCCGCAACCAGAAGGGCCAAGAAAGCAGACAAATTCGCCTTCGTTGATTTCCAGCGAGACATTCTTCAAGGCGGTGAAATCACCGAACATCTTGGTCACGTTGTTAATGCGCAGGTATGGTTCGCTTCTGTCGGCAGGTGCGTTTTGATCAGACACAGTTAATCCCCATCGCTTGAAGTGTGTATTTTGTAAAGCATAAATCAAAAGAAGGACCGGCGATATACCGGCCCTTCCTGATGTGTTTACGTCTCAAGCAAGAGCTTACTTGGGTTCGGATTTTGAATCGTAACGGGATTGCCATTCAGTAAGAATACGCTTGCGATTTGTGGCTGCCCAGGCGAAGTCGTTATCGATCATTTTGCTAGCGACTTCCGGTGGGAAGAATTCAACAGCCTTGGCAACGCCCGGCATGGCAACAACCGCATAGCCTTCGTTGTACATTTCATTGGCTTTTTTGGAAATTGACCAGTCGGCAAGTGTTTGGGCAGCCTTCATATTCTTGGTGCCCTTGATGATGGCGGTCGCTTCCATATCCCAGCCGATGCCTTCCTCCGGGATAATGATATCCAGTGGTGCGCCTTTGGCTTTTGATTTGGCGCCACGGAAGGCGAATGAAATACCGATTGGAATTTCGCCAGATGCAGCCAGTTTGCAAGGCTTGGAACCCGAATGGGTGTAGCGGGCGATGTTTTCATGCAAGCCGTCCATAAAGGTCCAGCCGCCACCTTCACCGAATAATTGTAGCCAACTTGATACATCCAGGAAGCCTGTTCCCGAAGAGTTTGGATTGGGCATGATTACGTGGCCCTTGTAGACGGGGTTAGTCAGGTCACGCCATTTTTTTGGTGTCGGCAGGTTGTACTTTGTCGCTTCAACGGTATTAACGCAAATTGATGCAACCCAGGCATCCATGCCGGTCCAGCTTGTGGGATTGGCGCTGTCACGGAATTTTGGATCAAGCATTTCGACGCCTTTGGGCGAGTAGGGGGCCAGCATGCCTTCGTTGCCAAGCAGCATCAGGCTTGTTGCCGCCAGGCCCCAGACGATATCGGCCTGCGGGTTGTTTTTTTCGGCCAGTAATTTGGCGGTGACGATACCCGTTGAATCACGAACCCATTTAATCTCGATATCGGGATGGTCCTCATTGAAGCGGGCGGCGTATTTTTTTAGATCTTCAGCTTCGACAGCCGTGTAGACAGTCAAGGTATCACTGTAGGCCTTGAAGCCGAAACCAGCGACAAAAGCGACAGCAGCCGTAGTTCCGATCAATTTCGATAATTTTAACTTCTTAAACATGGGCGTAAGCCTCCATCTCCCTGTTGATTGTACGCGTTAGGCAAGTTCAATTCGTTGGTGATATGTCTTAGTTAGCTATAGACGGAACGAATTAAAAGTGACGGTTTTATGACCGTTTCTCAATCTTGCCACTCAGGCTTTGGCCTGAAATTTTTCCTGTGCGCCTTGTCAGGTATTCTTTCACAACAAAACCGGTTTTGCCAATGTGTTTTTGAAATAGTGGTGTTTTGACCGTTTATGACCTATTTTGATAATGACTGATATTTCATCCAAATTGCTTCAAGGGATTATTTAAATGTTAGCCGAGCAACGACGCACCTTGATTCTTGATATTCTTGAACGCAAAGGATCAGTCTCGGTAACAGAATTGCATGAGCGACTGGAGGTATCTCGTGAAACCCTGCGCCGGGACATTACGCGGCTGGATGATGAGGGACGTTTAACCAAAATTCACGGCGGTGCACTGTCCAACAGTTCCGTGGAACCGGCCCTGAATGAACGTATGACCCAGAATATCGAGGGCAAGCGGGCTATTGGCCAGATGGCGGCGGAAATGATACCCGACGGTGTGTCGTTAATTATTGATGCCGGGACAACCACCCTTTGCATGGCCGATTACCTTGTGGAACGCCGCCGTTTGACCGTCTATACGAACGATCTTCAAATCGCCGCCAAACTGGCGGGCCTGAATGACAATCGGGTTCTGTTGCTGGGTGGTGAGGTGCAGGGTACGGATGGGGCAATTTATGGCCGCGATACGACCCAAATGCTCGATAACTATTTTGCGGATTTCGCCATTGTCGGCATCAGCGCCTTTTCATCTGAACGCGGTTTAACGGATTATTCCCGCGAAGCGGCGGAGCTAAGATCACTAATGCTTAACCACGCACGGGTCAAAGTTCTGTTGGGTGATCAGACGAAGTTTGAGCGAAAGGCGCCGGTAAGGATTTCAGGGTTTGAAAAACTGGACCATCTGATTACTGATATCAAGCCGAGCCAGAATATCGCCAGGGCGGCGAAAATATTGTTCTCGAAAGTTCATATTTCCACAAGTGTTTGAATGTAGGAACAGAGGCCCGGGCGTCTATGCGCCCGTCTCATCATTCATAACATCAGGTTTGTTTTTTTATCCAGCTCTCCGGCATTTTCCAGCACCGGATAAGAAATTGCGACGATATGGGAGTGGATACGTTTCAGGTCCCTGAGAATATCCATGTGCAGGGCGCTGGTCTCGATACTTTCGGGGCGACCTTCACGAAGTCGCTCCATATGATTTTCAGCACCGGCGCGCTCCATCGCCTTGACGACGCTTTTTTCAGCCAATAATTGACGGGCAAGTTTGACGTCGTCGGAAATAAAAGCGCCCAGGGCCAGTTTAAGATTGTCGGCGACCTTCAGGTGAATTTGCATAATTTCGGCGAATCCGTCCGGCGAGAATTTCAATTTCTTTTTGATTTTCTTGGTCGTGATTTCCATCAGGTTTTCGACGATATCACCGATGTGCTCAAGGTCGGTCGTAAAGGTCAGGATATTGGTAGCCCGCCTGCTGTCTTCTTCATCCAGGCGCTCGCGGCCAGCTTCCGTCACATACAGTTTGATTGCCTCGTGCAACTGGTCGACGGCGTTATCCATTTTAATGACGGAGTTCGCCAGAAATCTGTCGTCGTTTTGAAGGGCGACGATACTGTCGCGCAACATGACTTCAACAATATCACCCATTCTGACAGTCTCACGCGCTGCGCTGGCCAAGGCGACGGACGGATCATTGATGTGGGCCCTGTCCAGATATTTGGGCCTTCCCGGATCATCTGTTTGGGGGACTGCGGGTAAGACCCTGTTGGCAAAATTGGCGATGGCATCTGTCATGAAAATAAAGATAACAGCGATGGAAATATTGAAAAAGGTGTGGAAGTTGACGATCTGACGTGCCGGATCAATATCTATCATCGCCAAATAGGGCGAGATGATATCGATCAACGGCAACAGGATCAGGCAACCCACGGCCTTGAAGAATGCATTGCCCAGGGGAACGCGGCGAGCTTCGGGTTCTTTCGCCCAGGTCGCCATAACCGGGGGCATGGCGCCGCCAAGATTGGCGCCGACGACAAGAACAAAAGCCAGCGACAGTGAGACAACGCCCCCGGCGGCCAGAGACATCACCAGCAAGACGACGGCCAGGCTTGAATGGGCCATCCAGGTCAACAGGGCGGCCAGCAAGACGGCAAGCAGGCGCTCATCGCTCAAGGCCCCGAAAACATTTTGCAGGACAACGGACTCTCGCATGGGTGTTGATGACTGAACGATCATTCCCAAGGCCAGCAGCATGATGCCAAGACCAATTGCCGTGCGCCCCAGTTGCTTGTACAGGGTCTTGCCGGACACGAAGTGAGAGACGACGCCAATTAAAATCAGTGTCGGCGCGAGCCAGCTTATGTCGAAGGATAGAACCTGGGCAACCAGGGTGGTGCCAACGTCTGCTCCAAGCATCACGGCGAGGGCAGGGGCCGTGTCCATCAGGCCCCGGCTGGCGAAAGAAGCGACAATTAACCCCGTCGCCGTAGAGCTTTGCAAGATGCCGGTGACGCCAATGCCAATGAAGAAGGCCTTGAAACGATTTGACACGCTGCGCCCGATTGCATGGCGCATGCTGGATCCCAGTGCCCGTGAGATGCCCGTGCGAACCATGCGCATGCCCCACAATAAAAGGGCAACGGAGCCAATGAGGTTAATCAGTAGTTGTGTAGCGGAAATGGGTCGAGCCTTCCCTTCATGGAACGATGGTGGTCTTAATATTATTTACATCCAGCATCTGTGCAAGGTTCTGTGTTGGGGCGGCTTCGGTAATCAGTTCATCGACTTGACTGCTGTCGCACAAGCGTAAAGGAGCCTTGCGACCAAATTTACTTGAATCAGCTGCAACCAAAGTGCGTTCGGAGCGTTCAATAATTGCCCGCGCAAATTCGGCTTCACATAAATGATGAACCAGAAAGCCCTTTTCGGGATGGATCGCGGCTGAAGAAAAAATAGCGCATTTGACTTCAAAATTTTTCACGAATTCCAGAGCTTCCGGGCCAAAAGCTCCACCATCGTGGTTGCGCAACTCGCCCCCAGCCATAAATACCCTGTTACCGGGCTGGATTGCCAGGATGTTGGCTATCACGACAGAATTGGTTACAACGAACAGGTTATGATGTCCCGTCAGGGCATTCGCGATAAATGCTGTGGTTGACCCATTATCCAGGATCAGGGAATCCCCGTCATTTATTGAGTTGGCGATATGTGCGGCAATTTTTTGTTTGGCATCCTTGCATTCGTTCATACGTAATGGGAACGCTGGCTCGCTAAGGGCGTTGGGCATCATGACACCGCCACGGACCTTGTCGATCAGGCCTTGAGCCGCCAGGACTTTTACATTTCGTCGTATGGTTTCGTCCGACACATTTAATTCGTTTGCAAGATCGATAATGCTGCAGGAACCCTTGGTGCGCACAGCCTTGATAATTTCAGCCTGGCGCTTGTTTGATAGTGCGGTTGGGGACGTGCGGCGATGCATAAGTGTGTTCCTCGTCTGCCTGTTAATTCAAAATATATACAGACTGGTTCGTTAAATTCAACGAAAAGCCACATAAAACCACATAAAACACGCAAAAAACGTTGACTCTGTGTTGGTTTAATGGGAGCGTTTATTTGTAAACATACACCA
>JADHSW010000164.1 GCA_016776705.1 Rhodospirillales bacterium
CCACCATCAACGACTGGCACACCTGCCCGGAAAGCGGCCGTATCAATGCCTCGAACCCGTGTTCGGAATACATGTTCCTGGATGATACGGCGTGCAATCTGGCGTCCCTGAACCTGATGACGTTCCTGAACGAAAACAATGGCGGTGAAGCGGCATTTGATGTTGAAGCCTTCGAGCACGCCGTTCGATTGTGGACCATGACGCTGGAAATTTCGGTCCTGATGGCACAATTCCCGTCGGAACGCATCGCTCAACTGTCTTATGAATTCCGCACCCTTGGCCTTGGTTTCGCCAATATCGGCGGCTATCTGATGGCGGCTGGCATTGCTTACGATTCAGAAGCCGGTCGCACGATTTGCGCCTCGATTTCCGCCCTGATGACCGGCGTCGCTTACGCCACATCGGCCGAAATGGCTGCAGAAATGGGAGCTTTCCCGGGCTACGCCGATAATGCCAGCTCAATGATGCGGGTCATTCGCAACCACCGTCGCGCCGCTTACGGCGAAGCCGCCGGTTACGAAGGCCTGAACGTTGCTCCTGTGCCGCTGGTTGCTGAGGGTTCGCCGGATGCTGAATTGTCCGTCGCCGCACGCACAGCCTGGGACAGGGCGTTGGAACTTGGTGAAAAACATGGCTTCCGCAATGCCCAGGTCAGCGTCATTGCCCCAACCGGCACCATTGGGCTGGTCATGGATTGCGACACTACCGGGATTGAGCCCGATTTCGCCCTAGTCAAGTTTAAGAAACTGGCTGGCGGCGGGTACTTCAAGATCATCAACCGCATGGTTCCGGCAGCCCTGACCCGTCTGGGGTATTCGGAACGCCAGATCAAGGATATCAAGGGCTATGCCGAAGGCCATGGCACCCTGGAAGGTGCCCCCGGCATTAACCACGAGACCCTGCGCGAAAAAGGCTTCACCGAAGAAGCCCTTAAAGCCGTTGAAAAGGAATTGGCCGAAGCCTTCGACATCAAGTTCGCTTTCAACAAGTGGACCCTGGGCGAAAGCTTCTGCACCGAGACCCTGGGGCTAAGCCCCGAAAGCCTGGACCACGTGTCCTTCAACATGCTAACCGCCTTGGGCTTTCCCAGGGACCAAATCGAGGCGGCCAATATCTACGTTTGTGGATCGATGACCATGGAAGGTGCGCCGCACCTGAAGGATGAGCATCTGCCCGTCTTTGACTGCGCCAACCCGTGTGGCCGCACTGGCAAGCGATTCTTGTCGGTCGAAAGTCACATCCGCATGATGGCGGCATCGCAACCATTTATTTCGGGTGCGATTTCCAAGACCATCAATATGCCAACTGAATCCACCATCGAAGACTGCATGGAAGCCTATATGCTTTCATGGCGTCTTGCCCTTAAAGCCAATGCGCTTTACCGGGACGGCTCGAAACTGTCACAGCCGTTGCAGGCGCAGCTGCTGGAAAGCGATAGCGACGCCATTACTGCTGCGGAAGAACTCGCCGAAGCACCGGCAGTTATTCAGGCCGAAATGATGGCAGAACGCATTGTCGAGCGTTTCGTCACCAAGCGGCGCAAATTGCCGCACCGTCGCAAGGGCTACACCCAGAAAGCCGTCGTCGGCGGCCACAAGGTCTACCTTCGCACCGGCGAGTACGAAGATGGTCCCCTGGGCGAAATATTCATCGATATGCACAAGGAAGGCGCCGCTTTCCGCTCATTGATGAACAACTTCGCCATCGCCATTTCAATCGGCCTGCAATACGGCGTGCCGCTGGAAGAATATGTCGAAGCCTTCACCTTCACCCGCTTTGACCCATCGGGCATTGTCGAAGGTAACGACACCATCAAGATGGCGACGTCGATACTGGATTATATCTTCCGCGAATTGGCGGTTTCCTACCTTGGCCGCAACGATCTGGCTCACGTTGTGCCGGAAGATCTTGCTCCCGACAGCCTGGGCAGCGGTGAAGGGGAAGGCAGTATTCCCCAAAGCGTCCAGGAAGAAGCTCAGGAAGTCGTCGAACGTATCGCCTCGAAAGGTTACGTGCGCTCAAAGTTTCTGGTCATCAAGGGGGCCAAGGGCTACGGCGAAGCAGGTTCCGGCAAGTCAGGCGCGGCGACCAGGACAAAAATGACGGCTTCCTCTGGCGGCGGCGGCAAGCAGCTGGTCGCCTCGCAAGAGATGACGGAAACCATCAGTGTCGAGACATCGGTCATCGAAACTGCCGATGCTCATATGGATCAGGTTCGCGAAGCCAGAATGAAGGGCTACGAGGGTGACCCGTGTGGTGAATGTGGCAACTTTACGCTTGTTCGCAACGGCACCTGTTTGAAGTGCCTGACCTGCGGCGGCACCAGCGGTTGCTCGTAAGGGCTAAAGGATAGGGGAGATCCTCCCTGGGAAACTTGGGGCGGCTCCGGATTTTAACCATCCGGAACCGCCCTCCTTTTTGCTAACTTTTTAATCCTCTACTTTATTTATGGTTGTTCAGGTGCTTTTCAGATAAATATTTAAACTCTCTATTCATTGTCGCGCAGACAATAATTACATATAAGATTGCCTTGATTTTCAGGCGCCGCTCGAACAGCGAACTTTTATAAGGTTTTTCATGTCGGATAAGTTAAAACTGAGCTTTTTCGTCGTCGACGATGACCCGGAAATGGCGGAATTCATGGCCGAGCTTTTAACGGCTGAAGGTCATTTGGCAACTTTTCATACAGACAGCACCAATGTCGCCGATCAGATTGCCGCTGAAAAACCGGACTGTGTCCTGCTTGATCTGATGATGCCGGGCCTGGACGGCATGGAACTTTGCGCCCAATTGAAGACTTTCCCGGAATTGAGCGGCACCAAACTGATCGTCGTCTCGTCCAAATCCTATCATTACGACCGCAAAAAAGCCTTCAAGAGTGGTATCGACGGCTATCTTACCAAGCCGATCCGCGAAAAAACCTTTGTCGCAAACGTCTTGCGCATTTTCGCCGATAAAATGGATCTGTCGTTCTGGGGCGTCCGCGGCACCCTGCCCGTTCCCGGCCAAAAGAGCGTGCGTTACGGTGGCAATACATCGTGCGTGACCATCGAATTTTCCCGTGGGGAATTCCTTATTTTCGATGCCGGCAGCGGTATCAAGGAACTGTCTAACTGGATGATGGGACTGGGCAAGAAGAAGATCGAGGCGAAGATTTTCATCTCCCACCCGCACTGGGATCATATTAACGCCCTGCCCTTTTTCGTTCCCATGTACATCCAGGGCAACATATTTGAAATTTTTGGTCCCCGTCACGACGACATCACGGTCCATCAGCTGATTTCCGCCCAAATGGACGGGGTCTATTTCCCGATTACCATTCAGGAATTCGCCTCCAGCGTTACGTTCCGCGACCTGCACGAGGAAGTGCTGGAATTCGACGGCATTACCATCAAGACCATGTTGTTGCACCATCCGGGTCAATGCCTGGGTTACCGTATCGAATACAAGGGCCGCTCGATCTGTTACATCACCGATAACGAGCTGTTCCTGGAAGACGACGAGGAACACTACGACTCCTTCTACGTCAAACGTCTGGTCAAATTTATCGAAGGCGCCGACGCCCTGATTACGGACAGCACCTATACGGACGCCGAATATGCTAACGGCAAGGTTGGCTGGGGTCATTCGTGTATCAGTCAGGTTATTGACCTGGCCGACCGGGCCAAGGTTAAAACCCTTTATCTGTTCCATCACGATCCGGATCAGGATGATGACGCCATTGACGCAAAACTGGCGACAGCCCAGGCCTTGCTTGAAGAACGCGGCTCAAGCGTCGTCTGTGTCGCACCGACCGATCACACTCACCTGAAAATCTAGGGCTAAAGGACTTCCATCATGGCTGGAACTGTTGAGCAACGCCTGATCGATATGGGTATCGAGTTGCCCAAGCCCGCTGCACCCGCCGCCAACTACATACCTTTCGTCATCACCGGCAATCTGATTTTCGTATCGGGCCAGATCACCATGCTGAACGGTGACTTGCAGTATCAGGGGACAGTCGGCGACAATTTAAGCGTCGAGGATGGTTATCAGGCCGCCCGCATTTGCGCCATCAACCTGATCGCCCAGGTCAAGGAAGCCTGTTTTGGCGATCTGGACCGGGTCACGCAGGTGGTCAAGCTGGGCGGCTTCGTCAATTGCACCCCGGATTTCACGGACCAGCCAAAAGTTATCAACGGCGCGTCGGACCTGATCGCCGAAGCCTTTGGCGACAATGGCAAACACGCCCGCTTCGCCGTCGGCGCAACGTCGCTACCGCTGGGAGTTGCCGTTGAGGTCGATGGCATATTCGAGATTGCTTGAATTTGCTTGTTTTATTCAATCTGTAGCCTCATTTCTAATTCATGCCGGACGGAAGTGAAACTCAGATAATCAAGGTTCTTGGCGGGATCAACGAGATCAATCCTGATGACTGGGACACCTGTGCCGGAAACAGCGATCCCTTTGTCCGGCACTCTTTTTTTTCGGCATTGGAAGATAGCAGGTCAGTCTGCGCCGATACGGGCTGGCTGCCCCGGCATCTGGTGCTGGAAGACGAGACCGGAGTCCCCCTGGCGGTCACCCCGCTGTACCTGAAAAACCATTCCTACGGCGAATATGTCTTCGACTGGGGCTGGGCTGATGCCTACCACAGGGCGGGTGGGCGGTATTATCCTAAATTGCAGGCCGCCGTGCCTTTCACCCCGGTCACCGGTCGGCGGCTGCTGGTGCGCGAGGATTTGCCCCCAGAAAAACAACGCGCCCTGCAAAAAGCCCTGCTTTCCGGGCTTGTACAACTGGCGGAACAGCTGGGTTGTTCGTCCTTCCATATTACCTTCCCCAACCACGAAGAATGGCGGTTGTGTGGGGAAATGGGGTTGTTGCAACGCACCGATCGCCAATTCCACTGGATAAACGATGGCTTTGGCTGCTTCGATGACTTTCTCGCCGCCCTGTCATCGCGCAAGCGAAAGACAATCCGCAGGGAGCGTCGCGCCATTGACGAGGCCGAAGACGTCGTCATCCATACTCTCAGGGGGGACGAGATCCAGGAGCGCCATTGGGACGCCTTCTTTCGTTTTTATCACAACACTTCGGATCGCAAGTGGGGTCAGGCCTACCTGAACCGACATTTCTTTTCGCGTCTTGGTCAGACCATGGGCGAAAACGTTTTGCTGATCATGGCTGAACGAGGCGATGAATTCGTCGGCGGGGCTTTGAACCTGATTGGCGAAGATACCCTGTACGGGCGCTATTGGGGTTGCCTTGAAAACTTCAAATTCCTGCATTTCGAAGTCTGTTATTACCGGGCCATTGATTTCGCCATTGAAAAGGGCCTGAAAAAAGTTGAAGCCGGGGCCCAGGGCACCCACAAGCTGCAACGTGGCTACCTGCCCCATGCGACCTACAGCGCCCATTGGATAGCGGATTCCGGTTTCAGGAAGGCGGTCCGGCGTTTCCTGATTGATGAGCGGGAGGCCGTCGGCGAAGAAATCGAGGTCCTGGCCGATCACTCCCCCTTCAGAAAATCATAACGCCGATGTTCCACATGCTGTAATAAAGTTGTCAGGATGACTGACACAGCAACCACCTATGATTTTCTCATAATCGGAGCCGGCATCGCCGGTGCGTCCGCGGCTTATGAGCTGGTTCGCGGTGGTGCCACGGTTCTGATTTGCGAGATGGAGGATCAGCCGGGGTATCATGCGACCGGACGTTCGGCGGCTATTTTCACTGAAAGTTATGGAAACGATCTCATCCGAGCCATCACGTCGGCCAGCAGGGCTTTTCTGGAAAACCCGCCTCAGGGCTTTACCGATTATGCATTACTGTCCAGACGCGGGGCGTTGATGGTTGCCGATAAGTCCTGTGTTGATAAGGTTGCGGGCGCTATTGGCGACAAGGTCATTGCCGTGGACAGCGCAGAAATCGAGCGCCTGTCCCCCCTTGTCAGGCCTGAATTTTCTCTTACTGGGGCATGGGAAGAAGGTGCGTCTGATATTGATGTGGATGCCTTGTTTCAGGGTTATCTTCGAGGGTTCAGGCAGGCTGGCGGGGAACTGGTAACCGGGGCCGAAATTCAGGCCCTGCGCCGAACCAGGGCAAATTGGCAGGTGGACACCAGGGCCGGTTCCTATTCGGCTGCAATCATCATCAATGCCGCCGGGGCATGGGCGGATCAGATCGCCGAAATGGCAGGAACCAAACAAATCGGACTGGTGCCCAAGCGCCGCACGGCCCTGACTGTCGACCCGGGGCAATCCCCGGCGGAATGGCCACTGACTGATGGTGCCGATGAAAGCTGGTACTTCAAGCCGGAAGGTGGAGATCTGATGATTTCCCCCGCCGATGAAGTCCCCTCCCCACCCTGTGACGCACAACCCGATGAAATGGACATCGCCCTTTGCATTGAGCGCATTGAAGCCGCAACAACGCTGAAAATCTCTCGACTGGTGAGCAAACGGGCCGGTCTGCGCTCATTTGTCGCCGACAAGTCCATGGTGTGCGGATTTGCCGATGATGTGGATGGTTTTTTCTGGCTGGCCGCACAGGGAGGATATGGCATTCAAACAGCCCCCGCCATGGCTCAAATCACCGCCGCCCTTGCCAATCACCGGGAAATTCCTGCCATAATTTCGGCATTTGGCGTTTCGGCCGATCAACTGTCACCAAAGCGCCAGACCCT
>JADHSW010000165.1 GCA_016776705.1 Rhodospirillales bacterium
ATTGCAGCAATCGCCCTGTTCATTCGTGTCATGGTCGGGCCGTTCGGTGATCTGGTCCAGCATTGGCAACAGATCATTATTTTGATTTCTGTCGCTTCAATGCTTCTGGGCGCATTTGCCGCCATCAACCAGACCAACATCAAACGCCTGATGGCCTACAGTTCCATCGGCCATGTAGGTTATGCATTGATTGGCCTCGCCGTTGCCGACGAAGCAGGCGTGCGCGGCATCATGATCTATATGGCGATCTATTTGTTTATGAATATCGGCGCCTTTGCCTGTATCCTGACAATGCGCAGGGGCGACCGTATGGTCGAAAACATCAGCGATCTGGCCGGGATGTCGAAAACCCATCCCATGATCGCCGCCGCCATTGCCGTGTTTATGTTCTCAATGGCCGGTATTCCTCCCCTGGCCGGATTTTTCTCAAAACTTTATATTTTCTTCGCTGCTATCGATGCCGGTTTCTTTGGGCTTGCGATTATCGGAGTTTTGACCAGTGTTGTTGGCGCTTTCTATTATTTGCGCGTGATCAAGGTGGTTTACTTCGATGCACCGGGCGATTCTCTTGATAGCCCGGTAACCCGCAGTCTTGGTCTGGTGATCTTTGGTACGGCGCTGTTCATTGTCACTTTCTTCCTGTTTCCTGGCGTTATTATCGATAGCGCCTCGGCGGCGGCGTCAGCTTTGTTTGCGAGATGACCACAGGCGTTAATCTGCCGAGCCCCTACAAACTGCTCTCATACGACAGCATCGACAGCACCAACGAAGAGGCCAAGCGTTTGGCCGCGGATGGCGCTCCTGAAGGGATTGTTGTTTGGGCCAGGGAACAAACGGCAGGCCGTGGCAGGCGAGGCCGTGAATGGGTCTCCAAGGCAGGAAATCTTTATTGTTCTTTGTTGTTAAGGCCGAACTGTCATGCCTTCAAGGCCATGCAGCTAAGTTTTATCGCTTCCCTGGCCATGGCGGATACCGCCGCTTCGGTGCTGCCAAAAGGAACTTTTGTAAATTGTAAATGGCCCAATGATGTGCTTGTTGAGGGGCGCAAAATTTCCGGTATCTTACTGGAATCAAAAACGGTCCCGTTGGGCGGCATGGACTGGCTTGTCATTGGTGTTGGTCTGAATATCAAGCATTACCCTGAAGATGTAGAGTTTCCCGCCACGTCTCTTGATCGTGAAGGGGCAAAAGACGTAACGCCTGAAATACTGCTTGAGAACTTCACCCGGCGTTTTCTTGCAGGTTACGTTACCTGGAAAAATCTGGGCTTTCAGCCGACCAGAAAAGCATGGTTGCGTCGTGCGGCATGGCTGGGCCAGGAAATAACCGTACGCCTTGAACGTGAAACCCTTAAGGGGGAGTTCAAGGCGCTGGATAAAGACGGAGCCCTGATCCTTCTGCATGAGGGCAATGAGCGACGTATCACCGCCGGTGATGTTTTTGTATAGTAGCGCTACCGCTATCTGAAACTGGGAACAAGTTAATGCTTCTGGCTATTGATTCTGGAAATACGAATACGGTCTTTTCCGTTTTTAATGACGACGGAAAAGTGCTTGGTGAATGGCGCGCCTCCAGTACCCGCGAGCACACGGCCGATGAACACGGCGTCTGGTTAATGCAGTTGCTCAATCTGGACAACATTGATCGAAAAGAAATTAAAAGCGCCATTATAGCGACCGTTGTGCCATCCACCCTGTTTAGCCTGAAAACCCTGTGCAGAACATATTTCAATGCCGACCCGCTGGTTGTTGGCGAACCCGGGGTTAAACTGGGCATCAAGGTGCTGCTGCCTCAGCCCCAGGAAGTAGGTGCGGACAGACTGGTGAATGCAATTTCCGCCCATCAAAGTTATGGCGGCCCGCTGATTATTGTCGATTTTGGCACGGCGACAACGTTTGATGTTGTTGATGCAGACGGCAATTACACAGGCGGAATCATTACGCCTGGTGTTAATTTATCGCAGGAAGCCCTGCATCTGGCAGCAGCCAAATTGCCAAGGGTCGCCATCTGCCGTCCTGAAAAGGTTATTGGCACCGGAACCGTATCGGCCATGCAATCAGGTATCTATTGGGGGTACCTGTCCATGATCGAAGGTGTCGTCAAACGCATCGCCGAGGAATTTGGATCACCCATGAAAGTCATCGCTACGGGCGGATTGGCGCCGTTATTTGCCGAAGCGACGGACAGCATCGAATGCGCTGATGCTGAGCTGACACTACGTGGCCTTTTTGCCATCCATAAACTGAACAAGTCTGAATAACAAATGACGTCACGAGACGAATTGCTTTTCCTTCCGCTGGGCGGTGCCGGCGAGATCGGCATGAACCTTAACCTATATGGTTACGGCCCGCGCGATCAGGAACGCTGGATGATGATCGATCTGGGCATAACCTTTGGTGATGGGAATTGGCCTGGGGTGGATGTCATGATGCCTGATCCGGCCTTTATTGAAGAACGCCTGGATCAACTGGAAGCATTGGTGCTGACCCATGCCCACGAGGATCACCTGGGTGCGGTTGCCCATCTTTGGCGACGCCTGGGCTGTCCGATTTATGCAACGCCGTTCACGGCGGAAATTCTGGCCCATAAACTGGCGGAGGCCGGATTGGAAGACCAGGTCGATGTGACGGTGATTCCCCTGGGCGGGAAATTTACCATTGGACCGTTCGAACTTGAACTGATTACCCTGACCCATTCAATTCCTGAGCCCAACGCTATCGTCATTAGAACCCCGGTGGGAACTGTCCTGCATACGGGGGATTGGAAATTCGATCCTGATCCCGTTGTGGGTGATGTAACGGATGAAAATGCATTGAGGCGACTGGGTGAAGAGGGAACGTTGGCAATTGTTTGCGATTCAACGAACGTATTCTCGCCGGGCACTTCCGGGTCTGAAGGCGATCTTCTGGAAAGCCTGACGGAACTGATCTCGACACAGAAACAACGGGTGGTTGTTACCTGCTTTGCCTCCAACGTTGCCCGGCTTGAAACTATCGCCGCCGCCGCCGCCGCCAATGATCGCGATGTGGTTTTGGCCGGTCGGGCCTTATGGCGTTTTTCCGAAGTCGGACGAGCTCACGGCTGCCTTCAGGACACGGCTGCCTTTTTGGACGAGGATCAAGCCGGTTTTCTGCCAAGGGACAAGACACTTATTGTTTGTACCGGCTCTCAGGGTGAGCCACGTGCGGCACTTGCCAGAATCGCAGACAAGTCGCATCCACGGGTCTCTCTTGAGTCCGGCGACACGGTAATTTTTTCATCGCGTATTATTCCAGGCAATGAGAATTCTATCGGGCGCATGCAAAACCAGCTTGTGCGTTCCGGTGTTCATGTAATGACTGAGCGTGACCACTTCGTCCACGTGTCAGGACATCCGGCCCGCGATGAACTTGTCCGCATGTATCAACACGTTCGACCAACCATCGCCATACCCGTTCACGGCGAATTGCGCCATATGGCGGAACACGCCCGATTGGCGATGGACTGTCAGGTTGCCCATACCATCGTCGGCGAAAACGGGTCCATGATGCGCATTGGACCCGGCGAGCCTGGAATTGTGGATCACGTTCCATCGGGCCGTTTGGCCCTTGAGGGAAACCGGGTGGTTCCCCTTGATGGCGAGTTGATCCGCGGACGCAAGCGCGCCTTGTGGAACGGCACCGCCGTGGTTACCGTTGTTATCGATAGCCAGGGGCTACTTGTATCCGAGCCGATCCTGACAACGACCGGTGTGCTAGAAGATGGGGATGACGGCTTGCATGATGATGTTCTGCTGGCCGTGAAGGGCGCCTTGAAGAACAATTCCGGGAAAGAATCGACGAATGAAAACATTCGTATCGCGGTCCGCAGATTGTTCCGGGAACGCCTGGACAAAAAACCAATAACCCAGATACATCTGGTCGAAATATAATTCTGAAACACTGAAAAGATAGGTATTGATCCCGTCATGATTGGAAACCTTAACCACGTCGCCATCGCCGTTCCCGACCTTAAAGCCGCCTGCAATGGCTATAAGAACATGCTGGGTGCGAAATTATCCGAACCCAAGGATGAACCGGACCACGGTGTTACCGTCGTGTTTGTCGAACTTCCCAACACCAAGGTTGAATTGCTGCATCCCCTGGGCGTAGACTCGCCGATCAATGGATTTTTAGAAAAAAACCCGTCCGGCGGAATTCACCATATGTGCTTCGAAGTAGAAGACATTATCGTCGCCCGCGATCATCTTGTTGCCGAAGGGGCGCGGGTTCTTGGTGGTGGGGAGCCAAAAATTGGCGCTCATGGAAAACCTGTACTTTTCCTGCATCCAAAAGATTTTCAGGGAGCGCTTATTGAAATCGAGCAGGCCTAGAGAGGTTCTATGAACTGGTACTGCGACACAGCCCCGGGCAATCCCATACATGGCCCGTACCATGATGACGAATACGGCTTGCCGCGCGAGGGTGAGGCGGTGCTACTTGAACTGCTGGCGCTTGAAATTTTTCAGGCGGGCTTGTCGTGGGAACTGATCTTGAAAAAGCGCCCGACAACGTTTGCCGCATTTGACGGCTTCGATGTTGATACGGTCGCGGCCTACGAGGAAAAAGATGTTGAACGCCTGCTGGGTGATGCGGGGATCATTCGAAACCGCCTCAAGGTGAATTCCATTATCGAAAATGCAAAGCGAATTCAGGCCATGCGGGACAGTCATGGCGGATTCGCCAGGTTCCTTGAAGCCAGCCACCCCATGCCCAAATCCGGCTGGGTGAAGCTATTCA
This sequence comes from Rhodospirillales bacterium, assembly GCA_016776705.1. Lineage (GTDB taxonomy): Bacteria > Pseudomonadota > Alphaproteobacteria > Rhodospirillales > JABHCV01 > JACNJU01. Next base: position 4,758 of record JADHSW010000165.1, read on the forward strand.
AGAAAACATTCAAGTTTACCGGCGGTGAAATCGTCAACGAATTTCTCATGAGTCTGGGATACTTACCCGGCGCTCATCACACGGAATGCCCCGCATACAAGCGAATTGTCGAAGCAAAGCCGCCGTGGATGTGCGTTGATAGCGCCATTTTTGACGAGTAATGCCGATTGCAGTTAAAGCAGCCATCGAATAAAGTCCGGCAATCCATTTTTACAGTTAAGGCCCCATATTCATGCGTTTATCCGCTTACTTTCTGCCTACCTTGAAGGAAACCCCGTCCGAGGCGCAAATTGTCTCTCATCGCCTGATGCTGCGCGCAGGAATGATTCGCCAATCCAGCGCCGGGATATATTCTTGGCTGCCCATGGGCTTAAAGGTGTTGCGCAATATCGAGCAGATCGTTCGCGAAGAACAAAACGCCATCAATTGCCACGAAGTTTTGATGCCGACCATTCAACCGGCTGATTTATGGCGTCAAAGTGGGCGTTATGACGATTACGGCCCTGAAATGCTTCGCATACGTGACCGCCACGACCGCGACATGCTCTATGGTCCGACCAACGAAGAGCAAATCACCGAAATTTTCGCCAATTCAGTTCGCAGCTATAAAGATGTCCCGCAACTGCTTTATCACATTCAGTGGAAATTCCGCGACGAGGTCAGGCCCCGTTTTGGGGTTATGCGCGGTCGTGAATTCCTGATGAAGGATGCCTATTCCTTCGATCTGGACAAGGAAAGCGCGCGGCGATCCTATAACAAGATGTTCGTATCGTATCTTAAGACCTATGAACGCCTGGGACTGAAAGCCATTCCCATGGCGGCCGATACCGGCCCCATCGGCGGCGACATGAGCCACGAATTCCTGATCCTGGCCGAAACCGGCGAAAGCGAAATTGCCTGTCATCGCGACTTTATTGATATGTCCTGGTCCGATTACGAAGTTGATTTTGATGGTGATCTGCAACCCGTTGTCGACAAATTCACCAACCAGTATGCGGCGACGGATGAAAAACGTGATCCGGAAGCCGAAAAGGCCCTTGGTGAAGATCTGATTACCGCGCGCGGTATTGAGGTTGGCCACATTTTCTATTTCGGTGACAAGTACTCATCGAAACTTGGGGCGGTGGTTACCGGTCCCGAAGGTGAGGAAATTACTGTCGAGATGGGATCTTACGGTATCGGCGTTTCGCGGCTGGTCGGAGCAATCATCGAAGCGTCCCATGATGATAACGGCATTATCTGGCCCGAAAGCATCGCTCCTTACAGGGTTGGCCTGATTAATCTCAGGCATGGCGACGAAGCCTGCACCCAAACCTGTGATGACATGTATGCGTCGTTGAACGAAGCTGGAATTGATGTCTTGTACGATGACCGCGACAAAAAAGCGGGCGCCAAGTTTGCCGATATGGATTTGATCGGCCTGCCGTGGCAAATCGTTATCGGGCCCCGGGGCGTCAAGGACGGTATCGTTGAATTCAAGAATCGTAAAACCGGTGAGCGCGAAGAAATTTCCCCGGTCAAAGCCCTCAATCGTTTGAAAGGTTAGAGAAGCGCATGTTCTCGTCTTTTGAATGGATGATGGCCATGCGCTATCTACGGGCACGACGACAGGAGGGATTTATCTCCGTCATCGCCTGGTTCTCGCTTTTGGGTATCGCCCTTGGTGTCGCGACCCTGATTATCGTGATGTCCGTGATGAACGGTTTTCGCGAAGAATTGCTGGACCGAATTCTGGGCATCAACGGGCATCTTAGTATCTACGGACAATCCGAACAGTTGAGCGACTTTGATAATTTGGCTGATAAGATCCGCGGCCTGCAAGGCGTTACCGATGCATCGCCCATTATCGAAGGGCAAGTTATGGTT
>JADHSW010000166.1 GCA_016776705.1 Rhodospirillales bacterium
GTGCGTTGCCTGCAAACAGATAAGTGTCGATGGCGGAATAGACCAGCGCCGGCCAGAATCCCCATCGGAAAGACGGGCGGATATTGCGAACCTTGCGCAATTCCTTCCATACCCAGGATTGTTTTACTGCTTCTGTATAAGCGGGCAGTCCCTGTGCCGGGTCTGCCTCGGCGCTGACGGCGGCAAAAGCTGCTTCCGCTGCCAACATGCCGGTCTTCATGGCGGTATGGGTGCCTTTGATTTTCGGTACATTCAGAAACCCTGCGGTATCCCCCGCCAGGGTGCCGCCCGGGAAGCTCAGTGTTGGAACGGACTGGAAACCCCCTTCATTGAGCGCACGAGCACCATAGGAAATGCGTGTCGCGCCCTCGAACGTGGGGCGGATCGCGGGGTGGGTCTTAAAACGCTGAAATTCCTCAAACGGGCTCAGGTGCGGGTTCTTGTAGTCGAGGCCGACAACAAAGCCGACGGCGACCTGATTGTTTTCCAGATGGTACAGAAACGAGCCACCATAGGTATCCGTATCCAGCGGCCATCCTGTGGTATGGACAATGGCACCCTCTTTGTGTTGCGCCGGGTCGACTTCCCACAATTCCTTGATGCCGAGGCCAAAGGTCTGCGGATCAGAATCCTTCTGCAGATCAAAGCGTTCGAACAGGGTCTTGGTGAGCGAGCCTCGGCAGCCCTCACAGAAGATGGTGTATTTGGCGTGCAGTTCCATGCCCGGTTCGAAATTGGGACCTGGGGTGCCGTCTTTCTGGCGGCCCATATCGCCGGTGGCTATGCCCTTGACCGAGCCATCGTCGTTATAGAGAACCTCGGCAGCGGCAAAGCCGGGATAAATTTCAGCGCCCAGAGCTTCCGCCTGTTCACCAAGCCAGCGACAGACATTGCCAAGGCTGACAATATAATTGCCGTGATTGTTCATTTGCGGCGGCGTTGGCAACCGGGTCGAGCCATTGGCAGTCAACAGCATGAATACGTCTTTTTGGGCGGGCGTATTGAGCGGAGCGCCTTTTTCTTTCCAGTCCGGAATCAGCTCATCAAGCGCCCGGGGTTCAATGACCGCACCGGACAGGATGTGGGCCCCGATCTCCGATCCTTTTTCAACGACGCAGACACTGATTTCCCGGTCGTTTTCCTGCGCCAATTGCATCAGGCGGATCGCCGCTGACAGGCCAGAGGGGCCACCCCCGACGACGACAACATCGACTTCCATTGATTCACGTTCGATGACTTCTTCGCTCATAAACTCTCTCCCGGGTTTTCCTTAACGTCACGGCGCGTCCAGTCTTTGCGGCGGCGGTATTGCACACAGACGCGGTGCAATGCAGCATAGTCGTTTGATTCAGGTATGAAAAGTTACACTTTGCCATAATTGGCGCCAGATTGAGGGGTGTCCGCAAGATCAAGAGCTGTGTACAATCGGGCCATGAATGAGGAAAACATCCGCGAGCTTATGCGCTGGTATCTTGATGCCGGTGTTGATGAGACCATATCCGACGCTCCGGTTGACCGCTTCACGGCGGCCGAGCAGTCGGCTGTCTTTGCATCACAGGCCGAGCCGGACGCGGCTAAAGCATCACAGGCCGTGCCGGACGCGGCTAAACCCTCGCCTGGAAAGTCTGACAAGGCTGGCAAGCCGCAGGACCAGAAACCCCGGCAGGACAACACATTGCCCCAAGGCGCGGAAGCCGCGATCCATACTGCGGTTAGTCTGGCATCAGCGGCCAACAGTGTCGAGGAATTGCGCTCGGCCCTTGAATCCTTCGATGGCTGCCCGTTAAGGAAAACAGCCACCAACCTGGTGTTTGTTGACGGTAATCCAGCGGCAAAAATTCTGTTTGTTGGTGAAGGGCCGGGGGCTGACGAAGACCTCCAGGGTCTGCCGTTTGTCGGCCCTGGTGGCCAGTTGCTGGATCGCATGCTGGCGTCCATCGGGCTGGATCGTCAATCGGTGTTGATTTCCAATACGGTGTTCTGGCGCCCGCCCGGTAACAGGACGCCAACAACGGCAGAAATTGCTATCTGCATGCCGTTTGTGGAGCGCCTGATCGATGTCGTTGATCCCGATATCCTGATTGCCCTTGGCGGCGCTGCGGCGAAAACCCTGCTGGCGCAAAGCCAGGGAATCGGGCGGTTGCGCGGCAAGTGGTTTCCCTACTCGTCACCCCGGTTGCCCCGTCCCATTGACGCCATGGCCATGTTTCATCCGGCGTACCTGTTGCGATCACCCGGACAAAAGCGCGAAGCCTGGCGCGATATGCTGATGCTCAAGCAGAAACTGACAGAATAATATCCCGCTGTGCACCAATACGATGATATTCATTCCTGTTTCGTATGGGCCCTGTTTCGTGGGGGCAGGGGCACCCGGCGGTTAATCTAAAAATTGTTGATTCCCTTGGACAGTATACCCACGTATTTCGTGTGGTAACCGTCATTGCCTGTCAGGTTGATGTCATGAGCCGTCAGGAAGACGTCACGATTTTGCTTTATAAAGCGGGCCATATCGAACTGACCATGTGTAGAAAAAAGGGACCAAAATGGGATCTTCAACCGTTATTCCGAATGAGAAGAAAACCGTTGGCGATGCGCCCGTGAGCGTCAAGGTGTCGGGTGCGGCGCCAACCAAAATCCTGATTATTGATGACGAACCGGACATTCTTGATGAAGTTTCAGAATGTCTGGGGGACGAAGGTTATGAATGGGTAACCGCCCAGAACGCCGATGACGCCCTCAGGCTGGTGGAAAGCGATCATGACATTGGCATTGTCGTTACAGATATCCGTATGCCGGGGATGGGCGGGCTTGATCTGTCACGCAAACTGATCGGTGATTACGGGTCCAGCCGTGACCTGTTTGTCATCGTCGTGACCGGCCACGCCGGTATGCGCGAGGCCATTGAAGCCCTGCAAATCGGCGCGGAAGATTTTCTCACCAAGCCGATCTCGCCCGACCATCTGTTGCATTCCGTAAAGCGGGCGGAAGAAATGATCCATCTGCGCACAACGGAACGGCTGTTCAAACAGCGCCTTGAGCAGGAGGTAAAGGAAAAGACCGCCGACATCCGGACTCTGGCGGCCGATCTGGAACGCCAAAATCGCGAGCTGGAGCAAAAGAACAAGGACTTGGGCGTTGTTAATCGCCTGAAGGACGAGTTTATTCAGATGATGAGTCATGAGTTGAACACGCCCTTGAACGCGATCTCAGGGTTTGCTCAGTTACTTCAGCAGAACGCGACTGTAGTTAACGATTCAACTCTCAACTCATCTGTCAGCCATATTCTTGCGGGCGCGGATCGTTTGCACAAAACGGTTGCCTCGATCCTGACGCTGGCAGATATGACGGCCGGGCGTATGAGGCCGATCTATTCAACCTTTTCGTCGGACGATCTGTTGGACAGCGTAGAAAGCGATTTCCCCACACTTGCACAGGCGGCAGGGAACGAAGAGACGACCCTTCGTTGTGAGCGACCTGATCAATCCTTTGACCTGACCGCGGATAGCGGTCAACTGGCGAAGGCCGTCAATTATCTTCTTGATAACGGGATCAAGTTCGGCGGCGAGTCGCTGGTGTTGCGGGCGAGTCAGGAGGGCGAGCATGCCTGCATTTCGATCTCTGATAATGGTAACGGCATGACCGAAGATGAGGTTGCCATGGCGCTGGAGCCCCTGCGCCAGGTGGATGGTTCCATGCAGCGTCACATTGAAGGTATCGGTATGGGTCTGGCGCTGGTCAAGGGCATTGCCAAGCTGCATGGCGGGCAGTTGTCCATAGAAAGCGAGCCGGGCAAGGGAACAACCGTGACGATTTTGTTGCCAAAGGATGGCCCGGCAGAATCCCCGATGGAATCCCCGGCAGCATCATAACGCGCTTCACTATCACCCTGCCTGTGGGTTAATAAGGGTGGCGGTTGCAGGGTGTCGGGGACCGGCGAGATGCTGCCGCACGGATATACGGGGATATAGGGTCGAGTGAATAATCCAGATATCAAATTATATGTGCTCTGCCTCACCGTTGCGGCGACGATTCTGGCGTTTGATCTGGCGATCCCGCTGGGCGCTGCCATCGGCGTGCCCTATGTCGCCCTGGTTCTCATGTCTTGGTGGGGCACCTCGGAAAAATTGTTTTTTGTCATGGCGAGCCTTGGCACCGCCTTGACGGTCATTGGTTATGTTCTGTCGCCCGAAGGCGGGGTTCTCTGGGCCGTGATCGTGAATCGGGCGATTGCTATCGTGGTCATCTGGACTACGGCGGTTATCTTGTTGATGGCGAAAAGAGCCGTGCGTGTGCATCTGGATACCGCCGAACGGGATTATGTCGATCTGGTCCATAACGCCCCTGTCGGAATCATCTCGGTCACCCCGGCGGGGAAATTTATTTCGGTTAATCCGGCCTTTGCGGCGTTGTTGGGATACGACTCGCCAGAGGAACTGATGGAAAGCGTCACGGATGTCCAGGCCCAACTTTACGTCGACCATGAACAGCGCCCCGCTATAATCGGAATGTTGGAAGAAAATTACCAATCATTATCCGAATATGAGCTGTACCGAAAAGACGGAAGCACCATATGGATATCCGAAATTGCCCGAGCCATTCATGGAAAAGATGGTGAGATTATTCGATATGAGGGCTTTGTAAGCGATATTACCGAGCGGAAGGGAGGCGAAGCAAGGCTGGAAGAAACCAGAAGCCTTCTGGCGCAATCCGAGAAGATGGCAAAATTCGGCTACTGGATTTGCGAACACGATACATTCACATACCCCCTTTGGTCCAACGGCTTGGAGAGCATCTATGAGCTTGATCCTGACAGACCAAGGACATCGCATAAAAGTGCATTAAACCCGGATAAAAGTGCATTAAACCCGGATATATCAGCTCAGGGCGGCTCGGTTCTCGATGAAATGAGCCTGATTCACCCCGACGACCAGGAGATGGCTTCTGAAGCTTTCAAACGCCTCGTAACGAAAGGCGAAATGATTGATTGCGAATACCGGATTGTTTTGCCGAACGGGAAGCTCAAGTGGCTACACGATGTGGGGATCGCTATCGATTTTGAGGGCGGCAAATACAAACGATCATACGGGACAACCCAGGACATTACGGAACGAAAAAATAACGAAATCAGACTTGAGGAAATCAATACTTTCCTGTCGCAGGCATCGAAGCTGGCGGAGACAGGCCACTGGATTTGCGAGCACGAGGGGTTCACCTATCCATACTGGTCCGAGGAGATGGACGAAATCTTCGGCCTTGGCCCAAAAGACAACGATAAGGCTACCGAGGGCGTTCCGAATTTCGGCAATGACGGCATGATCCACCCGGATGATGTGGACCGGGTGCAGGCAAGCTTTAGCGGGCTTATTGCCGACGGGGTGCCGATGGATATCGAGTACCGGATTGTGCGGAGCGACGGCGAAGTTCGCTGGATTCGCGAGATCGGCATCGCCACCGATTACAAAGACGGCAGGTACGGGCGGTCCTACGGCACGACCCAGGACATTACGGATCGTATCCATGTGGAACAGAGCTTAAGAGAGACCCTGAAACTGAATGAAACGATCTTGGCCGATTCCCCGGTCGGCATTTCGTTTTTTGACGAAACCGGGCAATGCATTCTAACGAACAACACGATTTGCGACATTATTGGCGCCACAAGGGACGGCGTCTTGAGTCAAAATTATCACAACATTGACTCATGGAAGCGATCCGGCCTGTACGATGTGGCCCTGGAGTGCCTGAAGACGGGAGAGGCCAGAAAGTATGAAATGCAGGAGGTGTCCTCCTTCGGAAAGCAATTTTTTGTTGAATGTCACCTGGCCCCGATTGATCTGGATAACAAGCGACACCTTCTGTTTATGATGACGGATATAGCGGACCAGAAGATGTTGCAGGTGCAACTGATCCAGCAATCGAAAATGGCAACCCTGGGTGAGATGGCGACGGGCATGGCGCATGAGTTGAACCAGCCCCTGAACGTGATCCGGATGGCTGTTCATAACGTCCTTCGCAAGATCGGGAAAAATACGGTTGAACCGGATTATCTGAGTGACAAGCTGGTAAGGATCGATCAACAGGTCGATCGGGCTTCATCAATCATTGACCACATGCGGGTTTTCGGGCGCCGCGCAGAAATTGATCCGGTACAGCTCGATCCCCGGGAGGTGGTGGACGGTACGTTGGGCCTGATCGGGGAGCAACTTCGCATCGCCGGTATTGATGTTGTGCTCGATATGCCGGAAACCTGCCCCGCTTTCATGGGCCATCAGGTGCAGATCGAACAGATTCTACTGAACCTGCTGGGCAATGCACGCGACCAGATCGAGGGGCGGGATGGCGAAAAGCGAATCACTGTTGCCGTCACACATGACGATCATGACGTACAGATCGCGGTTGAGGACACCGGGGGCGGTATCCCGGAAGATTTAATTTCCCGCATCTTCGAGCCGTTCTTCACTACCAAGGAAGCGGGCGTGGGTACAGGGCTAGGCCTGTCCATCAGTTATGGCATCATCATTGACATGGGGGGGCGTATTGTAGCGGCGAACACGGATCATGGTGCGCGCTTCACCATTACCTTGCCGATGTGCGGGGACGACACCG
>JADHSW010000167.1 GCA_016776705.1 Rhodospirillales bacterium
GCCATTGCCCGTTCGCTTTGCATGAACCCCAAGATTATGCTGTTTGATGAGCCCACATCCGCCCTTGATCCGGAAATGATCAAGGAAGTGCTGGACGTTATGATTGAGTTGGCACGTGAAGGCATGACCATGCTTTGCGTGACCCACGAAATGGGCTTCGCCAAAACCGTCGCCAACCGGGTTATCTTTATGGATGAAGGCCAGATCATTGAAGAGAACGAACCCAATGAATTCTTCAATAATCCGCAAAACGACAGGACGAAGTTGTTCCTGAGCCAGATTCTGGCTCACTAAATTAGGGGTGCGATGATGACCAAAAGTCTCAGGGAACGTGCCGAAGAAGCGGCCCGGCAGGTCCATTCAATATTGGGCGTGTCGCAAGATGAGCATCCCAAAGAAGTGGCCGACGCTATCGAGCAGACGATTATTAAGGCTTTGCTTGAAGAACGCCATCGCTGCGCCGATGTGGCGTATAAATGCTGCGAGGAAGACAAGGACAAGGCGCACAAGGTCGCCGATGAAATTCGCCGCGTCAACACGGCCCTGATGGCGAATCTTTCTTCTATGCGTTAGGCGTAGGGTTTCATTTTAATGGCGTAGATCGTTCCGCGACGGCTGCAAACCCGCTCGGCTTTCAGCCTTTTCACGCCCTTGATTTTCAAAAGACGTTTGACGAGGATTTCGGTTGCGACAACGCCGGGGTCGCTCAAATGCAGATCCAGACTCAATTTTTCACCAACCGTTCCAAGGAACGTATAGGGTCGCTCGAAATTCCTGTTCAGGACGGCGCTGATATTGTGGGTCAGGCGCGCCGACGGCGTAGCGGTCAGGCTGACGATAAGGGATACCTGCACATCAGCAATGCAATCATTGGAGAAGTCGGTGGTGGTGTTAGATAAGGGGTGCGTGGACATAATGCGTACTCTTTTTTACAAACGAACAGGATAAAAAAATCGGCTTCGCCATTTTCATGGCGCTGCTAATCATTCGTTTGCTCATCGTTTGTTTGCCAGAGTTACGCATAACTGTTTGTTTACACGTCTATTTTGGGTTCGTCAATCAGACAGAAATTCTGCTACCGGCGTATAGGGTCGCTGCTGAACCATTCCGGTTTCTTCCAAAATCAACTCGCCTTCAACGCAAGTCAGTCCACGCGCAAGCCAGGGTTCGCGACGGCAGGCCTCAACGGCACCGACTTCACCAATCAATTTAACGAAAGGTAGCAGGGCAGCGCCATAGCCAGCCGACGCGGTTTCCGGCACCGCGCCGGGGATATTATCGACACAAAAATGACGAATGCCGTCCTCGCTGTAAACGGGATCACTCCATGTCGTCGCCCGCGTCGTTTCCACCGCGCCACCCTCGTCACACGAGATATCAACGATGACTGCCGTCGATTTCATCCGTTTAAGCATGGCGCGGTCAATCAGATGATCGTCGCGGTGTTTGGGCCACAAGACGCAATTGACGAAAAGATCGGTGTCTGCCAACAATTCCGGAAGAGCGTTCACATCTGCCGAGGTGAAATCCTGCCCCGCCCAGTCCAGATCAGCTTTCATTCTTGCCCCCGGGTTGATGTCCAGCCCGCTAACCGAGCAACCCAGACGCATCAGGGTTCTAAGGGCGCCGTTGCCGACCGCGCCCAAACCAAGAACAACCGCCTTTAGTGCCGGTGCGCCGAAGTGAGGCATGAAATGTCGTCCGCTTCCCCCATGGGGGGACAGGCACAGGCGCACACCTTCAAAAGCCCCGACCTCGCCCGCGAGCGGGCAATTGGGTGATCCGTGCTGGTGGGTATCTTCGGCGGCGATGGCTGTCAAGCCGACCTTCAGTAAATGATCCGTCAGCGGTTTGTCAGCGGCGGAATGAACGTTGGTGAACAGGATGTGACGGGCCTTATACAGGCCAAATTCATGCTCCAATGGCTCTTTCACCTTGACGATCAGCTCGGACGTATCGAAAATCTGTGCGGCGCTCTCCAAAATCAGGGCGCCGGCAGCGCTATAGGATTGATCGTCGGCGCCGGACAAAACGCCCGCATTCTTTTCGACCCGAACCGTATGTCCTTCCCGGACCAATGCATTCACGTGATCGGGAAGCAGCGCGACCCGACCTTCCTGTGGCTTTGTTTCCCTGGGGATTCCAATATCCATTTTGTGTCCTATTCAGGCGGTGCAGGCCAGTCGAGGTCGGGGCGCAGGATGCGCGGGTCGTCAATGTATTCGATCTGCTGGTCATAGGGTTCGAATCCTGCACGCTGATAGACCGTCAGGGCGTCGGGGTGGTCAAAGCTACAGGTGTGCACCCACAGGCGTTCAGGCTTATGTGACCAGGCCCTGTCGATGGCCTGACGCAAAAGAAAGGATCCAAGGCCCAGGCCAATGAAATCCGGCATCAGGCCAAAGTACGCCAGTTCGATATCCGGTCTGTCGCGCAGGTTCAATTCGAAATAACCGGCGGGCGTTCCGCGAACGTACAAGACGAATATTTCTATCATCGGATCAATAACCTGGGACGCCAGGGTGCGGTCGTCAATCACCCGGCGTTCATACCAAAGCCAGGGTGCGCCAACCCCTTCATAAAGAAACCGGTAAAAGGCGACGGTTGGTTTTTCCGAGCGAAGCAGGGCGATGTATCCTGCCGGGGCTGGGCGTGCAGGTTTTGTTGGCGCGTGCATCATCTGCAAATAGGTGACGATGCATTCAAGCTGCTGGTTATCGTTGTTCATTCACTCTGTTTCACTAAACGCCGCGACATGACGATGCGCGGCTCTTCTTCATATCCAAGGGTTTTATAAAATTCACGCACTGCTTCGTTATCGCCGCGGATCATCAGGTTTACTTTCCACACCCCAAGGTCCTGCAACCAGTTTTCTGCATAACGGACCATGGTGCGGCCAAGATCTTTTCCCTGATGATCGGGATGAACGGCGAGAAAATAAATAACGCCGCGATGACCGTCATGGCCGGACATGACCGTGGCGATAACCTTACTTTCAATTTCTCCCACAAACAGCCCGCTCGCCGGAGATTTCTGGCAAAAATTGATGTCCCGGGCCGGATCGTTCCATGAACGGGTCAGATTGCAGGCCTGCCACAGGGCGTCTACCGCCCCGAAATCCCCCTCGCTATAGGATCGAATTGAAAGGTCGGTGGTCAATCTGCTCAGGGTCCGACAGGGGTATCGGGATGGTCGCCCCATTCCGCCCACGAGCCGTCATAGACGGATACCTCGTCGTGTCCCAAAAGGTTAAGGGCAAAGGCCGTTACCGACGCTGTGACGCCGGAACCGCAACTGGCGGAAATTGGTTTGTTAACATCGACTCCGGCTTCATCAAAAGCAGCCTGGATTTCACTTGCCGTTTTGAAAGTGAAATTTTCCTTCGGGTTAAGCAGGGTTGTGAAGGGCAGATTGATACTGCCGGGAATATGGCCGCGTTTTTCCGTCGGGCGGGGTTCGTGGTCGATACCTTCGAAACGACCCGAACTGCGAGCGTCAATGACCTGAAATTTTTTTGCGTCTATGTTTCTCATCATCTGGGACATGTTCTTGACCAGCATATTATTCATGCGGGCGGAAAAATGCCGTGGCTGGGGCATGACTTCTTCGTCATTTACGTGGCGCTTTTCTTTCATCCACTTTGGCAGACCCCCATCAAGAACAGCAACATCGGTATGACCGAATACCCTGAACATCCACCACACCCGGCACGCCGCCATAAAGCCGCCGGAGCTGTCATAAACGACGATCCTGGTGCCGTCTCCCAGACCCAGCTTTCGAACTTTGGATGAGAATACCTCGGGCGCGGGAAGCATATGCGGCAGATCAACGTTGCTGTCGCAAATTTCGTCAATATTGAAGAAAACCGCCCCGGGAATGTGGCGAAGGGCATATTCCTCCGCTGCGTTGCGCTCGTCATTGGGTAAATAATAGGTCGCATCGACAACATGAACATCCGGCGCAGTAAGATGTTGTTCAAGCCAGGCGGTGCTGACAAGGGCTTCGGGATTGACGTAATCCATAGGGGAGACTCTCCGTTTATTAATTTGGGCTGTCAGTGAATTTTTAACCGCTTCAACCCTAAGGTCAATGTCGGAGTACGGATGGGGGCAAGACCTAGGCTTTTTCCAGCCAGTCGGGAACAGGCAGTCCCAGATTTTTCAGGAATGCGGGGTTGAACATCTTGCTCATATAACGGGTGCCTGAATCTGCCAATACAGTGACAATGGTATGACCTGGCCCCATTTCCTTCGCCATGCGTATGGCACCAGCGACATTGATGCCACTGGACCCACCAAGGCAGAATCCTTCATTCTTGAGCAGGCTGAAAGTAACATCCAGTAATTCAGCATCCTTGATCTGGAAAGGCATGTCGATTTCCAGGCCTTCCAGATTTTTTGTGATCCGGCCCTGACCGATTCCTTCGGTGATAGAGGATCCTTCCGCCTTCAATTCACCGTTGGCATAGTAGTTGTAAAGCGCAGCACCCATTGGGTCGGCGAGTCCGATCTTGATGTTTTTGTTTAACCCGCGAAGGGTGGTCGCCGTACCGGCTAGGGTGCCGCCGGTGCCGACAGCACAAATGAAACCGTCGACCTTGCCCTGGGTCTGTTGCCAAATTTCCGGTCCCGTTCCCTCGATATGAGCCTGACGGTTGGCGACGTTATCGAACTGGTTGGCCCAGATTGCGCCATTTGGATCGCTTTCAGCCAACTCCTTTGCCAGTTGTTCGGAAACATGCACGTAGTTGCCTGCGTCACGGTAAGGGGCCGCCGGGACCTGACGAAGGTCGGCGCCACAAAGCATCAGCATGTCTTTCTTTTCCTGGCTCTGGGTGTCAGGAATAACGATGACAGTGCGATAACCGAGGGCGTTGGCGACCAGCGCCAGGCCGATGCCGGTATTGCCCGCTGTGCCTTCGACGATAACGCCGCCGGGTTTCAGCAATCCCCTTTGTTCGGCGTCACGAACAATATACAGGGCGGCGCGGTCCTTAACGGACCCACCCGGATTGGCGTATTCCGCCTTGCCCAGGATTTCGCAACCTGTGGCTTCGGACGGGCCATGAAGGCGAACCAATGGGGTGTTGCCAATAGCGCCAATAAAACCGTCACATATATTCATAAAATATCTCTCGTCAGAACGAATGGAAGAAACAAATACTATGTTCGTTAATCTGCGTTACCAAGCCATATATGGCGTAACTTGTTCCGATTCAATTGAAACCATTGCACCGCCAGAATGGTCATGGAATTTACAATGCGGCCATTCTCTAGCATTTCAAAGGCTTCTTCGGGCGTTGCTGTGAAGACGCGAATGTCCTCGCCTTCCTCTTCAAGGCCAAAAACACCCCCGGCGTTTGACGCATCAACACGACCACAGAACAAAAAAACAGTTTCAGTCATGCACCCCGGCGATGAAATATATTGTGAAATCGGGTATATGTCGCTGATCGGGCAATTGGCCTCTTCAACGCTTTCCCGACGGCACATTTCTTCAGGTGACTCCCCGTCTTCGATGATGCCAGCAACACATTCCACCATCCAGGGTGAGAAATCATCCCCCCACCAGGGGGATTGCCTGGCCGCAAAGGCGGCGGTTCGAAATTGTTCGATCAGGACGAAGAGGTCAAGGTCTGGATCATACAGGAGAGCCGCAGCGACATGGCCGCGCTCCACCACTTCGCGAGAGATGACTTTACTCCATCCGCCGTCATGCAGGACATGTTTCAGTAAATAATGATCAACTTGGATGTAGTCCTTGAACGAGGTCTTTTTTTCAATGATTTCGACGCTGTCTTTAGTCATGTCTTGTTCCCGCGCGTGAACACGCCAATGTGAAAAGCTGAAGCAGAATATCCCGGTTAGGATGCTCGTCTGTTTAATTCAGGAGAAGATAGCAAATGAAAGCAACAACGAGCGAAAAAATAACTTTCGCAGGCTCCCAGGGCCACACATTGGCGGCGCGACTGGAAAGGCCGGTGGATGAGCCACGTGCTTTCGCACTGTTTGCCCATTGCTTTACCTGTTCAAAGGACATTTTCGCCGCCACACGAATTGCTGGTGAATTGGCAGGACACGGAATTGCCGTGCTTCGTTTTGATTTTACCGGACTGGGCAGCTCCCAGGGGGATTTCGCCAACACAAACTTTTCGTCAAACGTGGCTGACCTTGTTGCGGCAGCGGATTTCCTGGCCGACAACCATCACGCCCCAAAAATCCTGATCGGTCACTCTTTGGGTGGGGCGGCTGTGCTGGCCGCTGCCGCCAGTGTGCCTTCCGCAGTTGCCATCGCCACAATAGGCGCACCAAGTGATCCGGGCCACGTCGCCAATCTTTTTGCAACCGCCCATGAGCAGATCGAAAGTGAAGGCGAGGCGCAAGTAACCCTGGGCGGTCGCCAGTTCAAAATCCAGAAGCAATTTGTCGATGATATTTCCGAAAACAATCTGGACGGGGTGATCGCAGGTTTAAAGAAGGCGCTGCTGGTCTTTCACGGGCCACGCGACGAGACTGTCGGCATTGAAAACGCAGGGCATATTTTTCAGGCAGCAAAGCACCCGAAAAGCTTTGTTTCCCTGGATGACGCGGATCACTT
>JADHSW010000003.1 GCA_016776705.1 Rhodospirillales bacterium
CTCGACAACCTTTCCCACGCCGTGGGTAGGATAGACGACATAATCACCAGGAGAACACATCAAATCTTTAGCCATACTTAACCTTCTAATTCATTTCTTTTGGAATATTTTCCGCAACGTCCCGGTCCGATTCAGAATCGGCATTGAAGGCAAGGAGTTATAGGAAATATCCTGACACTGCTTTTCGGCGATCAGCGCCTTTGTTTGTAAATACGCCTCACCATGTTGCATTTTTCATGTGGCACACAGCCAAAACCGGCCACGATTCTCTGGGCCGGAAAAGGTAATATAACACATTTTCAGGAAAAAAACACCCCTACGGGGTGAAAAGGCCTATCGAAAGGCCTTCAAGGGCAACCTGCGTTAGTCGCCCTTGCCTGGTTTTTCGCTCAACATCTCAGCTTTTCCGGGCTTTCCGTCCCAATCAGCGCCATCAGCAGGCGGCGTGCCCTGACGGGTGATGTTCGGCCATTCCTGGGAAAATCTGTTGTTGATTTCCAGCCATTTTTCCAGGCCATCTTCCGTATCGGGCAAAATGGCTTCGGCCGGGCATTCCGGTTCGCATACGCCGCAATCGATACATTCATCGGGGTGGATAACCAGGAAGTTCTCACCTTCGTAAAAACAATCGACGGGGCATACTTCAATGCAGTCCATGTATTTGCATTTAATGCAGTTTTCAACGACGACGTAAGTCATGGAAATCTCCGGTAATGGTCAAGGAATAGCCGAATAAAAATTTGTTAGAGGGGTTTATGAAACGTCCGGGCCATCCAAGTCAAGTCGTTCCAGTACCCGCTTGCGCGCGTCACCGCTTTCCCGGTCCGCTACATAGATCAATCCACTAACCCGGCGCACCAGATTAGCTTCGAAATCATGAAGGATTCCATCGGCGTAGGCGACTTCCCATAACATTTCTATCATCCGCACCCGGTCTTCGTGATTGAAGCTGTCCTTGATGGTTCGGGTGAAGCCATAAAGCTCGACCGAATTGGCCACCGCCTCGCGTCCGGCCTCTGCCAGTTCATGGGCTTCATCTGGCTGAAGATCAAAGTGTGCCCCCAGCAGGGCCGTTACGGTGGCGATTTCGTTGGCGTCAGCGTGACCGTCCATGCAGGCGGCTTCCATCAACAGGGCGCTGGAAGCCAGCTTCAGTGTTTGGGCGTCGGCGGCGGCATTGGCGTCCTTGCCTTTGCGACCGGCAAGCAGGTTTTTCAGTTTTTCAATCATGATCGCCCTTTTATCACTTGTCCGGTGCTGGCGAGAAGACTAATTCTCAACAATGAGCAAAGAACATGCCCCGGCCACACTGAGGAACCGCGATCCCATACTGGATGTGCTCAAGCGCGTCCTGCCGGATAATGGACTGGTGCTGGAAGTGGCATCGGGCAGTGGCGAACACGCCGCTTACTTCGCCCCCAGGCTGGGTGGCCTGACATGGCAACCAAGCGCGCGTGAACCGGAAAGCCGTGCTTCAATCGGGTCCTGGGCTGAAGAAACACAGGCGGACAACCTTCTTGCCCCTGTCGAACTGGATGTGCTGGTCGAGCCCTGGCCCGTTTTGGGCGCCGACGCCGTTGTCTGCATAAACATGATCCATATCTCACCGTGGCCGGTGACCAGGGCATTGATGGCCGGTGCCGGTCGGACCCTGGGCGCCGGTGGGATTTTGTATCTGTATGGCCCCTACAGGATTGATGGCGCGCACACGGCCCCCAGCAATCAGGCTTTTGATGAAAGCCTTAAAAGCCGCGACCCGGAATGGGGCGTGCGCGACCTGGCCGATGTGAAAGCCGAGGCCGCCGCCAACGGCCTGGACTTTGTCGAAACGGTACAGATGCCTGCCAACAACCTGTCCGTCATCTTCAGGAAGCGCCAAGTTTCCGTTTGCGACGCCGCACCAGCGTGTTGAGGAATTCCACAAAGGCGGAAAACGCCATCGCCGCGTAAAGATAGCCTTTCGGGAAGTGGAACCCGAGACCATCGGCCACAAGGGTGGTGCCAATCAGCAGCAAAAAACTGAAAGCCAGCATTTTAATGGTCGGGTGCCGCGACACGAAGTCTGCGACCGGACCCGAAGCAACCAGCATGACAATAACGGCCAGAATGACGGCGGTGGACATGATCAGCAGGTTATCGACCATGCCAACGGCAGTAATCACCGAATCGATGGAAAAAATGATATCCAGCAGGGCAATCTGGACGATGACAGCGCCAAAAGCCGCATGTTTTCCCTTTTTGGGTCCGGCCTCTTCATCGCCTTCAATGCCTTCGTGAATTTCCCGCGTGGCTTTGGTCAGCAGAAATAATCCGCCACCGATCAGGATCGCATCACGAATAGAAACCACATGGTCCATGACGCTGAACAGGGGTTCTGTCAGGCCGATCACCCAGGACAGGACGGAAAGCAGCATCAGCCTCGTTATTAGGGCAAGGGCTATGCCAATTCGGCGGGCCTTGTCGCGTTGGCTGGTTTCTACGCGATCGACAAGAACGGCGATGAAAATCAGGTTATCGATGCCAAGTACTATTTCCATGACCGTCAGCGTCAGCAGCGATATCCAGGCATGGGGGTCCGTCAGAATTTCCATCATCGATTTTTTTCCTTTTCAGGCTGGCCACAGAGCCATCTTTAGTCGTGGTCGCGAAGTTTGTCGATGGCCCGTCGTTCTGCTTTTGTCGGGCGGCCTGCGCCGGCTTCACGAACGGCGACGCCCGTTGCACGCCCCGCCCGTTTTTTACTGCCGGGTTCCGGCGGCTGCAGGTCTTCGTACAGGCCCTCCGCTTCGCTGGCCGGGCCGCGCCTCGAGCCCAGGGCGATAACCCTGATGATGCGGATGTCGTCTTCCTTGGGGAAGGTCAGCACATCGCCTTCTTTAAGGGTCGCATGGGCTTTTCCGATCAACTCACTGTTACGTCTTAATTTTCCTGATCCGCACAGTTTTGATGCCAGGGTACGGCTCTTGAAAAACCGGGCGCGCCAAAGCCACTTGTCGATGCGAAGGGTTTGTTCGCTCATCGTTGCAAGGTCAGTTCTTTCAAAATTGCAAAGGGGGAATGGGGATCAATTTCAGGCTCCTTGCGAGCTTTTTTCCGGGTTTTTGCTTTTTTGGTTCCTTCGGGCTTGCTGACCTTGTCATCCTTTTTAGGTGTCGGCGGTTTTGAGCGTTTTCGCTCAACGGCATAATAAACGCCAGCCTCGGTTTTCTTCGTCTTGCGAAATCCTGTTTCCTTCAGGATGGGGTCAAGGTCTTGAGTTGCGCACCCGGCCAGTGACAGAAAATGGGAATCGGCAAGAAATGGGCCCTTGCGTCCCAGCCGCCAGGCATGGGCGGCGATCCTTTCAAGGATATCCAAACGTAAAGCCAGGCGTCCGGCCGGGCGATAGCCAATAGCGTTCAAATAGCCGGGTGGAAAGTCGCTGCTGGGCAAGGACACCCGTCCGGGATGGGGCGCTGTCGGGGCGGATTGCGGGTTGTTCCACAAAACCCAGAGAAGTCCCAATATTCTTGTCGGGGCGGGTTTTAGTAATCCCGGAAGGTAGACGCTCGTGCGACCAATAACGACGCCCAGCGCTTTCAGACGTTTACGCTCATCGCGCTTCAGGGCCTCGATCTGTTCAATCGCCGCTTTTCTGGGCAAGGAGCCAAGGTTTTCCGCCATCTGGAAAACCAGCCCGCGAGATGCGCCGGTTAGTTCGGCCCGGCGGGCGCACAAAAGCGGTTTCAGGTGTTTTTCCAGATGCCGCACAAACCATATTTTCAGGCGCTTGGCGATGCGCTCACCCATGGCCGTATCGAGCAGTTCCGAGGCTAGCGGATCAATATCCGGCATTAGAACTTCTGACCCCCGTTTCAGGCGGGCAATATCCGCCCCCGCAAAACAAACAATATTGTCCTGGCTCAGGGAAATCTTTTCATCCGGGCTTGTTTCAAGGCGGCGAACACGCTTTTCAATTTCCGGGCCAAGGGCGCGCCTGGCGGCCTGAAGGATTGATTTTTCGGCTGCACCCGTAGCGGTGCCAGCCTGTCTGGGGTCGTCGGCAATAAACCTGAAGCCTTCCAGTCGGCCAATATCATGCCCTTCGACCATCACCGTGCCGTTGCGGCTGATGGCGGCGAGCATACTATCAGGGTCCCGCAGGCGCTTTACCAGAACGGCGGCGCGCTGATCGACAAAGCGCTGTGTCAGCCGCTCATGCAGGGCGTCCGATAACTTGTCTTCGATCGCACGGGTGCGCTCCTGCCAGTGGGCGGCGTCATCCAGCCAGTCGCCGCGATGGGCGACATAGGTCCAGGTGCGAATATTAGCCAGTCTTCCGGTCAGGGTATCGATATTGCCGTCACAGCGCTCAATCCGCTGCACATGATCGGCGACCCAGTCTGTCGGCAGTTTGCCGCGGCCGTTATTGGTCATCAGGTGGCGATATATTCGGCCAAGCAGACTTGCGTGAGCATCGCTCAGAACCTTGCGAAAATCAGGGATCTGGCAAACCTCCCACAACAAGGCGACGGCGTTGGGATCGCATGCCATGTCTGCGATGGACTTGTCATGGGCCAGTAAAGCCAGCGCCGCCTCGTCATCGGCGATGGCTCCGCGTATCAGGCCCGGCAGATCCGGTGGTTTGGAAAGCGAGCGTGTCAGGGTTTCCAGTGAGTTCATATCCGGCTCGGGGTTGCGCCAGTTAATCAGTTTAATGGGCCGGAAGCGGTGTTGTTCAATGTCCTCGATCATCTCGGGTGTTATCGGCGTTGCGTCGGCGGTAAGGCCGAAGGTTCCGTCGTTCATATGCCTGCCGGCGCGCCCGGCGATTTGCGCCAGTTCCGGCGCGTTCAAGGGGCGCGAGCGTTTGCCGTCGAACTTGCGGGTGGCGGCGAAAGCGACGTGATCCACATCCATGTTCAGGCCCATGCCGATGGCGTCGGTGGCGACAAGATGGTCAACCTCGCCAGCCTGATACATGGCGACCTGGGCGTTGCGGGTTCTGGGGCTTAGCGCCCCCATCACCACAGCCGCCCCGCCCCTGTGACGGCGCACCTGTTCGGCGATGGCGTATACGTCCGATGCACTAAAGGCGACGACAACACTTTGCGGCGGCAAACGGTTGATTTTGCGTTCACCGCTGTAACTCAGGGTCGAAAAGCGGGGACGCTGATCGAATTCCGCTTCCGGAATTAGCTGTCTGATTAATGGCCGGATTGTTTCTGCGCCCATAAACATGGTTTCCGCATCACCCCTGGCATGCAGCAGCCGGGCGGTGAAAACATGGCCGCGTTCAAGGTCGGCGCACATCTGGATTTCATCAACGGCCAGAAAAGCGACACGCCTGTCCAAAGGCATGGATTCCACGGTGCACAGGAAATACTGCGCCCCCGATGGCAGGATTTTCTCTTCACCTGTAATCAGGGCGACTTTCCCCGCGCCCTTTACGGCGACGGCGCGCTCATAGTTTTCCCGGGCCAGAAGACGCAGGGGAAAACCGATGATGCCGGAACGATGGGCCAGCAGGCGCTCCATGGCGAAGTGGGTTTTGCCGGTATTGGTCGGGCCCAGAACGGCAAGGATGCGGGGTTGATGGTTGTTCATGACACTTAAAACAAAAATAACGTCAACTGGAATGATCGTGCCTGCGGGCGCGAATGGCAAGCATTGAAAAAAATAAACAAAAGGTGTTTTTCCCCCCAGGGTGTGACGAACATCACATACGTAGATGCCTGATGGCGTCATTTTCAGGGGCGCTAAAAAAGGCAAGAATTTAATGTATTGGCAAGGGTAAGGTTATGCGCGAAACCACGGATCATATTGTTGACCTGATCGAAAGGCTGGGTCGCATTGCCCGAAGCGCGCAGCATGCCGAAGGCATGAAGCCGGCACAGTGGGAAGCACTGCGATTTCTGGCCCGGGCCAACAGATTTTCGCGAACCCCGGGCGCACTGGCTGATTTTCTGTCTTCGACCCGGGGAACGGTTTCGCAAACCCTGATCGCGCTCGATAAAAAAGGCCTGATAAAACGAAAAGCCAATCTTGGTGATGCTCGCATCAAGCAACTTGAATTGACGAAAGAAGGCCGCGCCATCGTCAATCGCGATCCCCTGCACATGCTTGAAAAGGCGGTCGCCAGTGTCGGTGAAGAGCCGGGATTGGCTGAAAACCTTGAGAGAATTTTAAGAAACATTATTCACCAGCATGGCAACCGCCCTTTTGGCGTCTGCCTGGCGTGCCGTCATTTTCGCTGTGATGGCGCATCCTCCCACGCCAGGGGCCCGCACCGTTGCATGTTGTCCGGTGAACCTTTGAGCGATGTTGATTCAAACCAGATTTGCCGAGAGCACGAGGCTCGTGCCGCCTAGTGTTCCTCCTTGGGGCCTTTGACCATTGGCACAAAAGCGACTGGCAGGGTTGAGCGGAAGCTTACCCTGCCATCGTTTAGTTTAATCCCCCGTTTCAGTATTTGCGGGGAAAACTGCCTGCCAACCGGCAAAATCATGCGTCCCCCGACCTTTAACTGATCACATAAGGCCCGGGGTATGGTTTCAGGCGCTGCGGTAACCAGAATGGCATCGAACGGGGCTTCTTCCTCCCAGCCAGTATAGCCATCTCCATGGCGAAGTTTGATGGCGTCGTATCCAAGCCTTTTCAGGCGTTTGGCGGCGCTCGCTGCCAGGGAACGCACGCTTTCCATGGAATAGACATGGCCCGTGACCTCGGCCAGGACGGCGGCCTGGTAACCTGAGCCGGTGCCGATCTCAAGAACCTTGTCTGTTGGCTTTAAATCCAGCAGGTCGGTCATGACGGCGACGATGTAGGGCTGGGAGATGGTTTGGCCGAAACCAATACTTTGCGGGCGATTGGAATAGGCGACGCCTTGATGATTGTCGCCAAGAAATTCGTGACGCGGCACCTTCGCCATGGCCGCCATCACCGCATTGGAAAAACGCCCGCGACCCGTAAAATTCTCTGTCTCGCGGGCGTTCATTTCAATTTCTTCGATCAGACGCCGGTGTGCCTTTTCAAGTTCGCTGTCGCTCATGCACTCATTAAGCCCGATGAGCGTTTTGACGCTCGCTTAATTCCTTCAGTTGTCGGGTGATGGTCTGGAACACATCGCGCAGGGCGATGCCGGGGTCCGCATGGGCTGGATTGTTTGACCCGCCGGTCCTGGCTGTCAGGCCACCCCCCGGTACATCCAGATTGATGGCGATATCATACAGTTTCCCCTTGCGATGGTGGCGGTGCGGGGCCTCGATGGTGACCCGGCAATCGGTTATGCTCTGGTGAAATTTTTCCAGTTTTTTGAATTCCTCAAAAATTCTCTGCTCTAAGGCGTCAGAATGATCCATTCCGTGAAAAACGACCTGAAGTGCTGTTTGCATTGAAGCCTCCTGGATGGGTTGGGAAGGTAAAACCTTTAAGCTTTATTCTATTTTTATATATGGGCTTATCAGGGGGACGAGGCGAGTCCTGCAAGGGTGAATTATTCAAAAAATTCAAATGGGGGCTTGCGAAAGCTGGCTTTGTCGCACATATCTCCCCCGCATTTATCTTTGGTTCATTTGTTAAAAGGACATCCAAGACGTCATGGCTCAGGAAAAGTTTACATTTCAGGCGGAAGTCAGCAAGCTTCTCGATATCGTTGCCCGGTCACTCTACAGCCAGAAGGAAATTTTCCTGCGCGAACTGGCATCCAACGCATCAGACGCCTGCGACAAATTGCGCTACGCCGCCCTGACCGATTCTTCACTTATGGATGGCGACAGCGAATTCAGAATTATCCTTAGCGTTGATGCAAAAGCCAAAACACTTTCCGTTGCCGATAACGGCATTGGCATGGCCCATGATGAAATGGCCGAGACCCTGGGCACCATCGCCAAATCCGGAACCGAAGCCTTTCTGGCCCAGGCCAATGGCGATGATAAGGACAACGTCGCCCTGATCGGGCAATTTGGCGTCGGCTTCTATTCCTCCTTCATGGTGGCGGACAAGGTCGATGTGCTGACCCGCAAGGCAGGTGAAGATAAGGCCTGGCTGTGGAGTTCCGACGGCAAGGGCGAGTTCACCATTGAACCCGCCGAGCGCGATGGTCACGGCACGACGGTAATCCTGCACATCAACAAGGACGAAAAGGAATACCTGGACGAGCCGCGTATCAGCCACATCATCAAATCCCATTCCGATCACATCGGCGTTCCCATCATTTTCAAGGATGGCGAGCGCGAAGAAACCCTGAATTCCGCTTCGGCCCTGTGGACGTTGCAGAAAAGTGATATCAAGGACGAGCAATACAAGGAATTTTACCACCACGTTGGCCATGCTTTCGATGACCCGTGGCTGACCCTGCACAACCGGGTCGAAGGTGTCATGAGCTACACCAACCTGTTGTTCATTCCGACCATGGCGCCGTTTGACCTGTTCACCCCGGAACGCAAAGGCCACGTCAAGCTGTACGTCAACCGGGTCTTCATCACCGATAACTGCGAAGGGCTATTGCCGCCTTACCTGCGTTTCCTGCGCGGTGTTGTGGATTCCGAAGACCTGCCGCTGAACATCAGCCGCGAAATGTTCCAGCACGATCCCCGCCTCACCAAGATCAAATCCGGCCTGACTAATCGTGTGCTGGGCGAATTGAAGAAGAAGGCCGATAAAAAGCCCGAGGAATTTGCAACCTTCTGGGAAAATTTTGGCGCCGTCCTGAAAGAAGGCATCTACGAAGATCAGCCCAACCGGGAAAAAATTCTTCAGTTTGCGCGTTTCCAAACCACCGCTTCCGATGAATTGCGCAGCCTGTCGCAAATTGTCGCCGATATGAAAGAAGGCCAGAACGCAATCTATTATATCACCGGAGAAAATGTCGATATGGTGCGCCAAAGCCCGCAGCTTGAAGGCTTCCGCGCGCGGGGCATCGAGGTTTTGCTGATGACCGACCCTGTCGATGAATTCTGGCTTCCCGCAGTAGGCTCTTTTGAGGAAAAGGAATTCAAATCCGTAACCCGCGGCGATGTCGATCTGGACAACATCAAGGGCGACAATGACAAGAAGGACGCCGGGGAAAAGAAGAAAAAAGACAAGAAAAAGGCTGCCGGCATGGATGAGCTGATTGCGGCTTTGAAAATTTCCCTGGGCGATGCGGTGAAGGATGTCGCCGTGTCAGAACGCCTCACCAACAGCCCGGTCTGTCTGGTTTCCGGCGAAGGCGACATGGATATCCATCTTGAACGCATGCTCAAACAGCACCGGAAAATGGATGCCGCGACACCCCGTATTCTTGAAATCAATGCCGACCACCCATTGATCGGCAAAATGGCGGCCATGGCGAAAGACGGTAAGGGGACCGGCGATGAAATGAAGGACGCTGCGTTTCTTCTGCTTGATCAGGCTCGACTGGTAGAAGGCGAGACCCTGCCCGACCCGTCGGAATTCGCCCGCCGTCTCAGCGCCATGATGGAACGAGGCATCGCCTGATGACCAATTGTCCCTGCGGTTCTTCCAGCACCTATGACGATTGCTGTGGTCCCTATATCGCCGGAACGGCGGCGCCGACCGCCGAAGCTTTGATGCGGTCGCGCTATACGGCTTATACGGAAGGTAATAATGCTTACCTGATTGAAACCCTTGCCCCGGAAAGCCGGGACGAGGAAGAAGAAGCCCAACAAAACCACAAAAGCAACATGAAGTGGCAGGGACTGGAAATTCGCACCACAAGTGAAGGCGGCGAGAAAGACGAGACCGGCATTGTCGAATTTGTCGCCAGATACAAGGTTGGCGATCAAAGCGGCATACACCACGAACGCTCAAACTTCCGCCGCGAGGAAGGCCGTTGGGTCTGTATCGGTGGCGAGATCAATCCCAAGCCGGAACAGCGCATCGTCGACAAGGTTGGGCGTAACGATCCCTGTCCCTGCGGGTCCGGTAAAAAATTCAAGAAGTGCTGCGGGGCCTGAATTTTCGCAGCAAACGCCCGTCAATGCAGGCGAGACCGGCGAAAATAAGCACCATGCCCATGAGGGTGTGGTTGCTCAGGCGTTCGCCCAGAATCACAATCCCCAGCATGACGGCGCTGACGGGCACCAGAAAGGTGACCAGCTGCAAATTGGTCGCACCGGCCTTCGCCAGAATGTGGAAATAGATCAGATACGCGACGGATGTGCTGAGCAGGGCGAGCGCCAGGATCGAAGCCCAGGTCGCCAGATCCGGGTCTGCGCCCATTGGGCTTTCTAAAACCAGCGCCACAGGTACCATCATCACGCTTGATCCCACCAACATTCCCGTAGCGGCCACCGATGTGGGATGATGGCTTAACCGTCGTCCGAAAATACCGGCAAGGGAATAGGATATTGCCGCCCCAAGGATGGCGATTTTACCCCATGCCCGATCATCCAGGCTATCCAGCGCATCGGGGCCGATCAGGACGACGACCCCGATGATGCCGCAAATAATGCCAACGGCTTTATTGATGCTCAGCTTCTCGTCAGCGGTAAGCATGTGGGCGAGAGCGACCGTGAAAAGGGGTGTCGTGGCATTAAGGATGGAAGCCGGACCACTGTCGATATGGGATTGACCCCAGACGATCAGCGAAAACGGGATCATGTTGTTCAGGCAGCCCATGATGAAAAACTGCCACCAGCTTTTAATATCTCCCGGCATTCGATTGCCGCTCAGATAAACAAAAGCGAGCAGGGCAATTGCGGCAAGGGAGACGCGGCCACAAACGATGGTCAGGGGGCCAAGGTCTCGCAGGGCGATTTCGGCAAAGAAAAACGACCCGCCCCAAAGAATTGAAAGAATAATCAACAACAGCCATTCACGGCCGGCCATGGTGGGGCCGCTCAAAGTGCGCCCTCCAGCGCCAGCAGTTGGCGTTTTCTGTCGACGCCACCGGCGTAGCCTGTCAAGGAGCCGTTGCTACCGATAACCCGGTGGCACGGGATGATGATGGCAATGGGGTTTTTACCGTTGGCGCTGCCCACGGCGCGCACCGCTTTCGGATTGTCTATGTTCCGGGCCAGTTCGGCGTATGAAAGGGTTTTCCCATGGGGGATTTCTTGCAGTGCCCGCCAGACGGATTGCTGAAACACTGTGCCCCCGGTTTCCAGCTTCAGGCCCCTGAAGGCATCGGCGTCACCTTTGAAATATTTCAGAACCCTGTCGCGAATGTTGAAAGGGTTGACTTTCATTTCTTTTGAATACCTTGGATAGCGTTGCTGCAACAGGCGCTCATTGCGATCCTGGCAGTCGCTGAAGTCTAGAAGACACAGGGCGTCGTCTGAAAAAACGGCCACCATCTCACCGATGGGCGTGTCGAAGGCATCGAAGATCAGGGTCATTTTTTCGGTTTCCTTTTTTGCGCGGGCAGCATCGCCCACAAATGCATGGCGGCATAGGCTCGCCAGGGTCTCCAGCTTTCGGCCCGGCGGTCCAGTTCGCGAATGTTGATGGTTTCGCCCTTTTCCTTAAAGGCATTGAGCAATCCCAGATCACCTGTCGGGAATGCATCGGGCTCCCCGAAGGCCCGCATGGCGATGTATTGGGCCGTCCACGGCCCGATTCCCGGCAGGGCGGTCAGGCGTTGTTCTATTTCTTCCAGCCCCAGGGCCTTGTCCAGTTCAAGAGCGCCACTGGCAAAAGCATTGCTCAGGCCTCGCAGGGTCTCGATGCGGCGGCGGGTCAGGCCAATAGCTTCAAGGTCCGCACTGGCAAGAACACTGGCGGCAGGAAACAGGTGGGTGAGGGAGTCCGATGGGGGGTTTTTCAAGGGCTCGCCATAGGCTTGCGCCAGCCGTCCTGCAAAAGTTCGCGCGGCGGCGACACTGACCTGTTGACCGAGAACGGCGCGCACGGCGATTTCAAAAGGCTCCCAGGCGCCGGGAATGCGCAGGCCCGCCCGGGCCTTGATGGATTGGGCAAGTAGCGGATCCAGTGACAGGTGGGCATTGATCGTCTCGCTGTCGGCATCAATATCGAACAGGCGGCGGGTGCGCTCAATCGCCGCCTTCAGAAAAGTGGTGTCGTTCAGGGCGACGCTGACGATCAGGTGTTTCCCTGCCCGCTGGTGACGGACCTCAAGGTATCCACGGTGATTTTCAATTTGAATTGTCCGCCGGTAACAGTCGTCCGTGACGTCTTCGACGCCGGGAATGGCGCGGGTTTTGAAAAAGCCGATTAAGTGGTTCCAGTCATAAGGAGGCCTGAGGGCGAGCTTGAGTTGCAGGGACGAAGCATCCCGCGTGCTTTCATTTTCGTTCAGACGGCGCAACTCACGTGGCGCTTTGCCATACAGTTTCTGGAACGTTGAATTAAAGCGGCGGATTGACCCGAACCCGGCGGCCAGCGCGATTTCGGTCAGCGACAGGTCGGTTTCATTAATCAGTTTCTTGGCGAATAACACCCGTCTGGTCTGTGCCACGGCTTTCGGGCCAACACCCACATGTTCCATGAACAGGCGGCGCAAATGGCGCTCGCCAATGCCCAGTCGACCCGCCAGATCATCGACACTGGAGTCGTCCAAAGCGCCCTCGTTGATCAGCCGCAGCGCCCGATTGACAGTTGTCGATACCCCGTTCCACGCCGGGCCACCGGGGGCAGCCTCTGGGCGGCACCTCAGACAGGGGCGGAAACCAGCGCTCATGGCCGCCGCGGCGTTGTCAAAGAACTGACAGTTTTTCTGTTTCGGTGTAATGGCAGGGCAGACAGGTCGACAGAAGATACCGGTCGATGTGACACCGGTAAAAAAGCGCCCGTCAAAACGTGCGTCACGGCTTTTAACTGCCCGGTAGAATGTTTTTGAATCTGTGTTCATGAAAGACAGTATAACCCGATTCAGGATTACAACTGGCCATTTTCGGACATGGTGTGTCTTTGCTTAGTTCAGGGCGACGGAAGCTGCGCCCAGGATTGCGCCGGAGGTGCGCGATTGAACGATGACGGCGCAGGCATCGCCGCTTTCATCCAGGGGTGAGGAAATGCTTACGGCTTCACCCTGCCAGGTGCCAATGTGCTTCAATGCGCGCACAACATTTCGATTGGTGATGGTCTTGCCCCGGTTTTCGCCCTTTTTAACCTTGGTCACGTGTTCATTGTCGAAGACGACCATATAGACGTCGGCCTTCATGGCATTGCCGGTATCCGCAAGGGCGATCTGCAGGTCATTGCCGTTGCGCACAAGTTCAACATAAATGCGGGGCAGCTTGCGGGCTTCCTTGATCTGGCTGGCAACCGTCCTGCGGTCAGAACCCGTCGCTTGCAAGGCTCCCTGAACGACCATTTGCGGGGTGTAAACGTAACGCAGGTCCATGTGATGGGCGTAGGCGCGTTGACGATTGCTGTTGTCGGCGCTGGAATAGGGGTCCTTCCAGCCAAGATTGTCCCAGTAATCAACATGGTAAGACAGCGCCAGGACATTTTCGCCTTCACCCGACTTGGCCAGATCGCCCAGATAGGTGTCGGCTGGCGGGCAGGATGAACAACCCTGTGACGTGAACAACTCAACCACAGTTAGCGGCGGTGATTCTCCCGCTACGGCGTCATCGCCAGCAAGGGGCGTGAAAATAGCGGCAAACAGTGTCAGTACCGTAAATGATTTAACCCAGCAAAACATGCAAAGGTGATACCCTATCGAGACTCTCAGCGCCAATCACATGCAGGTGATGTGGGTCACAGTTTATTGATACAGGGACTATGTCTGGCTCAGATGGCGCTTGAATTTGATCCGCCGGGCAATAGGATGCTCTGGAGCGTTGCAAGGAAAAGAAATATGGCGAACCCGGAACACCTTCTCGACAGAATCAGGGCATCTGTTATCGGGGATGACCGCATAATTGACGGACCGTTCGGGCCACGACGCATTACCTATGCGGACTACACCGCGTCCGGCCGCGCCCTTGATTTCATTGAAGATTTCCTGCGCGACCGGGTGTTGCCCTATTACGCCAACACCCACACGGAAACCTCCCTCACCGGTTTGCAGACAACCCATTACCGTGAACAGGCCCGCGACCTGATCAGGAAATCCGTCGGCGCCAATGATGATTACGCCGTGATTTTCTGCGGGTCGGGCGCCACCGGCGCGATCAACAGGCTGATCGATATCCTGAACATTCGCATCCCGGCCAATCTGGATGCCAGATACGATTTGTCAAAGTCGATCCCGGCCAATGAAAGACCCGTGGTTTTCATTGGCCCCTACGAGCATCACTCCAACGAACTGCCGTGGCGCGAGACCATCGCCGATGTCATCCCCATCAATGAAGACGCCAATGGCCGCATCGACCTGCAGCATCTGGAACAACAACTCGGCCTGTACAGGGACCGGGAATTATTGATCGGGAGTTTCTCTGCCGCCTCCAACGTTACCGGCATTATTTCCGATATGGACGGGATTTCCTCCTTGCTGCATGCCCATGGCGCAGTGTCATTCTGGGATTATGCGGCTGCCGCGCCTTATCTTGCCATCGACGCCACGGGTGTCGGGGACAAACCGGCCATGGACGCACTTTTCCTGTCACCCCATAAATTTGTTGGCGGACCGGGTTCACCCGGGGTGCTGGTCCTCCACAAGCGCCTGATGGGCAACCGGGTTCCGGCCCGGCCGGGCGGCGGCACGGTCAGTTATGTGAACACGATCGAACACGTGTACATCACCGACGAAGAGCACCGCGAAGAAGGCGGCACACCCGCCATTGTCGAGAGCATCCGCGCCGGTCTGGTGTTTCAACTGAAGGACGCGGTAGGGGTTGATTTGATCGAAGAGCACGAGGAAACATTCGTGCGCAGGGCGCTGGCCTCGTGGGCTGCCAACCCGAATATTCACGTGCTGGGCAACCCGGTCCTGCCACGCCTGTCGATCATCTCCTTCGTTATTCGCCATGGCAAAAGGAACCTGCACCACGATTTTATCGTCGCCGTTCTGAACGATCTGTTCGGCATTCAATCCCGTGGCGGGTGCTCCTGCGCCGGGCCCTATGGTCACCGCCTGCTGCATATCGATCTGGATCAGTCCCGTGCCTTTGAAGCCAGCATTGTACACGGCTGCAACGGCATCAAACCGGGCTGGGTTCGCGTCGGCTTCAATTATTTTTTCTCAGACACCGTCGCAGATTACATCATCGAAGCCATCAACCTGATCGCCAATCACGGCTGGAAGCTGTTGCCACTCTACAGGTTTGATCCGGACACGGGAATCTGGCGTCATCGCGACGCCGCCAACGCCGCGCCCATGGGGCTGGAGGACATGGATGCATTCGCCAGCACAACCGCCGGGAACGATGTCGCTGGCGAGGATGCGCTGGGCGGTTATCTGGAACAGGCTCGAAGCATTCTCGATCAGGCAGAAGGCATAGAGGAAATGCCCGACAGCGAAAGCGATTCACTCACCGGCGAAGCAGAAACCCTGAGATGGTTCCCGCTCCCCGCAGAGATTCAGAAAGAGTTGTTTGGCAAGTAGGCAGCAAACGCCATGCGGTTTTTTTTCGCCAATAAATTAAGTGGGCAGGGTAAAGCTGGTCATTTCTGTTTTTCCTGGTTCAGAATCTTTTTTTTGTCGTGTCTGACGTGTCCTCTTTCATTTTGGAAGCCTCCGTTACGGCCAGGACGCCACGACCCAGATTGGCAGCGGCGCGACCAAAATATCGTAAAGCGGCCCGTTGAGTGGGGGGCGTCTTTATGAGGGCATGTATAGCGCCACGAAACCCGCCTTTTTGAAGACTGTGGAGGATTTCCCGCCAGGTCCGTGCACGGCTGAAAGCAATGCGGACAATACTTCGCGCCGTGGTTAACCAAATCGGGGTGACAAGCAATGTGATGACGGTCACGGCGACGATCAGGTTCTGTTCATTGGCGTTGATCAGGCCGACATCAAAACCCACTTCGCCGATCAGGAACGAGAACTCTCCAATCTGGGCGATCAGTAATCCAGAGATAAATGCGTGCGGCCAGGGCTCGCCCAGAAGCCGGATAGCGCCAATGTTGAAAAGGGTCTTCAACACAGTGACCAGGAACACAATGATAAAAATCGTCGCGATGTTATCCCAGATGTACTGAAGATCGACAAGAAGCCCGATGGAAACGAAAAAGGCCATCATCATCAGGTCCTGAATAGGGCGCACACTCCTTATCATCACGTTTCGCGCGGTGCTGTTGCCAACCAGAAGACCCGCGAGAAAGGCGCCGTAAGCGGAGGTGAGTTCAAGAAACCCTGAAATCACGGCAGCGCCAAAACAGATACCCACGCCATATATCGGCCTCAGGTCAAGCTGACGGGCCAGCAAACCCGACAACGGCAAGTGAATTCTTACCCGACGGCTTAAATACCAGCACAGAAGTGCAAGGAATCCGGCGGCAAGGGAAATGCGCAAAAACCCCCAGACATCGACTTCACCACCCGCCATCATCTGGACGACAAGGATCATCGGGATGACGGCGAGATCCTGAGCGATCAGGATGGAAATGGTGATCTGGCCGACCTGGGTGCGTAACAGGTTGAGGTCTTCAAGCATACGAACAACGACAACCGTGCTGCTAAGGGCGATAACAAATCCCAACAACACCGATACTGTCGGCGACCAGCCAAACGCCATCCCCAGCAGTAACATAACGCCTGTCGCAGCTGCCACCTGCAACAAGGCTGTCCCTACTGCAACCATCCAGATGGCGCGAAAACCCCGCAGGCTGAGTTGCATGCCAATTGTGTATAGCAGCAACAAAACACCGAGTTCCGCAATAAGACCGATGTCGCCGCGATCTTCTACCAGCGCCAGTCCGGAAGGTCCCAGCGCAACACCTGCAATCATATAGCCTATGATTGATGGTACGCGCAGCCGACTGCATATCAGGCCACAGGCAAGTGCTGCGAGTACGATAATGGCGATGGAAGTGAGCTCTTCCTGAATCTGCATAGTATTGTAATCCTTTCGGGCGACCGTGAGCTGCGACAATAACAGCACGGAAAAGCAATATTCCCATCATAGCCGGGGCGCAGGAAAATAATAATAAATAATTAATTTTCATCTATGGCAAATAAATTATTGCTATAAATTAATATTATTTATATAGAGGCCCCATGAAGAAAGAACCGCCGACACCCAGCGACGTTGCTCGCAAGCTTGTGGAAATCTACGAGAGGCCGTTTGGCGGCAAACCCACCGGGCGTTACCGCATATCGCCCAAAAATCTACGTAGCCTGATGCAGCGACGGCGAATATCGGATGAGATCGTGCGTTTGTTGACTGAGGAAATGTTTGAATTGGGTTTTGTCTTTATCGATATGGAGTCCTTTTTCGTCGTGACCAGCGCACGGACGCATACCAATTACCGTCGTGTCCCCGACTCGATGGTCAAGCAAGCGGATGATGAGCAATGAAAACCAAAAAGAAGCAAAAAGCCCTCATCGGATGGCGTGAATGGGTCGGCTTTCCTGAACTGGGTATCGACCGAATTAAAGCCAAGATTGATACGGGCGCCCGAACTTCTGTCATTCATGCGTTCAGGGTGCGAAAACTGGATGACGCAGACGAGCCTCGGGTTGAGTTTTACCTTCATCCGGTTCAACGGCGTCGTAAACCGGAATTTCGTTGCACGGCCCCGATCGTTGACGAACGTACGATTAAAAGTTCAAACGGTGAAAGTGAAACACGCTACGTCATTATTACGCCGATACGTCTCGGTGAGGATATCTGGCCGATTGAGCTCACACTATCCAATAGGGATCAGATGGGCTTTCGCGTTCTTGCCGGACGGGCCTCAATCCGTGGTCGTTGTATCGTTGACCCTGACTCGTCGTTTTTACTTTGCCGCTAAGATGTTAATCTGGAGAAAATTATGCAATTAGCTCTCATGTGCCGAAACCCGGACCTTTACTCCCATAAGAGAATTCTTGAGGCGGCTATCGAACGGGGTCATGAAATGGATGTGGTCAACCATCTACGGTGCTACGTAAATATCACGTCTCACCGTCCGCAGATACATTACCATGGAAAAGTCCTGCCAAAATACGATGCTGTCATACCCCGCATCGGAGCGTCAGTGACCTTTTTTGGCACAGCCGTTTTACGGCAATTCGAAATGATGGGTGTTTATCCTGTCAATGAATCGGTCGCCATCAGCCGGTCCCGCGATAAACTTCGCAGTCTCCAGCTCCTTTCGCGCAAGGGTATTGGGATGCCGGTCTCGGTGTTCGCCCACCGTACCGGAAATGCCGATGAACTGTTGGATATCATCGGTGGTGCGCCCGTGGTCATCAAGCTGTTGGAGGGAACACAGGGAATTGGTGTTGTGCTTGGTGAAACCCACCATGCTGCCGCCAGTATCATTCAGGCTTTTGGCGGCGTGAAGACAAATATTCTTATTCAGGAATTCGTGAAAGAGGCAAATGGCGAGGATATTCGGTGCCTGGTCGTCGGTGACAAGGTTGTAGCGTCCATGTTGCGTAAGGGAAAGGAAGGCGATTTCCGCTCTAATCTTCATCGGGGCGGTTCGGCGAGAGCCATTAAAATCACCCCGACCGAACGCCAAACGGCTGTGTCCGCAGCAAAGGTTATGGGACTCAACGTATGCGGTGTCGATTTATTGCGCTCAAACCACGGTCCCGTGGTGATGGAAGTAAATTCCTCGCCCGGACTTGAGGGTGTTGAGCTTGCTACTGGCATTGATGTTGCGGGGAAGATTATCGAATTTATCGAACGCAAGGCGAAGCCGAATAAAACGCGGACGCGCGGACATGGTTAAATCCAGCCGGGAGCCGTTTGTTCTCGGGAAAACGACTATTGCCCCTGGAACGCATGCGACCATAGATCTGCCTCTGAGCCTTTTGTCGGACCACACCCCGATTACGTTAACGGTTCAGGTAAAACATGGGAAACAACCCGGCCCGACACTGCTTGTAAATGGCGCGGTTCATGGCGATGAGGTCAATGGTGTGGAAATAATCCGCCGTGTGTTACGGCATTCCGCAATCAAGCACATGTCGGGAACCTTAATTGCGGTGCCCATCGTTAACGTTTATGGTTTCCTGACAAATGTCCGCTACCTGCCTGACCGCCGGGACCTGAACCGGAGCTTTCCGGGATCGCCGAAAGGGTCGTTGGCATCCAGGTTGGCGCATCTCTACATGACGAAGGTTGTCGCCAAGTCGACCCATGGCATCGACCTGCATACCGCCGCCATACATCGTTCAAATTTTCCACAGATTCGTTGTGATCTCTCCAATCCGGATGCCCGCGCGATGGCAATGAGCTTTGGTGTCCCAGTCGTGCTAAATGCGGCGCTACGCGAAGGATCATTACGTAAGGCGGCAATCGATGCCGGTATTCCGTTTCTTGTCTATGAAGCGGGTGAAGCCCTGCGTTTTGACGAAGTTTCCATACGGGCCGGCATCCAGGGCATCATCAGGGTTATGGGCGACCTGGGCATGATCCGGCAGCGACGCAGGGATGAAGCCCCTGCGTACCCAGTCATATCCCGAAGCAGCTTTTGGGTGCGGGCGCCTGAAGGGGGCATCTTCCGGGCCCGGGCAAAACTTGGTGCACGGGTCTTTGCCGGCAATCATCTCGGAACGATAGCGAGCCCCTTCGGCGATAGTGAATTTCCGATCGAATGCCCTACCGACGGCATTGTTATCGGCCGCAACAACCTGCCAAATGTTAACCAGGGCGACGGGATTTTCAATATTGCGCGTGTCGATGATCCGGAAGCCGCAGCCGAAGCTATCGACGTCTTCCAGGAAGACTGGGAGCAGGATTGATGGCTTAACCGGGACCTCAAGTCACTCGCGAAGGGGTGTGGAACGTCATTTTACTGATAAAACAGGCAACAGTTAACACCAACAAAAAAAAGCCCCTCCCGAAACGGGAAGGGCTTTTGGAATTGAAGACGAACGATTCGGTTGTTAAGCGGCGTTCATGTTGCGAAGAACGTATTGCAGGATACCACCGGCCTTGACGTATTCGATCTCGTCCAGGGTGTCGATACGGCAGGTGACGGTTACTTCTTCGTTCGTTCCGTCTGCGCGGTGGATGTGAAGCGCCACGTCCATGCCCGGCGAAATGCCGCCTGAAAGTCCCATCAGCTCAAACGTTTCCGTGCCATCAAGTTTCAGGGTTTCGCGGGTCATGGCATCCTTGAACTGCAATGGCAGAACGCCCATGCCGACCAGGTTCGAGCGGTGAATGCGCTCGAAGCTTTCGACGATGACCGCCTTGACGCCCAGCAGGCGGGTGCCCTTGGCGGCCCAGTCACGACTTGAGCCGGTGCCGTATTCCTTGCCGCCGATGACGATCAGCGGCGTGCCTTCTTCCCCGTATTTTTCAGCCGCATCGTAGATGCTCATGATTTCGCCCGATGGAATGTGGCGGGTCACGCCGCCTTCCGTGCCGGGTGCCATTTCATTGCGAATACGGATGTTGGCGAAGGTGCCACGCATCATCACTTCGTGATTGCCACGCCGTGAACCGTAGGAGTTGAAGTCCCTGGGCGCGACGCCATGACTGGTCAGGTAAGTACCTGCCGGGCCGTCCGTGGTGATGCCACCGGCGGGCGAGATGTGATCGGTTGTTACGGAATCGCCAAGGATCGCCAGCGCACGGGCGCCGGAAATGTTGGTGATTTCGGCAGGGGCGCCGCTCAGGCCTTCGAAGAAGGTCGGATGCTTGATGTAAGTTGATTCTTCTTGCCAGTTATAGGTCTCGCCTTCGACGACATTGATTTCCTGCCAGGCCTTCGGGCCCTGGGAAACGTTGCCGTAGCGGGCCTTGAACATTTCGGGTTTCAGGCATTTGGCAATGGTCTCTACGATCTCGGCGTTGGAGGGCCAAATGTCTTTCAGATATACCGGGTTGCCGTCGGAATCCTTACCCAGTGGGTCGTTCTGCAAGTCGCGGGTCATGGAACCGGCGATGGCGTAGGCGACGACCAGCGGCGGTGACGCCAGATAGTTGGCCTTAACATGTGGGCTGATGCGCCCTTCGAAGTTGCGATTGCCGGACAGCACGGCGGTTACCACGAGATCCCCTGCGCCAATCGCCTCAGCGATAGGTTCGGCCAGGGGGCCTGAGTTGCCGATGCAGGTGGTGCAACCGAAACCGGCAATATTGAAGCCCATCGTGTTCAGGTGCTTTTGCAGACCGGCAGCTTCAAGGTAGTCGGCGACAACCTGCGATCCGGGTGCGAGGGATGTCTTGACCCATGGCTTGGAGCGCAGGCCCTTTTCGGCGGCGTTGCGGGCCAGAAGACCGGCGGCGACCAGAACCGACGGGTTCGATGTGTTGGTGCAACTGGTGATGGCGGCGATAACCACGTCACCGTCCTTCAGGTCGTGGTCTGAACCGGCGACGGATACGCTGCGCGGTTCATCGACACCGCCCAGGGTTTTAAGGGCGCCTTTAAATGCGCTGGCGGATGATTTCAGATTGATCCTGTCCTGCGGGCGCTTGGGGCCGGAAATTGCGGGTTCAATGCTGGCGATATCCAGCGCCAGGGTATCGGTGAAAACCGGGTCCGGGGTTGCAGCGTCACGCCATATGCCCTGAGCCTTGGCGTAGGCTTCAACCAGCGCGATCTGATCGGGCTCACGAGATGTCAGTTCCAGGTAGTTCAGGGTTTCCTGATCAATGGGGAAGAAGCCACAGGTTGCGCCGTACTCAGGGGCCATGTTGGCGATGGTGGCGCGGTCGGGCAGGGTAAGGTTATCCAGTCCGGGACCATAAAATTCGACGAATTTGCCGACAACACCCTTTTCGCGCAGCATTTCGACAATGCGCAGAACAAGGTCGGTGGCGGTGATGCCTTCGGCCATTTGACCGCTTAGTTTGAAGCCAATGACTTCCGGGATCAACATGGAAACCGGCTGGCCGAGCATGGCCGCTTCGGCTTCAATGCCGCCAACGCCCCAGCCCAAAACGGCCAGTCCGTTGACCATTGTGGTGTGGCTGTCGGTTCCAACCAGGGTGTCGGGGTAGGCGACAGTGCCGTTCTCGCCACCGGTCCAGACCACCTTGGCAAGGTATTCGACGTTTACCTGATGGCAGATACCGGTTCCGGGAGGGACCACGCGGAAGTTGTCAAACGCGGTTTGACCCCAGCGCAAAAATTCATAGCGTTCCTGATTGCGCTCGAATTCCATGGCTTCGTTTTTCTTTTCGGCATCTTCGGTGCCGAAGAAATCGATCATGACAGAATGATCGATAACCAGATCAACCGGCGACAGAGGATTTATTTTCTGGGGATCGCCGCCCATGGAAACCATGGCGTCGCGCATGGCGGCCAGATCGACAACGGCGGGAACGCCGGTGAAATCCTGCATCAACACACGGGCGGGACGGTAGGCGATCTCGCGATCAGAGCGGCGATTTTCAATCCATCCGGCCATACCTTTAACGTCATCTACCGTAACCGTGCGCCCGTCTTCCCAGCGCAAAAGGTTTTCCAGCAGGACCTTTAGCGAGAAAGGCAGCTTGGAAATATCGCCCAGGCCGGCCTCGGCGGCGGCTTCCAGGCTGTAATAATCGTAGGATTTGCCGGCGGCGCTAAGGCTGCGACGGGTTTTCAGGGTATCTGTTCCGAAGGCGGTCATCTTTATATCCGTCCTTTTTTAGATCAAACTGCATATACAAGATGCAGATAATTTGATCGTTATTAATACATCAAGCAATCTGGTCTGCGTATATTGGGCAGTCGACTGCTCGGGGGGAGTATGTGCGGTGCAGCATTTGTTAATTTATTTTGGAATTGAAGTCCACTTCTACCAGCCGGATTTGCCCGATTTGAGAAAAATCACTATCAAGTTGACGTTTACGTAAACTTCCCCTTGACATTAAATTCATCTTGCGGCTGAGTGCCGCCTGTGTTGATTTGGGTCAAATGATTTTGGGCCACTTTGATCCAGTATGAAAAATTAAAGCCCATAGTTAATTAAGGGTACCGGGACAAAAGAAGCCTGGGATTAAAAAAGCAGAAGAAATATACCCTGCGGAGGCACGAAGACAATTAGCGACCTCGATACTTTCCCCAAATTATTGGTCGAAAACGCGCGCGTGCGCGGTTCTCGTCCTGCCATCCGAGAAAAAGATTTCGGAATTTGGCAAACCTGGAACTGGGCCCAGACGGAAAAAGAAATCCGGGCACTTGCCTGCGGTCTTGCGGCATACGGTTTTGAACGCGGTGATCGCCTTGCGATTATCGGCGACAACCGCCCGCAGCTTTATTGGGCCATGGTCGCCGCACAATACGATGGCGGCGTGCCGGTGCCGGTCTACCAGGACTCGGTTGCCGAAGAAATGCAGTATGTGCTGGAGCATGCCGACGCCCGCTTCGCCATCGCCGAAGATCAGGAGCAGGTCGACAAGCTGCTGGAAATCAAGGACCGGTGTCCCAGGCTGGAACACATCATCTACAAAGACCAGCGCGGTATGCGCGATTACAATCACCCGTTCATCCACTATATCGAGGATGTTCAGGAAAAAGGCCGCCAGTACGATGCCGAACATCCGGGCTATGCGGAAGGTAAGGTCAACGAGGGCAAGGGTAGCGATATCGCCATTATGCTCTATACGTCCGGCACCACCGGCAAGCCCAAGGGTGTGATGCTGAGCCACGACAATCTGATTATCACGGCGCGAAACGGCGCAATCCAGGAAGGCCTTACGGAAAATGAGGAGGCGCTGGCTTATCTGCCGATGGCATGGGTCGGGGACAATCTGTTTTCATTGAGTCAGGCCTATGTCGCAGGCTTCTGTGTTAGTTGTCCGGAATCCAGCGAGACCGTGTTGACGGACTTGCGTGAAATCGGTCCGACATATTTCTTCGCACCGCCCAGAATCTTCGAAAACATCCTGACCACGGTGACCATCCGCATGGAAGATGCGGCACCATTCAAGCAGAGGATGTTCAAATACTTCATGGAGCTGGCGAAACGGGTCGGTACCCGTATTCTGGATGGTGAGCAGGTTTCCTTTATGGACCGCTTGCGCTACATGGCGGGAAATATCCTGATTTATGCACCCTTGAAAAACGTTCTCGGTTTTTCAAGGTTCCGCGTCGCTTACACGGCGGGTGAAGCCATCGGGCCGGAAATTTTTGATTTCTACCGCTCCCTGGGCATCAACATCAAACAGCTATACGGCTCAACGGAAGCATCGGTGCTGATCACGACCCAGCCTAACGGCGAAGTTCGCCCGGATACGGTTGGCAAACCCTGCCTGGATGTGGATATCCGCATCGAAGATAATGGCGAGGTAATGTTCAAGAGCCCCGGAGTGTTTGTTGGCTATTACAAAAACGAAGAGGCGACCGCCGAAACCAAAACATCCGATGGCTGGGTCCATACGGGCGATGCGGGCTTCTTCGATGCTGACGGGCACCTGAAGATCATTGATCGGGCCAAGGACGTTGGCAAGCTGACCGATGGATCGATGTTTGCCCCCAAGTATCTGGAAAACAAGCTCAAGTTCTTCCCGTTCGTCAAGGAAGCCGTGGCTTTTGGCAACGAAAAGGATTATGTCGCAACCTTTATTAATATTGACCTTGAAGCCGTTGGTAACTGGGCTGAAAGGCGCAATTTGCCTTATTCCGGCTATACTGATCTGGCAGACCGGGATGATGTCTATGATCTGGTTCAGGAATGCATTGAAAAGGTCAATGTTGACCTGGCGGCAGATGAACATTTGTCCGGATCGCAAATCAGGCGCTTCCTGATCCTGCACAAGGAACTTGACGCCGATGACGGTGAATTGACCCGAACCCGCAAGGTTCGCAGGAACTTCATCGCCGATCGGTACCAGGAACTGATTGACGCCCTGTATTCCGACAAATCCCATATCCGGGTCGAAGCCGAGGTTACCTTCGAAGATGGTCGTAAAGGCATGATCAAGGCCGATGTGAAAATCCGTGAAGCGGCGATGACGACGGTTCAGCCGATGAAGGAGGCCGGATAATGGATGCCTACGCTCCCCAAAAGAAGGAACGCGTATTCGGTGATGTGGTGCTGAGTGTTGACGACATATCGTTGTCGTTTGGTGGCGTGCAGGCGCTTGCCAATATCAGCTTTGGTGTGCGCGAGCATCAGGTTCTGGCCATCATCGGCCCCAACGGTGCTGGAAAAAGTTCGATGCTGAATGTTATCAACGGGTTTTATCACCCGCAGCAGGGAACCATTACCTACAAGGGTGAGACGCGCCGTCAGATGAAACCCCATCAGGCAGCCCGTCAGGGTGTCGCGCGGACATTCCAGAACATTGCGCTGTTCAAGGGAATGTCGACCCTGGACAACATTATGACCGGTCGCAACACGATGATGCACAGGAACCTGTTATGGCAGGCGCTGCATGTTGGTCCGGCCCGCAAGGAAGAGCTGGAACACCGCGAATTTGTCGAAAATATTATCGACTTTCTGGAAATCGAACATATTCGTAAAACCCCGGTCGGACGCTTGCCTTACGGCCTGCAAAAGCGTGTCGAGCTGGGCCGCGCCCTTGCCGCCCAGCCGGAACTGCTTTTGCTGGATGAGCCCATGGCGGGCATGAACCTCGAAGAGAAAGAGGACATGAGCCGCTTTATTCTGGACGTGAATGACGAGTTCGGCACCACCATTGTATTGATCGAACACGATATGGGCGTGGTCATGGATATTTCAGACCATGTTGTTGTGCTGGACTATGGACGCAAGTTGGCTGACGGATCACCCGATGAAGTTCGCTCCAATCAGGAAGTTATCGATGCCTATCTGGGGGTCGCCCATGATTAAGACGTTTTTATTGGGAGGGCTGACGCCGTGGAATTCCTAACAGCTATTTTTGTCACGCCGTTTGTCGAGATTGTCTCGTATCCGATATTCTTCTTCGAAGTGGTAATTGGTGGACTGCTGGCCGGTGTCATGTATTCGCTGGTGGCCCTGGGATTTGTACTGATCTTCAAGGCATCCGGTGTATTCAATTTTGCCCAGGGGGCGATGGTGCTGTTTGCAGCGCTGACCCTTGTCGGCCTTATGGAACATGGTCTGCCGTGGTGGCTGGCCCTTCTCCTCACAATTGCGGTTATGGTTTTGCTTGCGATCACCGTCGAAAAGGTGGTGTTGCGCAAACTGGTCAACCAGGAAGCGATCATTCTGTTTATGGCGACAATTGGCCTCAGTTATTTCCTCGATGGTTTCGGCCAGACTATCTGGGGCAGCGACGTCAAGGTTCTTGATCTGGGAATTCCAAGTGCGCCGCTTGAATTTGGCGGCATTCTGGTAAACGAGTTTGATATTGTCGCCGCTGTTTCCGCCGGCTCGCTGGTCGCGGTGCTTGCCGTCTTTTTCCAAAAGACCCGCATTGGCCGGGCGCTACGCGCCGTTGCCGATGATCATCAGGCGGCGCTTTCTGTCGGGATTCCCCTGAAAACCATCTGGGCTATCGTGTGGTCGGTGGCAGGGCTCGTCGGCTTGGTGGCCGGTATCATGTGGGGTACCAAACTGGGTGTTCAGTTTACCTTGACCCTGGTTGCCCTGAAGGCATTACCGGTGCTGATCCTTGGCGGCTTTACCTCAATTCCGGGCGCCATTATCGGCGGTCTCATCATCGGCATGGGTGAAAAGGTGGCGGAAGTCTTCTGGGGGGCTGCCTTCGGCGGCGCTATCGAAGACTGGTTCGCCTACATGCTGGCACTTGTATTCCTGCTGTTCCGCCCGCAAGGCCTGTTCGGCGATAAAATCATCGAGAGGGTTTAAGACTATGCTTTATCGCGAGGCCGGACAATTCAAATCCAGTTATGACGAAGATCAGGCGATTTTCCCGATCTTGCAAGACCGTATCATGCTCGCCATTGTGCTGATTGTCGCTTTTGTCGCTGTGCCGTTGCTGTTCAATGAGTACTGGCTGTCGACGATCATGTTGCCTTTTCTGGTCTTCTCCCTGGCCGCTTTGGGGCTGAATTTGCTGACAGGCTACGCCGGACAGCTCAGCCTGGGGACGGGCGGTTTCATGGCGACAGGCGCTTTTGCCGCCTACAAACTGGCGGTTGCTTTCCCGGAAATGAACATCATTATCGTGTTCCTTCTGTCGGGCGTTATTACCGCCGGGGTCGGGGTGTTGTTTGGCATTCCCAGCCTTCGCATCAAGGGTTTCTACCTTGCGGTTGCCACGCTGGCGTCGCAGTTTTTCCTGATCTGGATGTTCAACAAGTTTCCCTGGTTCACCAACTATTCGTCCTCTGGCGTGATCAGTGCGCCGCCGCGCGCCGTTTTTGGTGATTATTTCGTCACCGGCTCATCGGCCAGCCCGCAGGCGAAATACCTGTTCGCCCTGGCCTTTGTCGCCTTGCTGGCCCTGGCCGCCAAGAATATCGTGCGTTCGCACATCGGGCGCGGCTGGATGGCAATTCGTGATATGGACATCGCGGCTGAAATTATTGGTATCAAACCACTGCAAACGAAGCTGGGCGCGTTTGCCGTCAGCTCCTTTTACTGCGGAATTTCAGGCGCCCTTTGGGCTTTCATCTATACGTCGAGCGTTGAAGCCCTGGCCTTTGATATCACACGTTCTTTTCAGATATTATTCATGGTTATCATCGGTGGCCTGGGATCTGTGCTGGGGTCGTTCCTGGGCGCGGCCTTTATTGTTCTGCTGCCGATTTTGCTGTCCAACGCACCGACCATGGTCGGCCTGAATATTTCGGTGGACCTGATCAGCCACATGGAATTCATGATTATGGGCGCGTTGATTATCTTTTTCCTGATCGTAGAACCACACGGACTTGCCCGTTTGTGGCAGGTCGCCAAGGAAAAATTACGGTTGTGGCCGTTCCCCTATTAGACTGATACTGCCGGGGAGCGCCATATTTTGGCCCGGTTTGCCGGGTTTGCTTGAGAAGAGTCGACTAAGTCACTAACCTAGAAAAAGATGATCCAAAAGGGAGGATTAAATATGAGTTTAACCAAACTGACTCTGGCCGCTGTTGGCCTGGCTGTCGGCGTTAGCGGGTTTGCAGCCCAAAGCGCCACTGCGGCCGAACAGTTCATTCCGAGCCTTGTCTACCGCACCGGCCCGTATGCCCCGAACGGCACCCCGTTCGCCGACGGCGCTATGGACTACTACAAAATGCTTAACGCCCGTGACGGCGGCATCAACGGCGTCAAGCTGGTCGTTGAAGAATGCGACACCGGTTACAACACCGACCGTGGCGTTGAATGCTACGAACGTCTTAAAGGAAAAGGCGAAACCGGCGCGGCTGCTTTCAGCCCGCTTTCAACCGGCATCACCTACGCCATCATCGATCGCGCCACCCAGGATAAAATTCCGGTGTTCTCGATGGGTTATGGTCGTACCGACGCTTCTGACGGTCGGGTTTTCCCGTATGTCTTCACCGCACCTTCCACGTATTGGAGCCAGGCTTCCGCGCTTGTCCGTTACGTTGGTGGCGAAGAAGGCGGCATGGACAAGCTTAAGGGCAAGAAGATCGCCCTCGTCTACCATGACTCCGCATATGGCAAAGAGCCGATCGCGACCCTTGAAACTCTTGCCGAGAAGTACGGCTTCGAGTTCCACAAGTTCCCTGTCACACATCCTGGCCTGGAACAGAAAGCCACCTGGCTGACCATCGGTCGTAAATTGCGTCCCGACTGGACCTTCATGTGGG
Organism: Rhodospirillales bacterium; assembly: GCA_016776705.1. Taxonomy (GTDB): domain Bacteria; phylum Pseudomonadota; class Alphaproteobacteria; order Rhodospirillales; family JABHCV01; genus JACNJU01. Next base: position 28,594 of record JADHSW010000003.1, read on the forward strand.
GCTGGGGCGTTATGAACCAGACCGCTATCAAGGAAGCCGCCGCCGCCGGTTACCCGATGAACAAGTTCATTGGTGCATGGTGGTCGGGTGCCGAGCCTGATACGCGTCCTGCCGGTAAAGCAGCCATCGGTTACAAGTCGGCCGCTTTCCATTCACCCGGTTCCAACTTCATCGTTCACCAGGATATTCTCAAGCACGTCTATGGTGGCGGAACCGGAACCACGACTGAAGATAAGGTTGGTGAAGTTCTGTATAACCGCGGCCTGATCAACTCGGTCTTCGTATCCGAAGCGATCCGCACAGCCATGGGCAAGTTTGGTAACAAGGCGATGACCGGCGAGGAAATTCGCTGGGGCTTTGAAAACCTCAACCTGACCGAGGCAAAACTGGGCAAACTTGGTCTGACTCGCTTCATGAAGCCGATCAAACTTTCTTGCGCCAACCACGAAGGCGGAACCCCGCTGCGTATCCAGGAATGGAAAGGTCAGCAGTGGGAGTTCGTCTCCGACTGGATCGAGCCGATGAATGACATCGTCCGTCCGATGATCGAAGCATCTGCTGCCAAGTACGCCGCTGAAAAGGGCATTACGCCCCGCAGCTGCAACTAATCGATAACAAGGAACGGTTAGTAATATGACTGAAAACGGAAGCCCGCTTTTAACTGTTAATAACATCGAGGTCATTTACGACCACGTGATCCTGGTGTTGAAGGGGGTTTCCCTCGAGGTTCCCGAGGGGGGCGTAGTCGCCCTCCTCGGTGCCAACGGGGCCGGAAAATCCACCACCCTGAAGGCGATCTCGAACCTGCTTGGAGCGGAGCGCGGCGATGTCACCAAGGGCAGCATTGAATACATGAACGAACGCGTCGATAAGTTGACGCCGTCCGATCTGGTGAAAAAAGGCGTCATCCAGGTTATGGAAGGCCGCCATTGTTTCGAACATCTGACTGTCGAGGAAAACCTGATGACCGGCGCGTATACCCGTACAGATGGGACGGCGGCGATCAAGGCTTCGCTCGAGAAGGTCTACCATTATTTTCCGCGTTTGAGAGAGCGCCGCACCAGTCAGGCCGGATACACATCCGGTGGCGAACAGCAGATGACAGCGGTCGGACGCGCCCTTATGGCGAACCCGAAAATGATCCTGCTTGACGAGCCGTCCATGGGATTGGCCCCGCAACTGGTCGAAGAAATTTTTGAAATTGTCGATGCCCTGAATAAAAAAGAGGGCGTCAGCTTCCTGCTGGCGGAACAGAACACCATGGTGGCGTTGAAGCATGCCGACTATGGCTACATTCTGGAAAACGGTCGTGTTGTCATGGAAGGCGAGGCGAGTTCCCTGTCTGAAAACGAAGACGTCAAGGAATTCTATCTTGGTCTTTCGACGAGCGGACGAAAGAGCTTCCGCGACGTCAAGCACTATCGCCGCCGCAAACGCTGGCTGGCTTAAGCGATCATGCCCGACTATTTCGACGAACTGGAAACCCGATCTGCCGACGAGCGGGACTCCCAGCAAATGAGCGCGCTAGCCGAACAGGTCGCCTTCGCCAGGGAAAACACGTCTTATTTTTCTGCCCATTTCACCAATGTAACTACGGATTCGATTTCCTCGCGCGAAGATCTGGCCAAATTGCCCCTGACCCGCAAGTCGGACCTGATCGAACGACAAAAGGAAAACCGCCCCTTTGGTGGACTGGCCGCGATGCCGACGGGCGGCCTTGGCCGTATTTTCCAGTCGCCGGGGCCGATTTATGAACCCCAGGGCAAGGCCGGAGATTTTTTCCGTACGTCCCGCGCCCTTTATGCCGCCGGTTTTCGTTCCGGTGATCTTGTTCACAACACCTTTGCCTACCATCTGACGCCCGGCGGTTTCATCATGGATTCAGGCGCCCGTGCCCTGGGTTGCGCAGTTATCCCGGCAGGTGTCGGCAATACGGAGCAGCAGCTTGACGTCATCGCCGATCTGAAACCGGCCTGTTACGCAGGCACCCCGTCGTTCCTGAAAATTCTGCTGGAAAAGGCAGAACAGGCAGGCAAGGATGCGTCCTGTTTTAAAAAGGCCATGGTCAGTGGTGAGTATTTCCCGCCACCCCTACGCACCCAGTTGGCCGAACGGGGCCTGATGGCTTATCAGTCATACGCGACCGCCGATCTTGGCCTGATTTCTTATGAATCGGAAGCCTGCGAAGGGATGATTGTCGATGAAGGCGTGATTGTTGAAATCGTCCGTCCCGGCACCGGTGATCCCTTGCCGGAAGGCGAGGTCGGCGAAGTCGTCGTTACCCTGTTCTCGAAGGAATATCCCTTAATCCGTTTCGCCACTGGCGATCTTTCGGCGGTGTTGAGCGGTCAAAGCCCCTGTGGGCGAACCAACATGCGCCTCAAGGGCTGGATGGGCCGCGCCGACCAGACGACCAAGATCAAGGGCATGTTCGTCCACCCAGAACAGGTTGCCGAAGTCGTCAGGCGCCACCCGGAAATTACCCGCGCCCGCCTTGTTGTCGAGACCACCGATGGCCGCGACACCATGACCCTGAATTGCGAAGTCGGGAAAGAAGACGAAGCGCTAAAGTCGGCCATCAGCGAAACGCTACAGGCCGTCTGCAAGTTAAAAGGTGGCGTCATTTTTGCGGCCAGGGGCACGCTTGCCAACGACGGCATCGTCATTGACGACCAGCGATCTTACGACTGACCCACTGCATATTTTAAGGGGCTGAAGTAGCTAAGAACCGGGAGAGGTTCTATCATGGCTACGATGTACATCCGCAAAAGTAGGCTTACAGCCCGTCAGCAAGGCAAGTTGATTGAGCACTTTGTGGCCGGCAGCACGGCCCGCGCTGCCGCTGA
>JADHSW010000168.1 GCA_016776705.1 Rhodospirillales bacterium
GCTTTCGGGGGCTGCGGATAACGAATACGTTCATGCTGCGCGGGATTTAGGAGCAACCGAATTCCTTGCAAAGCCGTTTTCAGCTGAAACCGTGTCCAGGCGAATTCTTGAAATCGTCAACTTTCCCAGGCAGTTCGTTACGACGGAATCCTTTTTTGGACCGGATCGCAGACGCCTGGGGGGCAATACGTCCGGTTCGGAAAGGCGGGTAAACCAGGAAAAGGACGTCACCATCGTTTATTCAGCGGATAAGGTGGTGAAGCCGGAAACTTCAAGTGATGTATGGTATTTTCGCCTGCCCAACACCCTTAAGGAAAAAGCCGGTGGTTTGGGTATGAGCGGCCCGGGTGAACTTCCGCTGAAATTTCTGGATGAAGCGGAAGAACAATTACAGCGCGCCGCTCTCGATTTTACCGAATGGGCACATGATTATCTAAAAAGACTATCCTCATTATGTGTTAAGGCTCTGGGTGGGGCTGGTAATCGTCGCGCGTACTTCGAAGAAATCAATCTTCTGGCCCACGAACTGCGCGGTCAAGGCGGTACTTTCGGATATCCGCTGATAACGATTTTCGGGAAAATGCTTTACGACACAACCGGAAAAAATTGCTGCGAGGATGACAACGCGGTCGAAATCGTCAAAGCCCACATCGACGCTATGCGCGCCGTTCTGCGCGATAAGGTTTCCGGCGACGGCGATAAAATTGGCCGCGAGTTGCGGCTGTCACTGGAAACGGCGGTCGATAAATTAACCTCTAAAGTCCCCTGAGGGTTTCTTCGATCAACATGTCGACGACGGCGTTTAAAGCCTCTTGCTTGGTGTTGCCTTCTTCAATGGACTGATAATAAGTGGCCAGTTGACGGTGTGCGCTGGTTCCATTCTCAATGATTTCGTGCAAGCGTTCGATTTCTGCAGTGCAGTTCAAGGCTTCTGCATCTTCGGCGACTATGTTGATCAACTCATTGATCAGGTCGGCGCTTGGAACCATGGTTTCTTTGCCGAAGTCCAGCAGCCCTTCGTCCAGACCATACCGCTGCGCCCGCCAGCGGTTTTCGTTGATCAGCATGTTGGCGTACATACGCCAGCGCTGATTGTCGCGGCGCAGTCGATACAACATGCGAATGATACACTGGAACAGGGCGGCGATCGACAGGGTGTCTTCAAGTTGGGTGCAGACATCGGCGATGCGCATTTCCAAAGTTGGAAAAGCGCTGCTGGGCCGGATGTCCCACCATAACATGGACGCATCCTTGATGGTTCCTGCCTTAACCAGCACATTGATGTGGCGATTGTATTCAGCATAGGAATCGAAGCGTTCAGGAAGGCCCGTACGCGGTAATTCATTAAAAACGCTGAGCCGATAGGATTTAAGCCCCGTGTCCTCACCCCGCCAAAAAGGTGAAGACGTGCTTAAGGCCAAAATGTGGGGCAGGAAGTAACTGGCCTGATTCATTAAATCGATGCGCAACTCGTCATCGTCCAGTCCGACATGCACATGCATGCCGCAAATCAGCAGTCTGCGGGCGACGCCCTGCATATCGTTGGCAAGCACATGGTAGCGTTCCTTGTCCGTATGGTGCTGAACCTGCCATTCGGAGAACGGGTGGGTCGAGGCCGCAATTGGAGACAAGCCATGCTTATTGGCGACTTCGGCGACGGTACCGCGCAGGCGGATCAGATCAGCGCGGCCATCGGCGACGGATTTGCATACACCTGTTGCGACCTCTATCTGGGATTTAAGGAATTCCGGCTTGATCAGATCGCCAAGGCGTTTTTCACATTCACCCAGCAATTCTTCCGGTGGATCAACGGCCAGTTCTCGCGTTTCGGGATTTACGAGCAGGTATTCTTCTTCGATGCCGATGGTGAATGATGGTTCTTTTTCAGGCATCTATCCCCCCTCTTTTAAGTCCTAAAAGTGTTCGACCTTATGTAAATTATCATTGGCAAGGATGTCTGTGAAAGCATCAGCCAGGATATCAGCCCAATGTTGGGCTCCTTGCGGGGTTTCGATCAAATCCTGACGGATTTCCACGGCGCAATTGGGAAGTCCCGCCGCCCCAGCGTGTAAATCTATGGTGTAGGCGATTTCCTTGCCCGAATAGGGCTCGTTGTCGCCGACGTGATAGCGCCCACCATCGGCGGTCTTCAGCTTGTCGAGCAGGGGGACGGCGAGCCGCGGGTCCCGATTCCATAAAACGCCGATATCCCAGTAGCGATCCTTGCCTCCAAGAGACGGGGTGAAGCTGTGAATGGAAAACAGCGCCGGGGCGACGCCGCGACGCCACAGATGGGCCATGGAATTTGCGAGCGCGTGGTGGTAGGGCCAAAAGAAGCTTTCGACCCGTTCCAGCTGCTGCGCTTCGCTGAGGTTTAAATTACCTGGAACGGTAGTGGTATCGCTGATTTCGGGTATGGAACCCGGATCGCCGGGTTGGCGATTAACGTCAATTAACAGCCGGGAATAGCCCGCAAGAACAGCCGCTGCATCCAGCTTTTGCGACAGCCTGCGGGTAACATCCGCAGCGCCGATATCCCAGGCGATGTGTAAATCAAGGACGCTTTCATCCAGACCGATCCGTTCCATCGCTTTGGGGAAGGCCCGCGAAGCATGGTCGCAAATAAGCAACATGGAGGCCGCGCCATCTGGGTTGATGACTTCATAGGCAGGCGGGTCGTTTTCACCGATCAGCGTCAGGGCGCTCAGCTCTGGAAAATCCGTTTTCATTCTTACTGTATAGCGCAATTCAGAGGATTTTCGAGGACTGTTTTTGCCCGCTCGATTTCGCATCTCGGGAATTAACTGGCGAAGGGGTGAAATAGCCTTTAAGAGCGACGTATGACCAAGCAAGGGGAAAATCAGGCGGCCGGGGACGGGGGCGTCCTTGAGACCGATTCGGGTTCACAGGGCTTGGCCCTAAGTGCGTTGATCATCGGCGCGCTGACATTGGGCATGTCGCCGATACTGGTCCGTCTTAGCGAACTGGGCCCGACAGCGACAGCTTTTCACAGGGTGTTTCTGGCTCTGCCAGCCCTTTGGTTATGGTGCGCCCTAGATCAGCGCAGAACGACGCAATCATCGCAAGCGATGCCTACCCGCCGGGCCACACGGCGGGACTATGCTATAATGGCGCTGGCCGGGTTCTTTTTTGCCGGTGATCTGGCGACTTGGCATTGGTCTTTGCAATTTACCACGGTCGCCAATTCGACCTTGCTGGCCACCATGGCGCCGATCTGGGTAACGCTTGGCTCGTTTCTTTTGTTCAAGGAGCGATTTTCCAAACTTTTCCTGTTCGGAGTTGTCTTTGCCATCATCGGAACCGGGGTGTTAATGGGCGACAGCCTGCGAATGAGTGCGGATAGACTGTTCGGTGATTTTCTGGGACTGGTGACAGGTATGTTTTTTGGCTCCTACATGCTGACGGTCGGGCGCTTGCGGGCGCATTTTTCCACGTCGGTGACCATGCTGTTAAGCACTGCCGTGACGGCGTTGCTTTTGCTGCCGGTCACTCTTTGGTCTGGCGAAGGGATGATCGCCGCAACCTTGAGCGGTTGGGGTGTTCTGTTATCGCTGGCTTTGATAACTCATGTTGGCGGTCAGGGAGCGATTGCCTATGCCCTGGCTCATTTGCCGTCGGCCTTTACGTCTGTCGCCATGTTGCTGGAAGGTGTTGCTGCCGTATTTCTTGCCTGGATTATATTGAATGAGGCATTAGGTGGCTGGCAGATTGTCGGCGCGAGCATCGTTGTTGGTGGCATCGTCATTGCCCGTCGAGGCTCAATTTCCAGAGGACAAACATGAACAATACCGACCAGAACGACCGAACCGGTTTCTACCCCTGGGCAGTCTGGGGACTGGCGGCGCTTTTTTACTGTTATGGCTTTTTCCAGCGGGTTGCACCCAGCGTTATGGTTGATGAATTGATGGCCGACTTCGCCGTCAGTGCGGCAATTCTTGGAAATCTTTCTGCCTTTTACTTCTATGCCTATGCCAGTCTGCAACTTCCCATCGGGGTTATGGTTGATCATTGGGGGGCTCGGCGCATGCTGGTCGGGGCTGCCTTGATGTGTGGTCTTGGCAGCCTGATGTTCGCCAAGGCGGACGGTTTGATGATGGCCTATGCGGGGCGCTTGCTGATCGGGGCAGGGGCCGGATTTTCCTGGGTCGGGGCATTGAAGCTGGCGTCCCAGTGGTTGCCGCCCAAACGCTTTGCAATGGTTTCCGGCATGACATTGATGTTGGGCATGATGGGGGCCGTTGCAGGGCAAGCACCGCTGTCTGCTGCCGTTTCCGCCTTTGGCTGGCGCGGTACCTTGAATGTCGCAGCCTTTGTCGCATTTGCAATAGCCGTCCTGATATGGCTGATTGTGCGGGATAAAGCCCCTGACTTGATTGCGCAGCAAAAACAAAATGATGTAAGCGCTCAAACTGCCGGGTTGCTGAGCGGGCTGAAACTTACCTTGAAAAATCCTCAAAGCTGGTACGCCGCTGTGTTTGGAGGCGCTATGACGGCCCCAATGCTGTCTTTTGCCGGTTTATGGGGTGTGCCTTACCTGATGGAGGTATATGGTCTTGAAAGGCCTGCTGCGGCTGCTTCAACATCAATGATGCTTATTGGCTGGGCAATTGGCGCTCCCCTGGCTGGCTGGGCCTCGGATTTCATCAGATCACGCCGCCTGCCAATGCTGATTGGCGCATTCATGGCGTTATTTATTTTTGCCATCATCCTTTTTGTTCCCGGACTGTCTCTCACAATGATCAGGGGGTTGTTGCTCCTGCAGGGATTTTTTAGCGGATCGATGGTGATTTGCTTCGCCATTGGAAGAGAGCACAACAAATCAAATTCCGCAGGTGCAACCCTGGCTTTTGTCAACACGGTGGTGATGGCATCAGGTGCTCTCTTCCAGCCCTTGATAGGCTGGCTGCTGGATTTGAACTGGGATGGCGCAATCCGGGCCGGGAGCCGGGTTTATTCCGCCGACGCCTATCAAACGGCTTTTATCAGTCTAATCGTCTGCGGGGTAACGGCTACCCTGATGGGCCTGTTGTTACGCGAAACCCATTGCCGCAATGTTTCCGCCGACGCCGATTGATAAGTAAAGACGGCCTATTGAATATCCCCGGATGCGGGCTCTATGCCCAGATCCTGATTGCTGTCCAAGTCCACAGTAATGATGACCAACTCTTCCTGGCTCTCACAAATGTCGCTCTGGGTGAATACGGCGCGCGACAGTGAACAGTCCTTTTGGGCTACGCTGGAAAGTAAATGATCGCTCATGGTCTTTCCCGATGAAAGATATAGCAAGCCATCCATGGCAAGGCTAAGCGGTAAGGGTATGCAGCCAGGAAGAAATAATAAGACGGCGAGGATTGCTGCCCCGCCAAGGGGACAAAGGGCTTTTTTGCCCATGATAGCCTCCATCATTTGAGAGGTTGATTGGCGGGGTCCGGATAAGTAGCAATGGGGACAAGGAAGCATAAACAAATAATAATTAAATAAAAGAAAATTCTATTTACTTAAATTTACTTAAAATTTTATATAAATATCAGTTTCTAAAATGTTGTTGAAAACATAAAAAGTTATTGCCATGCATTTGCATAGACAAACTCATGCTGTATGGACGTAATGAAAAATGGTGTCGCCGGACAGAATCGAACTGTCGAACAGGCCATTATCAGGGCAAGGGTTTGGAGATAAAATGGACCTGTAGCAAAACTCTTTCTGCGCATCGCAATCTACGGACATGGCATTCATTCATCATAATCAGAATAATGGCTTCATACGATGAAATATCCCTGCCGAAAGCATCGATTTGGCATGCATTGTTCTCGTCATTTGCCATTGGTATGCATCGGAATTTGAAATTTCGTACATGTAATACCAATTCCCAAAAAGTTTGACTCGTTAATGTTCTATTAGGCTGGACGTGGTTCAACATGGAAAACACAGGAGTTTTTCATGACACGCGCTATCTCATTACGAACAGACTACAACGCGGGCGATCTTCGTCGGCTTTCGCGTTTCTCTTGCGACAGCAAGCAACCCGTCGTCTCCTCGCTCTTGCCTTGATCTATGATAGCAGCCCACGTCATGAGGCGGCCCGCCAAGCGAATATTCATGTGCAAAGCATTCGTGATTTGGTTTTGCGTTTCAACGACGAAGGACCGGAAGGGTTGATTGACAGGAAGTCGACAGGTGCTCCAGCGCGTCTGAACGCTGGACATCAAGCGGCGCTGGCCCGGGTTATCGAGGACGGCCCGATTCCCTATCTGGATGGCGTCGTACGTTGGCGATTATGCGATTTGATCAGTTGGCTTCATACGGAGTACCGAGTCACGGTAAGCGAGTCCACGCTCAGCCGCATACTGCGTGACATGGGCTACCGGAAACTTTCGGCACGACCCCGCCATCATGCCCAAGATCCCCAGGCTGGCGA
>JADHSW010000169.1 GCA_016776705.1 Rhodospirillales bacterium
TTAAAGGCCGGTAAGTATTACCCGCTGTATGATCAGTGGGTTCTGTCCTTCCGGGCAAGCGTCGGTCATATAATCGGGCTTGGCGAAGATGTCGGCCTGCATGACCGTTTTTTCATTGGCGGCGATGATTTGCGCGGTTTTGCAACGTCGGGTGTTGGTCCACGCGATCAAGCGACCAAGGATGCACTGGGCGGTGAATGGATGTACAAAGGCGGCGCAGAAATCAAGTTCCCGCTTGGATTACCTGAGGAATTGGGCATCACTGGAAAGCTGTTTTCCGATGTGGGTAGTGCGGGAAAATTGAACGCCAATTCGTCCGCCGTAAATGATACGGGGAGTGCGCGTGTTTCTGTGGGCACCGGCATTACCTGGGTGTCGCCTTTTGGCCCGCTGGGAATAGATTTCGGTGTTCCCATAGTCAAAGAAAACTTTGATGAAACAGAGAATATGCGCGTTAATTTCGGCACCAGATTTTAGGAGTTTGTCCGTGAAAAAATTGTTAACTTTGTTTTCTCTGGCTGGGTTCCTTTTTCTGGCTCCTGTGAAAACTTCTTTTGCTCAGGATGCAGGGGCCTCTGTTGCCGTCATAAACATTAATGTCATTCTTCGTAACGGCCTGGCTTTCAATTCCATTCGCGAGCAAATTGGCAAATATCGGGAAGTCTTCCAGAGCGAAATCCAAAAAGAGGAAGAAGCCCTGAGGAATGCGAATCAGGAATTGGCGCGGCAAAGGGCCTTGCTTTCGGCCGATGCATTTGCTGAAAAACGCCGTGAGTTCGAAAAAAAGGTGGCCGATGTTCAGCGCCTTGTTCAGCAACGCAAGATGAACCTGGACATGGTGCAGGGAGAGGCCATGGAAAAAATTCAGAAAGTGTTGAACGAAATTGTTACCGCCATGGCGACGGAAAAAAATATTTCGCTTATTTTGCGCCAGGATCAGATTGTGTTGGCGGCCCCCAAACTGCAAATAACCCAACTTGTCCTTGATCGCCTGAATGCACAAATGCCGACAATCCAGGTTTCTGTTCCGGCTAAATAGAAAATTAAAAGGGCGTATTCCGGTTATGGCCGACCCCCAGTTTTTTAAAGTTGCAGGCCCTTTTCCCCTACATGAATTGGCAGAGATCGCTGGTGGGACATTAGCAGAAGGCGCAGATGGGGGGGCTGAATTCAGTGATGTTGCCCCGTTGGGTGACGCGGGTCCATCTCATATCAGTTTTCTCGATAACAAAAAATATGTACAGGATTATACCCAAAGCAAAGCAGGGGCCTGCATTGTTCACCCGGCACTTGCCTCCAGGGCACCGGAAGGCATGCATCTGGTCCTCATGGAAGATCCATATCGTGGCTATGCATGTGTGGCTCGTGCTTTCTATCCGCTGATCCAACTGAATCCGGAAATTTCCGGCAATGCCAGCATTCATGAAACAGCGACAACAGGGGCGAACTGCAGGATTGATCCCGGCGCAGTTATTGGCGCCAACGCCCGCGTTGGAGATAATTGCTGGATTGGCGCCAATACAGTCATTGGTCAAGGGGTTAGCATCGGCGCTGACAGCAGGATCGGTCCCCTGGTTACCCTCGATTTTTGCCAGATCGGATCGCAGGTCATCATCCATACCGGGGTTCGCATTGGTCAGGATGGCTTTGGCTTTGCTATGGGGGCGGAAGGTCACTTGAAGGTTCCGCAATTGGGCAGGGTGATTATCGGGGATGATGTTGAAATCGGCGCCAATTCAACCATAGACCGGGGAACCGGTCCGGATACGATAATCGGCGCCGGATCGAAAATTGATAATTTAGTCCAGATCGGCCATAACGTTCGTCTGGGCCGTTGTTGTATTGTTGTATCCCAGGTTGGAATATCCGGTTCAACGACGGTTGGTGACTTTGCCGCCCTTGGTGGACAGGTGGGACTTGCGGGCCACCTGGAAATTGGTCCAGGGGCGCAAATAGCGGCTCAAAGCGGGGTCATGAGGAACGTGGCACCGGGTGAAAAAATCGGCGGATCACCAGCACAGCCGTTCCGGGAATGGATGCGCGGCGTTGCTGCAATTGACAAAATGTCAAAAAGGAAAGGTCAGTAGTCGTGTCGAGTGAAAACAATTCCGAGAAAGTTGAAGATATCGACATCGTGAGGATCATGGATATGATCCCGCACCGTTATCCTTTTTTGATGATCGACAAAGTGACCGAGGTGGTGGCGAACGAAAGCGCCATAGGCCTTAAGAATGTCAGCATTAACGAGCCTTATTTTCAGGGGCATTTCCCCGGCCATCCTGTAATGCCAGGGGTCCTGATTGTCGAAGCCATGGCACAAACTTCCGGCGTCCTGGTAATCCAGACAATGGGTGCGGAATCCGAGGGAAAACTGGTGTATTTTATGTCTGTCGATAAAGCCCGGTTTCGTAAACCGGTAATGCCAGGCGATACCTTAATGATCAAGGTCACCAAACTTCAGAACCGTGGCCCCGTGTGGAAATTCCAGGGTGAGGCCCGCGTTGGCGATACACTGATGGCGGAAGCGACCTTTGCCGCGATGATTGTGGATAACAAATAATGACAGACATACATCCCACTGCCTTAATTGCAGACGGAGCCGAAATCGGCACTGGCACAAAAATTGGTCCCTATTGCATCGTCGGGTCCGATGTGAAACTTGGGGACGGTGTTGAACTGGTTTCACATGTCGTTGTTGAAGGCATCACCAGTGTTGGAACGAACACACGAATATTTCCTTTTGCATCGATAGGGCATCAGCCACAGGATTTGAAGTATGGCGGCGAGCCTTCCCGACTGGAAATTGGCTGCAATAACGTCATCCGTGAACACGTTACCATGAACCCGGGTACCGAAGGCGGCGGCATGCTGACCAGTGTCGGTAACAACTGCCTTTTTATGGTCGGTGCCCATGTCGCCCATGATTGTCATATCAAGGATCATGTGATTTTGGTCAATAACGCCACCTTGGGCGGCCATGTCGAAATTGACGAATGGGCGATTATTGGTGGGCTTTCAGCCATACATCAGTTTGTCCGTGTTGGTCGCCATTCCATGATTGGTGGCATGTCGGGTATTGAAAACGATGTTATTCCTTATGGTTCGGTGATTGGAAATCGCGCCCGCTTGCAGGGCCTGAACGTTGTTGGTCTGAAACGTCGCAATTTTGACCGGGAAACCATCCATGCCCTGCGCAATGCCTATCGTTTGATGTTCGCGCCTGAAGGCACCCTGGCTGAACGTTTGGAAGATGTCGCCGAAATGATGAGCGAAATCGAACCAGTCATGGAAATCGTCAACTTTATCCGCGCTGACTCGTCGCGCTCCATCTGTCAACCCAATCTGGAAGATGCTGCCTAAGCTAGGCATTCTCGCTGGCAGTGGTGAGCTGCCAGCGCGCATCATCCGATCCTGTCGGGAATCCGGACGAGACTTTTTTGTCATTGCCTTTGAAGGCCAAACCGATCCCGCCCTTCTCAGTGACGGGGACGAACATGCCTGGGTGCGCCTGGGTGCTGCCGGAACAACGTTAAAGCACCTGAATGATGCCAGCGTAAAAGAACTGGTCATGGCGGGCGCCATCAAAAGACCTGGGCTGACGGATTTGCGCCCTGATTTGTGGGCGACAAGGTTTTTTGCGACAAGCGGGGCGGCTTCGCTGGGTGACGACGGTTTGCTCAAAGCCCTGGTCAAGGCCCTGGAAGGTGAAGGTTTCAGTGTTACGGGCGTTGATCAATTATTGCCCGATATCCTGGCTCCTGTTGGCGTATACGGTTCCGTCAGCCCGTCTGATGCATTGCGTGCGGATATTTCCCTGGCCCGTGAAGCCGCCTTGTCCGTTGGTGCCCAGGATAAAGGGCAGGGTGCTATTGCGTTTCAGGGCAAGGTACTGGCGGTTGAAGATGAACTGGGCACGGATGTGATGATCGCACGCATCGCAATATCAAGCGATGAAATGAAAGGCGGCGTTCTGGTCAAAGTGTGCAAGCCAGGACAGGAGACCCGCGCCGATCTACCCACAATAGGTGTTTCAACGATTGATGCCGCTGCGAAGGCCGGACTCAACGGTGTCGCCGTTCAGGCGGGGAAGGCACTGGTTGTTGACTTGCCTGCGGTGGTCGCCGCAGCCGATGCCAATGGGTTGTTTGTCATCGGGATCGAAATCGAAAGCCCCTTGATTTACATCATCGCCGGTGAGGCATCGGGGGATATTCTTGGTGCGCGTGTCATGGCGCGCATGAAGGAGCAAAATACGGACACGCGTTTTGTCGGTGTTGGTGGTCCGAAAATGATTGAACAAGGACTGCACAGCCTGTTCCCAATGGAAGAATTATCCCTGATGGGGATAACGGAAATAATTCCGCATATTCCAAAGCTGCTGAAACGCATTAAACAGACAGTGGCCGATGTGTTGAAACAAGGCCCGGATGTGTTACTGACCATTGATGCGCCCGGATTTTGTTTTCGTGTCTCCAGGAAGTTGAAGGGTAAAGGCATCAAACTGGTTCACTATGTCGCACCAACAGTTTGGGCATGGAAACCCGGGCGGGCGAAAAAGGTGGCAGGATTTCTGGATCACCTGCTGACATTGCTTCCCTTCGAGCCGCCATATTTTGAAAAGGAAGGTCTGCCCACAATATTCGTCGGCCATAGCGTCGTTGAGGGTGAAGCGGACAAGGGCCATGGCGAGTCTTTTCGCAAACGCCACAACATCGACATCCATGCTCCCTTGATGGTTATGCTGCCTGGATCGCGCCGTGGGGAAGTTCAGAAACTTCTTGGAATTTTTTGCCAAACCGCTATCCAGCTAGCCAGAACTCATTCGGATTTGCAAATTGTCATTCCCGTTCTGGGAACATTGAGCGAGACAATTCGCAGGGAAATTGGACCATGGCCGCTGAAGGCTCTTGTTGTCGAAGGCGATAGGGAAAAATTTGACGCCTTCGCCGCCGGCGATGTAGCGCTTGCGGCTTCAGGTACCGTTGCCCTGGAACTGGCCATGGCCGGGACACCAAATATTATTGCCTACAGGGTCAATCCCGTAACCGCCTGGCTTGTTCGCAGGTTACTAAAAATACCCTATGCAAACCTGATTAACATCGTTCTTGGAAGAGAAGCGATTCCGGAATTCTTACAGGAAAAATGCCAACCTGATTTACTGGCTCAATCCCTGGCGGAATTGCTGGATGATGAAAATGCGGCAATCAAACAGATTGAAGCGGCTAATGAGGCGCTTACACAACTGGGGCGGGGAGGGGCGTCGCCATCCGGGCGCGTCGCTGATGTCCTGTTTTCCATTTTAAAGGAGATCAAAAAATGAGTATGGACAGCGGAAAATTTCGCCTGCTACACACCATGATCCGGGTGCTGGATCTAGACAAATCCCTCGATTTTTATACCCGGCATTTGGGTATGACGCTGATGCGCAAAACGGATTTTCCCGGTGGTAAATTTACCCTCGCCTTCGTAGGTTATGGCGACGAGTCAAGCGATGCCGTTATCGAATTGACCCATAACTGGGATCAGGCAGAGCCCTATGAAATGGGCAGCGGTTTTGGTCATCTGGCGGTTGCAGTGCCAGACATATATGGCGCTTGTAATACCATGCGGGATGAGGGTGTAACGATCAGCAGGGAACCGGGTCCGATGATGCATGGCAAAAGCGTGATCGCCTTCATCGAAGATCCTGACGGCTATAAAATCGAACTAATCGAGCGCTCCTGAGTAGGAGCGCTCGATTAATCTTAAGTCCGTTCTTCGACGGGGATGTAATTGCGTTCAACTTCACCCGTGTAGAGCTGACGAGGACGTCCAATCCTTTGGGTCGGGTCTTCGATCATTTCATTCCACTGGGCAACCCAGCCAACAGTTCTTGAAACCGCAAACAGAACTGTGAACATGTTGGTCGGAATTCCCATGGCGCGAAGGATGATGCCGGAATAGAAATCCACGTTCGGATACAGTTTCTTTTCAACGAAATATTCGTCCTCAAGGGCGATGCGCTCAAGCTCCATAGCCAGTTCGAGAAGCGGGTCATCCTCGATCCCCAGATCGCCAAGCACTTCGTGGGCGGTTTGACGCATAACCTGGGCGCGGGGGTCGAAGTTCTTGTAAACCCTGTGCCCAAAGCCCATCAGACGGAATGGATCGTTCTTGTCCTTGGCCTTGTTGATGAATTCAGGAACGTTATCAACGGTGCCGATTTCTTCGAGCATGTTCAGCACCGCTTCGTTGGCACCGCCGTGTGCGGGACCCCACAATGAGGCGATACCCGCCGCAATACAGGCAAAAGGATTGGCGCCGGAAGAACCTGCAATTCGAACGGTCGATGTC
>JADHSW010000170.1 GCA_016776705.1 Rhodospirillales bacterium
TGCAGCCGTTCCCCGACAAGGGTGCAGATGGAAATTTCACCGGTCTTCTTGTTTAACCGCCAGATCTTGTCGGCCGTTGCCTTCATGATTTCGAAGTTGCCCGCGCCCTCATCAGCCGCCACGGCAGGGGGCGTGATAAAGCCAAGACCCAATAATCCAGCGAAGAACAGAAGGAAGGCAAAGCGTTTCATTTTAAGGGTCCTCGTGATGGTCAGAGAATGCAAAACGGCCACGAGAACGATTAAACCCGTTAACTGGCTCGGGGATCAACCCTCCAGGCGTTTTCCAAGGCGTAATCTTAAAGCATTCAGCTTGATGAAACCTTCGGCGTCACGCTGGTCGTAAACGTCGTCTTCTTCGAAAGTGACAATGGCTTCGTCGTACAGGCTCATGGGAGATTTGCGGCCAACAACAGCGACGGTGCCTTTGTAGAGCTTGACCCGGACCGTACCGTTGACGACTTCGGAGGCCTTGTCGATGGCCGCCTGCATCATCAGGCGTTCGGGGGCAAACCAGAAACCGTTGTAGATCATCTCGGCGTAGCGGGGCATCATCTCGTCTTTCAGGTGCGCCGCGTTGCGATCCATGGTGATGCTTTCCATACCGCGACGGGCTTCAAGCAAAATTGTGCCACCGGGGGTCTCGTAAATGCCACGGGACTTCATGCCGACAAAACGGTTCTCGACGATGTCCTTGCGGCCAATGCCGTTGTCGCCGCCAAGCTTGTTCAGTTTGGTCAGTAGCGCCGCCGGACTCAATTTTTCGCCGTCGATTGCGATGGGGTCGCCCTTCTCAAATTCCATTTCGATATAGGTTGGCTTGTCCGGTGCCTGCTCGGGGGAAACGGAACGGGTGTAGACGTCTTCGGGCGCTTCGACCCAAGGGTCTTCCAGCGCTTTGCCTTCGCATGAAATATGCAACAGGTTGGCGTCAGCCGAATAGGGTGGTTCACCCTGCTTGTCCTTTGGCACCGGAATCTGGTGCAGGCCGGCGTATTCAATAAGTTTTGTGCGTGAGTTCAAATCCCATTCACGCCACGGTGCGATGATTTTGATATCCGGGTTCAGGGCGTAATAACCTAGCTCAAAGCGGACCTGATCGTTACCTTTGCCAGTGGCGCCGTGGGAAACGGCATCGGCCCCGACTTCCCGTGCGATCTCGATCTGGCGCTTGGCAATCAGCGGGCGAGCAATAGAGGTGCCGAGCAAGTAGGTGCCTTCGTAAAGCGCATTGCAGCGGAACATCGGGAAAACATAATCGCGGACGAATTCTTCGCGCAGGTCCTCGATATAGATTTCCTTGATACCCATCATCTCGGCTTTGGCGCGGGCGGGTTCGACTTCTTCACCCTGACCCAGATCGGCGGTAAAGGTAACGACCTCGCACCTGTAGGTGTCTTGCAGCCAACGCAGGATGACAGATGTATCCAGTCCACCGGAATAGGCCAGGACGACTTTTTTGACTTGGGCGCTCATAAGTTTTTGGACCTTGCAACAAATTGAGGTAATGCGCCGCGCAGTATAGGGAAAAGTTGGGGCGGAGCAAGCCGACTATTCAGCCGCCATCCATTCTTCGAGCAGGGGTTCCAATACCTCAAAGGGTCGGTAACCGACGTTCAGATACGCGTATTGGTTTTCGCTGCCTTCGTCTGTTGCCTTGTCGACGGCGACAACGGTGGGAAAACCGGTGACGCCAAGGTTGCGGGCGACCTGAAAATCATCAAGCGTGGCGGCGCGGGCTTCCTCAGATTCGAAAACCTCCATAAATTGTCTGGGGTCGACGCCCAGGCTTACGGCAAGGGAGGCCAGCACGGACGTGTCTGTAATATCCTGATTGTTGGCGTAGAAACTTTTGTGAAGTAATTCCAGGTAATTCAGCACGGCGTCCGTTTTGAGGGCACGAACGGTGACCAGGGCCCGGCAGGGCGGCTCGGTGTCATAAGTGAAGTCGTTGCGATTGAAAAAATCAAAGTCAAAGGGTTGGCCCGTCGCCTTGTTGACTTCCTCCCAGTGATGTCGGATGTAGCCCTTGGCTTCATCATCCATGAGCTTGTCGTTACCTGCGCGCAATCCACCGACGACAACCACAATTCCCAACTGATCGACATATTTTTGACGAATAGAACTAACGGCAGGGGCAAACCCCCAGCACCAGGAGCACATGGGATCGACGACGAGGATCAATTCTTTGTTGGAATGCTTTGTGGTCATTTTTAAATTATATCAGTTATTCTGAAAAAAGAGTCCAACTCCGTGCGAATTCCAGGGGCAGGAGATTTACACGGGACAGATGCTCAGCGTTCGGGGAAGGTAATCTCCGACGCAGGGTTCTAGGCAACACGCATGTCGGGCCTACGCCAGGCATCCGGCTCGAAGGTATCGTCCAGGGGCGTTCCGGCGAAATGATTGACATAATTGCTGATTGTTTTTAGCGAGATAGCCAATATGACTTCGAGAACCTGCGCCTTGACGAAACCGGCGCCAATAAATGCATCGACCTCTTCAGGTGCGACCCAGCCCCGGTTTTCGACGACGGATTTGGTGAAAGCATGCAGCGCTGCCATTTTTGAGTCTGCGATAGGCGTGCCGTTTCGCACGGCCTGGATAGTTGCGTCATCAAGGTGCGCCATCCTGCCGACCATGGTGTGGGCGGCGACGCAGTATTCGCAGCCGTTAACGGCACTTGTGGTCAGCAACATCAACTGCTGTTCAGCCGGGCTGAAGGCGCCGCGATTGAGAAGCTGCGTAATGGAGGTATAGGCTTTTATCACTGAAGGGGACTCGGCCAGAATACCATAAATGTTGGGCAGGAAGCCCATTTTGGCTTCAACAGAGGCTATTGCTTCACGAGAACCTTGAGGGGCCGTATCCGTACTGTGCATGTCAAAGGAAATCATTAGCGGGGTCCTTGAGATAATAATTCAATAACAGAACGAACGTTCCATTTATGGAGTCATAATGTCGCCATGGCATGACTTCGTCAAGCACTAATTTTGAACGAACGTTCTAATAATGTGTTAAGGTGTTTTTTTTTGCGTTTGCGTAATGCTAATTCAGAAGGGAAAGGGCGGTCCTGGTGATGTCGGCGAGGGTGTCCGGCCCGGGGTCCACCTTCGAGATTACGATCATTCCCTGCGCAGATGCCAACAGTAAGCGGGCCAAGGCGCGTGCATCGCGCCATGGGGCGATGTCACCGGTTGCCTGTCCGCGCTCGATGAGAGTGAAGAATGCATCTTCCAGGCGCTTGACGCCAGCCCTGAAATGGGACGCTGTATCATCGTCGCGGGCGGAAAGTTCGGTGATGGAATTGGTTACAAGACATCCGCGGCGCCTTTCCGGTCCTTCTCCCCGGGTCAATAATGAGTTGAAAAAAAGCTCAATTTCTTCCCGCGGGTCTCCAGTTTGGGCCTTGTCGATCAGCCGCTGTGAAGGCGCATCGATCTGATAACGCTGAATAGCGGCTTCAAACAACCCGGCCTTGTCGCCAAAGGTGCCATAAATCGACCCCCTGTTGATGCCCATGGCATCGACAAGGTCCTGAATCGACGTTGCCTCGAAGCCCTTCCTCCAAAAAACATCGATTGCCTTCAAGACAACATCGTCGGTTTCAAATTCCTTGGTCCTTGCCATGGAGGGGAGGCTACGCTTTTTTGAACGTCAGTTCAAGAATAGCCTTGATTGGGATGATGGTCGTCTTCAATTCCCTGTTCGCGACGTGCTTTCAGGCGACTGAGCTTTTCACGCTCACTGTCCGATTTCAACTGACCACAGGCCGCCAGAATATCGCGCCCGCGCGGCACCCGGATAGGCGCAGAATATCCAGCGTCGTTGAGGATTTCGGAAAACCGTTTCATTGCCAGGGCTTCCGAACAGTCAAATTCCACACCTGGCCATTTGTTAAAGGGTATCAGGTTGAACTTGGCGGGAACGCCCTTGACCAGTCTCACCAATTCTCTCGCGTCGGAAGGAGAATCGTTAATACCCTTTAGCATGACATATTCAAAGGTAATGCGCCGGGCATTGTTGGAACCGGGGTATTCCCGACATGCCTGTAGCAGTTCCTTCAAGGGATACTTCTTGTTGATGGGCATGATCACATCGCGCAACTCGTCGCTAACCGCATGCAGGCTGATCGCAAGATTAACCCCCAGATCGGCCCCGCACTGGCGGATCATCGGTACGACGCCGGACGTGGAGAGCGTAATGCGGCGCTTGGAAATGGAGATTCCCTCGCCATCCATGATGATTTGAAGGGCTTTTTTGACATTGTCATAATTAAACAACGGCTCGCCCATTCCCATCAGGACAATATTGGAGAGTAATCTCTCACCACGAGGCGACGGCCATTCGCCGTAGGAATCACGGGCCACCATCATCTGACCGACAATTTCTGCGGCGCTCAAATTGCGAACAAGTCGCTGGGTGCCCGTATGGCAGAACTGGCACGTCAGGGTGCAGCCCACCTGGGATGAAAGACAAAGGGCGCCGCGACCATCATCGGGGATAAAGACGGTTTCGGCCTCGTTGCCGTCATCGAAATTCAGCAACCACTTGCGCGAGGTGTCTTTGGATGTCTGTTCACGGCTTAAACCGGGGCGACCGACAATAAAATGTTCGGCAAGCTTTTCCTGCAGGGGTCGGGCGATGGTTGTCATCAGGGAAAAGTCGGTGACGCCCTGATAATAAATCCAGTGCCAAAGCTGCTTGGCGCGAAACGGCTTCTCGCCAATAGCATCAAGCTCGGCTTTCAATTGGGTACGGTCAAGACCAAGCAAGGCCCTTTTATGAGTATTGGAAATGTTCATCACGGACTTGATATAGCGGCTTTCCCATAAAACCCAAGGGAAAATAAAGACAGGCTTGGACCATGCCTGTCAGGCTGACGCAGATATTCACTACCTATAAAGCATGCGACGCGCTATGCCGATCCTGCCCAATCGGCCGGTTTTGCCCCGAAAATGACCTGAAAACCTAAACCTCGAGTATGCAGATGAAGATACAGGCGGTTAATCATGCGATATGAAAATGTCCGGTTTTGGCTGCCTCGGCTAATAGTTGCCCTAATTAAAGATATGAGCGGCAATTCCATGTGTAGTGGGTATGACGATACCAATAGGCGCGGTTTATACTTTACAGGCCTTGCTGGCGGCCTTGTAAGCGGCGGTGAACCCTTTTAATGAAAAGGTATCCGTTGTTTGAGTGCCACGGGATGACACGCCTTTGACGACCATCTGCGATCCTTTAATCATTGCCTGAATGATCGCTTCGTCGGTTTTGGCGTCACGCGCCCAGCCGTCGCCTTCGTCTGTGAACAAGGCAAACGACTTATCGCCAATGATGAGTGTCGCGTCACTTCCTTCCTTGAAGGTATAACCGGTCTGGAAGTTAATAACGCCAATGGCTTTGTCGGCTGGGCGATGGGTGACCAAAAATACGACGTCACCGCGCTGGGTGTATTTTCCCTCCGACTTTGTCGGTTCACTTCCCATATAACAAACGGGCTTGCCTTCCAGTTTGACGGCAAAGGCACTCCAGTCGCCAGATACGTCGATCAGACCAGTATCCTGGGCCACGCCCGATGAAGACAGGGTGACAACGAACAAACAAAAGAGGCCAAAATAATTCTTCATGAAGACAGTGATACCCTTACATGCTGTTCTTGCCAAGCCCCACCGGGAATGGCATTTAATTGTACCATCCGCTAATAATAACCATCAAACTGGTAGAAGACGTGATCGAGCATAACCCCATATTGGTTGAGGCAACCAGAGGAGACGGCGCTGAAAGCCGTCATCGCGGTGCAATTGTCGTCTCGAATGCTGCGGGTGATATTGTTCATTCATGGGGTGACTTTAAAGCCCCGGTTCTTCCGCGCTCGGCCATCAAGTCCATGCAGGCGTTAGCACTGGTTGAAACAGGGGCGGCGGATTATTTTCAGGTCAGCGATGCCGAATTGGCGATAGCATGCGCTTCACACAGCAGTGAACCGGAACAACTGGCCCTGGTTAATAAATGGCTCGCGCGGTTGGGTCTGGGGCCGTCCGACCTGGAATGCGGGGCGATGGGGTCGATTGAAGAAATCGTGAACGCGAATTTAATTCGCGATCAGGCGGAACTTACACGCGTTCACAATAACTGTTCGGGCAAACATAGCGGTTTTCTTACCACTGCCCTGCATATGGGAGAGCCGACAAAAGGCTATATCCATGCC
>JADHSW010000171.1 GCA_016776705.1 Rhodospirillales bacterium
CATCCGTATCATTATTTCCGGATATACGGATTCCGAAGATATCATCACCGGCATCAATGATGCGGGAATCTATCAATACATCACCAAGCCCTGGCAACCGGAAAAACTGATTTTGGTTCTCAAGAACGCGTCCCGGCTGTTTGATCTGCAACGCCAGAACGAATTGCTGGCTATTGAACTGAAGATGACGTCACACAACGCCGAAAACATTGTCGGCAAACGTCGCCAAGTGGTGCGTGACACGCACCTGGATAACGATGGCATTATTCGCGCAGAAGACAGTTGCATGAACGCCATTTGCGATACCTTGTGCCAGATTGCCAGATACGATGTATCGGTGCTGATCACCGGAGAATCCGGAACGGGAAAGGAACTGGCGGCACGGGCCATACACTATAATTCCTTGCGTTGGGACAAGGCTTTCGTGGTGGAAAATTGCGGCGCCTTACCCGACACATTGCTGGAAAGTGAGCTTTTCGGTCACAAGCGGGGGGCTTTTACCGGGGCCGTGGAAGATCACAAGGGACTATTTGAGCGCGCCGACGGTGGCACGATTTTCCTTGATGAAATCGGCGAGGTTTCACCAACCTTTCAAGTCAAACTTCTGCGGGTCTTGCAGGAAGGGGAAATCCGTCCCATCGGCTCTGGCAAAACCCTGAAAGTCGATGTGCGTGTTGTCGCCGCGACTAACCGAGAACTGGAAGGCGAAGTTCGCGAAGGGCGTTTTCGAAAGGATTTGTATTTCAGACTGGCGGCGGTAACCATCGATATGCCAGCCCTGCGGGATCGCAGGTCGGATATCCCTATTCTGGCCGATTATCTTCTCGAGCAAGCCGAGAAAAACCTCGGTAAAACCGTTCTTGGGTTTTCACCCGAAACCATTGAATGTCTGAAACGCTATCACTGGACAGGAAATGTCCGCGAACTTCAGAACGAAATCCAGCGTATGCTGGTCATGGGCGAAGAAAATACAGTGCTGGGGGCGGACCTGCTTTCCCCGCGTGTCCTGATGGCGGCCCCGCCGGAAGACGAAGACGAAATCGCCATCCTTACGGGCTTTGACGGCACCCTGAAAGAGCGCATTGAATCCCTGGAGGCTAAAATTCTCAGGGAAGCCCTGATCCGTCACCGTTGGAATAAAAGCAAGGCCGCCAAGGAACTGGGCTTGTCGCGCGTTGGTTTGCGGGGCAAGCTGGATCGCTATGGCCTGGAAAAGATTGAACCACTGGAACCTCTGGGCGAGCGTCAACTGGATGAAAGCATGGAAGGCTGACCCATGACCCGCGACGGCAACATCCAACCCAATTCAAAAACAGGCCTGATAGACAGGTTCACCACTATTGACGCCCTTGGGCTGGCACCCGAAGGGGAAGAGGCGTGGATTGAAGTTATCCATAAAATGGATTCCGTCTACGCCGATCTGGTGGATTCACAAGTGGAACTCGAAAAGAAGAACGCTGCCCTTGAGGAGGCGCATCAATTTATAGGCAGCGTTTTGGCTTCCATGACGGATGTCCTCATCGTTTGTGATTCCAAGGGGAAAATCAAACAGGTCAACGCAGCCTTTCTGGAGTTGACGGGACACAAGGAAGAAACAGTGCTCGGACAACCCATCGTTTCCATGGTGACAGAAGACGCGATGCCCATGATCGCAACATGTCAGGAAAATCTTCGCGCCCGTGCCGTCGTTTCCGATTGTGAGATTTCCCTGCGGGACATTTGTGACGAGCCGGTGCCCCTGTCGGTTAATGGGTCGCTGCAACACGATGCCGGGGGCCGCCCGATCGGCATGGTCCTGATTGGCCGCCCTATTGGCGAACTGCGTCGGGCCTACCAGGAACTGGATGAAGCCCATCGCACCCTTGAGCAGGCCCAGCAGCAGTTGGTGTTTACGGAAAAGATGGCCGCATTGGGCCGCCTGGTCGCGGGCGTGGCACACGAACTTAACAATCCGATCAGCTTCGTTTTTGGCAATATGCATGCATTGCAACGCTACGGTGAAGCCATCACAACGTACCTCAATGCGTTGAACGTCAACACTGATGCGACACAATTGGAAAAGCTCAAGAAAAAGCTGAAAATTGACAAAATCATGAACGATATCCTGCCCCTTGTCGAAGGTACGTTGGAAGGTGCGGAACGGGTCAGCGATATCGTCCAGGATCTACGCCGTTTTTCCAGCAAACAGAGCGAGCCGAAGCAATCCTTTAATTTGCCGCCTTTGGTCACAACGGCCGTACATTGGGTTCTCAAAGGCGCAAAACACAAACCCGATATCGTCAATAAACTTCCCAAAAATATGAAAGTCTTTGCCCATCGGGGCCATATCCATCAGATCGTCGTCAATCTGATCCAGAACGCCTTGGACGTTATGGCCGGGTCGTCAGAGCCGCTAATCGAAATTACCTGTGAGCGCGATGGCGACTTCGTCAGTTTATCCATACGTGATCATGGACCGGGTATTCCCTCGAGCGATCTGCCTCACATTTTCGAGCCGTTTTTCACCACAAAACCCATTGGCGATGGTACCGGCCTTGGGCTTTCCGTAAGTTTCAACATGGCCGAGGAACAAGGCGGTCAGCTGGTTGGCGGCAATCACCCGCAAGGCGGGGCCGTCTTTACGCTGACACTTCCCATCAATGGTAACAAGTTGGGGACACCTGATGGCGGTTAAGCGTAAAAACATGCTCTGGCTCCAATCCGGTGGTTGCGGCGGCTGTACGCTGTCCCTGATAGGCGCCGAAGGGCCGGATTTTTCCTCGTCTTTGGAAAGTTCAGGCATCGATATTCTGCTGCACCCAACCCTGAGCGAGGAATCCGGGAGCGAGGTCATCGCCAAATTAAAAGCCCTGATGGACGGCGAATTCGCCCTCGATATTCTTTGTCTTGAAGGCGCGGTCATGGCCGGACCGAACGGCACCGGGCGCTTTCACATGATGACCGGCTTTGACGATGCCCCGATGATGCAAATTATTGCCGAACTGGCGACTTTAAGCGATTACGTGGTTGCTGTCGGTAGCTGTGCCGCGTATGGCGGCGTTACCGCCGGCGGTTTGAATGTGACCGAAGCGCAGGGTCTTGCCTTCGATGCGGATATGCCCGGCGGGCTTCTGGGTGCTGATTTCACTTCAAAAAACGGACTACCCGTCATCAATATTTCGGGGTGCCCCATTCATCCAGACTGGGTGCTGGAAACCCTGTATCAAATCGCGGCAGATGAAATGACCACTGACGATCTGGATCAATTCAACCGCCCCAAAGCGTTATCGAACAAGCTTGTGCATCATGGATGCTCGCGCAACGAATTCTATGAATACAAGGCCAGCGGCGAACAACTCGGCCATCTGGGATGCATGATGGAACACCTGGGTTGCAAGGGTACCCAGGCCAGCGGTGACTGCAATACGCGGCCCTGGAACGGGGCGGGCTCTTGTATTTCAGGGGGCTACCCGTGCATTGCCTGTACGGAACCGGGCTTCGAGGAACCGGGCCACACCTTCGTTGAAACGCCAAAGATCGCAGGCATCCCCACCGGCATTCCCACCGATATGCCCAAAGCCTGGTTTGTCGCTCTTGCCTCCCTGTCCAAGGCCGCAACGCCGGACCGCTTACGCCGTAATGCGGTTGCCGACCACATCAGCGTTTCGCCAAAATCAAAGAGCAAGGGTGGACGATCATGACCCGCCTGATCGTCGGACCTTTTAATCGTGTCGAAGGTGATCTTGAGGTCAAGCTGGATATTGAAAAAGGCATTGTCACGGACGCCCATGTGGTTTCACCCATGTATCGGGGTTTTGAGCAAATTCTTCAGGGCAAGGATCCGCGCGATGCACTGGTCTATGCCCCTCGTATCTGCGGTATTTGCTCGGTTAGCCAATCGGCGGCTTCGGCGGGGGCGTTGGCCCAGGCGCAGGGAATTACCGACATTCCCCTGAACGGCCAGCTTTCGCGTAATCTGATACAGGCGACCGAAAACGTTGCCGATCACCTGACTCATTTCTATCTGTTTTTCATGCCGGATTTTGCCCGTGACGTATACGCGGGCCAGCCCTGGTTCGGGCCGGTCGGCGAACGCTTCAAGGCGTTGAGCGGCACCGTTTTGCCAGAGATGCTACCGGAACGAGCCCAGTTCATGCATATCATGGGACTGATGGCGGGCAAATGGCCCCATACCCTGAGCCTGCAACCGGGCGGCTCATCGAAATCAATCGAGGCCCAGGAAAAGGCCCGCTTGTCGGCCCTGTTGGGCGGGTTCCGCCGGTTCCTGGAGCGCACCCTGTTTGGCGACGATCTGGATCGCATCGGTAATTTTCAAAGTCTTGACGAATTGAACGCATGGCGCGCCGATAAAGGGCCGGGGCATAGCGACTTCACCAGATTCCTCGATATCGCCGATCACCTGGGACTTGATGAAATGGGCTCGGCGTCCGGCCGTTTTATGAGTTACGGCGCTTATCATTTGGACGACCGGCATCATTTCGCCCAAGGGGTATTTGTGGATGGAAAAGTCGAGCCCCTCGACACCACCCTGATTTCTGAGGACGTGTCCCATGCCTGGATGCAAAACAAAGAGGCCTTGCATCCCTTTGACGGCCAGACGATGCCCGAGTGGAATGAAGATAACGGCTATACTTGGTGTAAGGCGCCAAGGCTCGGCGGTCAGGTTGTCGAGGTCGGCGCGCTGGCCCGTCAGGCCGTTAATGGTCATCCCCTGATCCGTGACGCCATCGTGCAAAGCGGCGGCAATGTTCGCAACAGAATTCTGGCTCGGCTTCTGGAAATAGCGCTGGTTACCTGCGCCATGGAAAAATGGACCCGGCAACTGCAACCCAAAGAGACATTTTGTATCCATGCCGAAATGCCGGATGAAGCCCGTGGTTTAGGCCTAGTCGAAGCGGCAAGGGGTTCTCTGGGTCATTGGCTGCGCGTCAAGGATGGGCAAATAGATAACTATCAGATCGTCGCGCCGACGACGTGGAATTTTTCCCCCCGTGATGGCGATGGGACACAGGGGGCGCTGGAGCAGGCCCTTATTGGCGCGCCGGTCAAGTTCGGCGAAACGGAACCCGTGGCCGTGCAGCATATCGTCCGATCATTCGACCCGTGCATGGTCTGCACGGTTCATTAGGGGCGGGGCATGGCGTTACCGGCACCAAACGAAATAATCATTGAAGGCAGAAGTATCCGGGTGCGTGGGCTTGTCCAGGGTGTCGGCTTCCGTCCGACGGTGTGGAAAATCGCCAGGAAGTGCGGCCTGGAAGGCGACGTTCTCAATGACGGCGCAGGAGTCAGGATAAGGGCATGGGGAAGCACATCTGATCTGGACATGTTTTTACAACAGCTAAAAGAGCAGGCGCCGCCCCTGTCGCGGATCGATTCTATCGAATGGGAAGATTTAACGAGCCCTTTCCCGGAACAGGGATTTCATATTGTCGCCAGTGAAGGCGGGCACGTTGAAACCGGTATTGTTCCCGACGCGTCGATTTGTACGGCCTGCCAGGACGAGATTTCTAATCCGCAAAATCCCAGGTATCGTTATCCGTTCACCAACTGCACCCACTGTGGGCCGCGTCTCTCGATTGTCCAGGCGCTTCCTTATGATCGCGACCATACCTCCATGGCGGGCTTCCAGATGTGCCCTTCCTGTCAGGGCGAATACGACGACCCTTCCGATCGACGCTTTCACGCCCAACCCAATTCATGCCCCGATTGCGGGCCTCAGGCGTGGCTTGAAAATGCCGATGGCGACCGTCTGGATGTATCCGGGTTTCGCGATGCGGTTGATGCCGCCGCGACCTTCATTCGGGCCGGCAAGATTGTCGCGATCAAAGGGATCGGAGGCTTTCATCTGGCTTGCGACGCGGGCAATGAAGACGCCGTGGTCATGTTGCGACAACGTAAACATCGCTATGGCAAGCCATTGGCGTTGATGGCGCGCGATCTTGAAATGGCATCCGGTTACGTCAGTATTAATGCCATGGAACGTGATGCCCTGATCGGTTCTGAATCGCCCATTGTCGTTCTTGAGCGCAAAAAGCGGGGGCTATCGTTAGCTTCCGGCGTGGCGCCTGGACAAACCTGCCTAGGTTTTATGTTGCCCTATACGCCGCTGCATTTGGTCCTGATGGCCGATATGCAACGACCGATCGTTCTGACATCGGGTAACCGTTCGGAAGAACCGCAGGTGACAGAAAACGGCGAAGCCCT
>JADHSW010000172.1 GCA_016776705.1 Rhodospirillales bacterium
GTTGTCGATGGCGTCAACCAGGACCTGCACGGCGGCGTGACCCTTGGTCGACAGCGCCGCATAAATATTGCCTCCCAAAGCCTGCATGGCGCGGGCGTCTATATTGGCGGCCTTGCCCAACCCGACGAGTAAGACACGGTCCAGCTTGGTGCCACCGGGCACCAGCACGGGCAGGCTGTGGCCCTTTGATCCCTTGAAACGGCTGGCTTTCATGGCGCGAACAAGGCCGCCGCCCATTTTTTTGTCCAGCTCTTTGGCGCTTTCCGTCAGCTTGCGGCCATCAAGGACACCCACAACAACGACGCCCTTATCGGGCATTTCTGGATTGGCAAAAGAAATTTTCATGGTTCAGATGTCCTGTTTAATTCTATAATTCGTTGACGGCGGCGAGGCGCTTTTCCCAAATTTCAAGATCGTCAGGATCGGCATCGATATCATTTTCTTCGATCATTTTCTTGTGCATGCCAATCTGTTCATTAATGCAGTCCTTGACCTCGACAAGATGTTCGGCCGGGATATCGTTTATGGTCACCTTGCCGTCAAACAGCATGTCGGCCCGGTCCATCATCGACAGTGCTTCAACCTTGGCTTCAACCTCGCGCCACTGCTGATACCAGGCATCGTAAATGGCGGACTCGCCCTTGAAGCCGGTTTTTTCCATGTGCTCGTCGAGTGTTCCCATAATCGTCAGGAACTCATGGACCGTCATTTGCAGATTACTCAAGGTTCTTCCCCTTTAGATTCAACAATTCAATGAATGTAGCGACGCGAGCGGCAAAATAAAGTGTAATTTGTGTTTATTTGGCCGGAATTTCTTCTACAGCTTCGATTTTCCTGTCCGAACTCATTAGCCAGACGATGCCGCCAGGAAGTCCCATTAGCAATCCCATCAGCCCGAACATGATCGACAGCACCAGCGCTCCTTCTCCGGGAACCCCGATCAGGGCGAAGGCGGTGACCATGGCCTGTTCGCGCACCCCCCAGCCGGCGATGGATATAGGAAGGGTCATAACCAGCAGAACCGGCGGCATCAATACCATGCAGTCGAGCCAGGTAATATCAAGGCCGATGGATAGACCAAGCAGGTAAGTCGCCAGGGCAACGTTAACATGTCCTGTCAACGACCAGCCAAGCGCCCTGAAGGCGTTATACGGAGACAGAAAAACCCGGCGGGCGTCCGCCGCCAGCAACGCCATGCCCCGCACAATCCGCCAATGGCCTAGACTGGAAGGCACCCGGTCAAGGAACATCAGAACCAGCAATCCAACCAGGCCGCCAACCCCCAGAACACTGACCGAGGGGACAATCCAGGCCGCTTCGTCAGCGCCAACCCGATCAATAAAAAACGGCGTCGCTATAACGACCAGCAATATCAAACCCAGAACCGTCGCAATTCTTTCCAACATCACGCCATTGATGGCACAACCCAGGCTCAAGCCTTCCTTATAGGCCCGGTAAACCCGAACGGCGTCGCCGCCGACAGATGATGGCAAGGCCTGATTGAAGAAAAATCCGATAAAATAAAGCCGCAGCCCATCCAGAAAGGACAGCACAGCGTCGATGGCAACAAGCACGGCCCGCCAGCGCACAACACAAATTCCGACCTGTAACAGGGAGACAATTAAAACCAGGCCAAGTATTTTAAGATCGGCACTCATAATCCGGTCGCGCGCCGCGCCCAGATCGACGCCGTCAATCAACATCCAGATCAATCCGCCGGACACGATAAATTTCAGCGCCAGGAAAATGTGTTTTTTACTCATTAGATTCGCCAAAAATTAGACAAGGCGCATGGTTTAGCAGTATCTGCAAACCCTGTCATCTTTCGCTTTTGTTGAGCAGAATCCTTTGGCGTTTGGGCCCCCAGTCGCCTGGCGGGCCATCGATGACACCGGCGCAGGCCGTTCCGCATTTCTGACAATGCCCGTCGTCGGTCAAATTCCAGGTCGAAAGCCTGTACCAATCCCGCCCGATCAAAATCTCCCCACAGTTGTGGCAATAGGTGCTCTCGCCCTTGAAATCATGAACATTCCCCGTATAGGCATAGCGAATGCCGTTTTTCAGGGCGATCTTGCGCGCCATGCTCAGGGTTTCGAAGGGCGTCCCTGGCAGGTCCAGCATCTTCCAGTCCGGATGAAAGGCGGAAAAGTGAACCGGCACGTCAGGCCCCAGATTCTCGACTACCCACTGGGTCAATTCCTCCAACTCGCTTTCGGAATCGTTCTCACCGGGGATCAGCAGGGTAGTGATTTCAAACCAGACATCGGTTTCATGTTTCAGATACTTGAGGGTTTCCAGTACCGTCTCAAGACGCGATGAACAAAGACGCTGATAGAAATCTTCCGTAAAAGCTTTCAGGTCCACATTGGCCGCATCCATGTGGCTGAAAAATTCACGGCGCGGCTCGTCACAAATATAGCCCGCCGTTACCGCCACGGTCTTTACACCCCGCTCCCGGCAGGCCACGGCCACGTCGACGGCGTATTCAAGAAAGATCGTCGGATCGTTGTAAGTGAAGGCAACCGACTTGCAGCCGGTCTTTAGCGCGGCATCGGCGATGGCTTCAGGGCTTGCCAGATCCTGCAACTTGTCAAACTCGCGGGATTTGGAAATATCCCAGTTCTGGCAAAATTTACAGGTCAGATTGCAGCCTGCCGTGCCAAACGACAATACCGGAGTTCCGGGCAGGAAATGGTCCAGGGGTTTTTTCTCGATAGGATCAATGCAAAAGCCGCTTGAGCGCCCGTAGGTGGTCAGAACCACCTCGCCGCCTGAGCAGGCGCGAACAAAACATAGTCCCCGCTGCCCATCATGCAGCTTGCAGAAGCGCGGACACAAATCACACTGCACCCGGCCATCCCCCAGGCCATGCCAGTAGCGTCCGGGAAAGGCAGTCGGGAAGGTTTCCGCTGGCGGGTTAATTTCCATATCCAAGAGGTAAGCCCGAACCGGGCTCGCGTCAATGCGCAGGGTCTTTACTTCAAAGCCTGAGAGAACTACCTTTTTGATGACATCCATCAAACAATTCTGAAAATTCCAAAGGGTCGAATTCGTGCGTGTTCTTGCTCTGTTGATCACTGCGATCATGACCGTCTCGGCCCTTGCTGTTAAGGCGGAAACTGTCAAGGAGTCTTCCGATCTCAATAAGCCGGCCTGGCTGCCCCAGCTCCTGACCTTACAGTGGGAAAACGACATGTTCGCCGGAACCGACCGGCACTACACCAATGGCCTGCGACTTACGGCCTTGTTCGCCCGCACCAATACACCAACGACCCTGGAAGAAGCCTTGCAAACCTTCTCCCACATTGAACAGGGAGGATTACACCCCCAGTGGTTCACGCTTGGAATCGGTCAGGATATGTTCACCCCCGGCGACAAGAAAGCTACAACCCTGATCAGCGATGATCGCCCCTATGCAGGCTGGCTGTATCTTTCGGCATCGGCCCACAAACTCTCGACCTGCCTGACCAGCTCCAGCAACGACCCGGACTGTCTTGATTCGGTGGAGGCCAATATGGGCGTCGTCGGCCCGGCGGCTTATGGTAAGGAAGCCCAGGATTTCGTCCATAAAACCCGGGGAATCACCCGCTTTGAAGGCTGGCATAATCAATTGAGGAACGAGCCCGGATTCGTTATGACCTGGGAACGCAAGAAGCGCTGGATCAACCCACCAAAAAAAGAATGGGGCTATGATTTAATCGCCAATATGGGGGCCAGCCTTGGCAACATTCGCACCCAAACCAGTGCCGGGGCTTCGATGCGCCTTGGCTATAACATCCCGCGTGATTTCGGCGCACCAAGCGCGATCAAACCCGTCGCCAATTTACCGCTGTTGCAAGAAGATCGCCTGGGTAGCTATTTTTTCATCGGCGCGGACGGGCGCTACGTTGCCCATAATATCTTCCTTGACGGCAACACTTTCACAGGCAGTCACAGCGTCACCAGAAAGCCCTGGGTCTATGACATTCCCCTGGGTTTTGTCATCACCAAGGGCCCTTATCGGGTAGGCCTCGCAAGAGTTTACCGCTCCCGGGAGTTCAGGGGTCAGGAAGAGGGCGCAAAGTTTTCTTCTATCAGTGTAACCGTAAAATTCTGACGTTGCAGCCCCTTGTGCGCCAACCCCTGGCGAACTAAATTTCATCAATGCGCGAGGCCTTTACTTCAAGGTCCGGCAGGACTACTTATTTCAGATGGCTTCAATCAGAAAACCCGCCGTTGCCGGAACTTTTTATCCGGGAAATGCCGACAAGCTTGGCGCAGTCGTCGCTGCCTATCTGACCCAGGCAGAAGCGCAGATCAGCGAAGCAGCCCCCGTGCCAAAGGCGATTATCGCCCCCCATGCAGGATATGTTTATTCCGGTTCCACCGCCGCCGCCGCTTACGCGCGCCTTAAACCTGCCGCCGATGTTATTAATCGGGTGATCCTGTTGGGCCCCTGTCACCGGGTGGCGGTACATGGAATGGCGCTGAGCAGCGCCGATGCCTTTATGACTCCCCTTGGTGAAATACCCATCGACGGCAAGGCGGCGCTTGAAATTTGCGGGCTGGCCCAGGTTCAGGTGTTCGATGCCAGCCACGCCGAAGAGCACTCGCTTGAGGTGCACCTGCCCTTCCTGCAAGCGGTGCTAGGAGATTTCAAAGTACTTCCGCTGGTTGTTGGAGATGCCCCGCCAAGCGAAATAGCCCAGGTTCTGGACATTCTGTGGGGCGGGCCTGAAACGTTGATCGTTATTTCATCGGACCTGAGCCATTTCCTGAATTACGAGGCAGCCAGCGAACTGGACAGGAAAACCTGTCAGGCCATCGAGACCCTGTCGCCCGACGACATCGGTCACGATCAGGCTTGTGGCCGTTTCCCGGTCAAGGGACTGCTGGCGCTGGCGAAGCAACGCGGGCTGCGGGTCGAAACCCTGGGACTGTGCAATTCCGGCGATACCGCCGGCACCAGGGACCGGGTTGTTGGCTACGGCGCCTGGGCCTTTTTCGAAGCTGACAGCAAGCCATCGCACACCGATACCTTTGAGGAAAAAACCCGCGCCCTTCTGGATGAACATGGCGGCGCGTTGCTGAGCCTTGCCGCCCGCAGCATCAGTCACGGACTCGCAAGCGGCAAACCCTTGCCTGTCAATCTGGATGATTTACCCGAAGCCCTGTCAACCCCCGGCGCTTGTTTTGTCACCTTGAAGAAGAACGGCCAGTTGCGCGGTTGTATCGGTTCTGTTCAGGCGCATCGGGCCATCGCCGCAGACGTTGCCCAGAATGCTTTTTCATCGGCCTTCGGTGATCGTCGCTTCAAACCCTTAAAACAGGAAGAACTGGAGGAATTGGATATTTCCATTTCCGTACTAAGCCCATCGTCGCCGATGACGATTTCCAGTGAACAGGATCTTCTGAATCAATTGCGTCCGGGAATTGACGGTCTGATTATCGAAGACAGGGGCAAGCGCGCCCTGTTCCTGCCTTCGGTCTGGGAACAGTTAGCGAAACCGGATCAGTTTCTTGGTCATTTAAAAGCCAAAGCCGGTATGTCGCTAAACCATTTCTCGCCAGAATTCCAGGCATCCCGGTTTATTGCCGCCGAAATTTCCGTCCACGGGGAAGAAGCAAAGGCCCTGTGGAGCTGAGCAATGTTTTAAACAAATAACAGGAACCCTGTCACGTGTCTGATCCAAAAACCCTGCTGGAAATGTCCGGCGCACCGATGGAACCGTCCAAACTTTCCGACTCTGCCCTGGTGCTGATCGACTGCCAGAATGAATATGTGTCAGGTGTGCTGGCATTGCCGGGTGTCACGGCGGCCCTGAAAGAAGCCAAAAAGGTTTTGGCCCGCGCCCGCGACGCCGGATCGCCAATCATCCACGTCGTTCATCACGGACGCCCCGGTGGCGGGGTCTTCGACCCGGAGGGTCCGTCTTCCGAAATTGCCCCGGATGTCGCCGCCACCAACGGTGAAGCCATCGTCCCCAAGGCGTTGCCGAACGCCTTCGCCGGAACCAACTTGAATGTGTTGCTGGAGGAAACCGGCAAGAAGGAACTGATCATCGTCGGTTTCATGACCCACATGTGTGTCAGCGCCACGGCCCGCGCGGCGACAGATTTGGGCTATCGTAACACCATTGTTGCAACCGCCACGGCTACCCGTGATCTGCCCGGACCGAACGGTGAGGGTGTGGTTAGCGCAG
>JADHSW010000173.1 GCA_016776705.1 Rhodospirillales bacterium
ATAACAAAAAAGCCCCTGCCGTTTCCGACAAGGGCCTTTAAATGGTAGGCGCTACAGGATTCGAACCTGTGACCGTTCGATTAAAAGTCGAATGCTCTACCAACTGAGCTAAGCGCCCCCAATTGGGAAGCCCGGAAAATAGGGATCGACGAAGGCCCGGTCAACACCTTTCCTTCGACTTTTCCAGTTATCTTTCAATGGCTTTGAATTAGATCAGGATTTTAGCTCTTCAAAGCGCAGAATAACCTTTTCCTTGACCCTGGGAGCGACAAAATGGCTGATGTCGCCACCCAGTCGGGCAATTTCCTTGACGAAGCGTGAGGCAATGAACTGGTGCTTGTCTGAGGCCATCAAAAAGACGGTCTCGATCTCGCTGTTCAGGCGCGAATTCATGCCCGCCATCTGGAATTCATATTCAAAATCAGAAACAGCGCGAAGGCCGCGAATAATGACCGAAGCCTCGACCCTTTCGGCAAAAGTCATCAACAATGAATTGAACGAGCACACCTCAACCTCGGATTTGGCCGCTGCGCCAAGATGGCTGATTTCGTCCCTGACAGTAGTCAGGCGTTCATCAAGCGAGAACAGCGTGTCCTTGCCCGTATGTTCGGCGACGCCAACGATCAACTTGTCCACGACCTTGGTTGCGCGGGCAATGATATCCATGTGGCCATTGGTCACGGGATCAAATGTGCCGGGATAAATGCCGATTCGAGGACTGGGCATAGGGATTTCCTTAAGTTTAGTTCAGAATTCTTAGTCCGGTTCCGCTCCGGACTCATTGGCGGCTTCAGTACCCTCGACACCATCCTCGTCTTTTTCCTCCTCATTGTCATCATCATCGATGAGCCTGCTGACAGAAACGACGCGTTCTTCGTCGGCAACCTTGAAGATGGTAACGCCACGCGAAGAGCGACCAACGACACTAATGTGCATTACCGGGCAGCGAATCAGTTGTCCGCCATCAGACACAATGACAAGCTGATCTTCACTGGCCACCGGGAACGAGGCGACAACGCTGGTCGACTGGCCCTTGGGGCGCTTCAGATCGATACTGGTGATACCCTTTCCGCCCCGGTTCGATATCCTGTATTCGTAAGCCGATGTACGCTTACCCATACCATCATCCGTAATGGTGAGAATGTATTCTTCGTTCTCCGCCATTTCTGCAAAAACCGGGGTTTGCAGGCGAGCTGCACGGGTTTCGTCTTCAACCTTGTCATCCGGTCGTTCGCTGTAATCACCGCTGGTCAGCCTTCTTGAGGCGCTGACCGCTTGCAGATAATCGTCACGGTCGGAAATCTCGGCTTTGACGTGGCTCAGTACAGACATGGAAATCACCCTGTCGTCGCCAACCAGGCGCATACCCCGTACACCGGTTGACGAACGGCTGGTAAACACCCGAATATCCGTAACCGGGAAGCGAATGCACTTGCCGTCTTTGGACGACAGCAAAATGTCATCGCTTTCCGTACAAACCTGAACGTTGATCAACTGATCGTCTTCACCAAGTTTCATGGCGATCTTGCCATTGGATTTGACGTTGGCGAAATCCGACAGGGAATTCCGTCTGGCGTTGCCCGATGCGGTTGCGAACATCACCGACAGATCACCCCAGGTTTCCTCGTCCTCGGGCAAGGGCATCAAAGTGGTGATGCTTTCGCCTTCGTCCAGGGGCAACAGGTTAATCATCGCCTTGCCAAGGGACGTTGGCGAGCCCAGGGGCAACTTGTAGACCTTGAGTTTGTAGACGATACCTGTCGACGAGAAAAACAGCACTGGCGTATGCGTATTGACGACAAAGACCTGTGAGACAAAATCCTCATCACGGGTGCTCATACCGCTGCGGCCCTTGCCGCCGCGTTTCTGCGCGCGGTATGTCGATAGCGGCACCCGCTTCATGTAACCGGTGTTGGACACGGTGACGACCATGTCCTCGCGTTGAATCAGATCTTCGATGTCGTGCTCGAATTCGCTTTCCTGAATATCCGTGCGACGGGGCGTGGCGAATTGTTCGCGCATTTCCAGCAATTCAGTTCGCAGGACGCCTAACAGCATTTCACGTGACGCAAGCAGGGCCAAATGTCCCTCGATCTCAGTACCGAGTTCAGCCAGATCATTAGCAATTTTTTCCCGCTCAAGGCCGGTCAGGCGGTGCAGGCGCAACTCCAGGATTGCCTTGGCTTGCCCTTCGGACAATTTGTACTTGCCATCAACAACGGCACGCCCAGGTTCGTCCAGCAGCCTGATCATCGGCTCGACGTCGGATGCGTCCCAGTCGCGTTCCATCAACTGCTGGCGTGCAGTGGCAGAATCCTTGGCGGCGCGAATCAGTTTGATGATTTCGTCGATGTTGGCGACGGCAACGGCGAGTCCAGCCAAAATGTGGGCTTTTTCCCGTGCTTTTCCGAGCAGATAAATAGTCCGGCGACGGATCACGACTTCCCGGAAATCGACAAAAGCCTGAAGGATTTCCTTCAGGTTCATCATTTTCGGCATGCCGCCATCAAGGGCCAGCATGTTGACGCCAAAACTGGTTTGCAGGGGTGTGAAGCGGTAAAGCTGGGCAAGCACGACTTCGGGCACAGCGTCACGCTTGATTTCAACAACAACGCGCACGCCATCACGGTCTGATTCGTCGCGCAGGTCGGAAATACCTTCAATTCGTTTGTCGCGCACGCAATCGGCCATATGCTCCACCATGCGGGCCTTGTTTACCTGGTAAGGCACTTCGGTGATAACGATGGCGTAGCGGTCCTTGCGAATTTCCTCAACCGTTGCGCGGCCGCGCATTACAACAGAACCGCGCCCGGTATGGAAAGCCGAATGGATGCCCTGACGTCCCAGAATCGATGCCCCGGTGGGGAAATCAGGCCCCTGGACATAATTTTCGATGATCGCATCAATGCTTAAGGATGGGTCATCAATCAGCGCACAGCATGCGTCGATCACTTCACCCAGATTATGGGGCGGGATGTTCGTCGCCATGCCGACGGCGATACCGCCCGCACCATTGACCAGCAAATTGGGAAACTGGGCGGGAAGAACTGTTGGTTCGCGTTCGGACTCGTCATAGTTGGGTTGGAAGTCGACCGTGTCCTTGTCAATATCCTCGATCAGGGAATGGGCCGAACGGGCCATGCGGGCTTCTGTATATCGCATGGCGGCGGCGCGGTCGCCGTCCATGGAACCGAAGTTGCCCTGGCTGTCCACCAGGGGCAGGCGCATGGAAAAATCCTGCGCCATGCGGACCATGGCATCGTAAATCGATTGATCACCGTGCGGGTGATATTTACCCATGACGTCACCGACGATACGGGCTGATTTTCGAAACGGTTTATTGAATTCGTAACCGTTTTCCTTCATCGAATAAAGGATGCGACGATGCACCGGTTTCAGACCATCCCGGACATCAGGAAGGGCACGACTGACAATCACGCTCATGGCGTAATCCAGGTACGAACCTCGCATTTCATCTTCAATGGAAACCGGAGAAACGTCCGATTCCTGAGGGGTTTCGGGCGGCGGAGTGTCGCTGGGCGTCGTCACAAATAATTTCCCAATAAATTCAATGGGTTAAAAAGAAATCAGAGCCCCCTTCACTGTGGCGACTCTAGACTCGGAAATCTAACATGTTCCAGGCTAGGGCACAACCAAATGGGAAACTAAAAAAAGGCTGAATTTCAAGCATCTAGAAGTCCCGGATTACTGTTTTCGGCCCCCGGCTTTCCCCGCTCCCTGAAACCCATTATTGTTGTCACGAATCAAGCCATCCGGAGGACGCAACAATGAACGACAATGAAAAACCCGGCCAGGCCTCCGAAGGGCAAACAATGACAATCGATCAGGCAATCAGCCTGGCTGTTGAGCATCAAAATGCGGGTCGTCTGCAAGAAGCGGAAAATATTTACAATCAAGTCCTGAAAGCCATTCCCGATCACCCCATCGTCACGCAGCTGCTTGGGGTGCTTGCCTATCAGGTCGGCAAGGTGGAACTTGCGGTCGATTACATTTCAAAGGCGATAGCCCTAAAACCCGATTACGCTGAAGCCCATTATAATCTGGGAAAGGCCCTGAAGGATCTGGGGCGTATGGACGAAGCCGTCGCCAGTTATTTCAAGGCCCTGGCATTTAACCCCAATGACCCTGACACCCATTACAACCTGGCAAATACCTTGAAGGATATGGAGCGACTCGAAGACGCCATCGTCAGCTATCGCAATGCACTTTCGATAAATCCACAGTTCGCACAGGCTCACAGTAACCTTGGCGTTGTTTTCAAGGAACTTGGGAAATTAAATGAAGCCGTCGAATGTTACAATCAGGCGCTGGCTATCCTTCCTGATTACGCCGAAGCCCATAGCAATCTTGGACTGGCCCAACAGGATCTGGGCCAGCAGGACGAGGCCATCGAAAGCTACCGCAAGGCGCTATCCATCAACCCGCAATTTGCTGAAGTGCATTCCAACCTGGGTTTGGCCCTTCAGGACAAGGGGCAGGTTGATGAGGCCATGGAGTGTTATTTCCGCGCCCTTGAGATCAAACCCGACCATGCCCAGGCGCACAACAATTTGGGATTGGCTTATCAGGAGCTGGGCCAAATGGATCAGGCCGCCCAGAAGTACAACACCGCTATCACCTTTGCCCCCGAGTCAGCCGAACCCCACAACAATCTGGGATTGTTCCAACTGTTGATGGGAGATTTTGAAAACGGCTGGAAAAACTGCGCCTGGCGCTGGCAGACAAATGAACCACCTGCGAAACCGCGCCAGTACGATGCACCCTTCTGGGATGGCGGCGAGTTGATTGGAAAAACGATATTCATTTATCCGGAACAGGGCCTGGGCGACACCATTCAGTTCGCACGTTACCTACCAATGCTGGAAGCAGCCGGCGCACAGGTAATTTTTGAAATCCCGGAAGTCCTGCGGCGTTTTTTCGAGAACAGTGATTTTTCGAAATACCTGCTGAAGGCGAATGAAAAGCCACAACACTTCGACTGTCATGCACCATTGCTTGATGTCCCCCAATTCCTGCAAACCGCACTGGATACCATCCCCGTTCAGGAGTCCTGGTATGAGGCGGAATCCGCATTGGTCGAACAATGGGCGGAGCGCTTTTCCGGCCCGAAAAACTTTCGCGTCGGTATAGTCTGGGCGGGAAATCCAAAGCACAAGAACGACCGAAACCGCTCTATCGATGCCGCCCTTCTCAAACCACTGACGCAAATACCTGATGTATCCCTGTTCAGCCTTCAGGTAGGCAAGAACGGCGAGGCCAATCAGGTATTTGGCGACACGGTCACAGACCTTTCTCCCCACTTTAAAAATTTCGCCGATACGGCAGCGGCGCTCAGCCATCTTGATCTTGTGGTTTCGGTGGATACCTCGATTGTTCACCTGGCCGGTTCCCTGGGGCGTCCGGTTTGGACGCTGCTGCCGTTCATTCCCGACTGGCGCTGGTTGATGGAACGCGAAGACAGCCCCTGGTACCCGTCCATGCGCCTGTTCCGACAGCAAGCCCGGGGCGACTGGAACGGGGTTATTGAAAGCGTTTGTTCGGCCTTGAGAGAGAAAATACAGGTCCAGAACCAGTGATCATCCGCAATGAAACCGCAGACGACATCCCGGCTATAAGGCGAGTGATTTGCGCGGCCTTTGATCAGTCGGCCGAGGCTGATCTTGTCGACTCATTGCGCGATTGCGGTGCCATAGCCTTCTCGCTTGTTGCCCAAGACCAGACAGGCATTGTCGGACACGTCCTGTATTCCCGATTTCAGGTTCCTCAACACTGTCTTGCCCTCGCCCCGGTATCTGTTGCCCCACAATGCCAGAACACCGGCATCGGATCAAAACTGATCCGCGAAGGCTTGGCGAGAGCCAGACAGGAAAACTGGCAGGCCGTGTTCGTGCTTGGAGAACCGGACTATTACCAGCGTTTCGGCTTTAGCGCCAGAATGGCGGACAAGTTTGACACCCCCTACCCCAAACCTTACTTCATGGCATTGGAGCTTGTGCCCGACGCACTGAAACAGTGTTCAGGCGAGATAATCTACGCAGAACCATTTCTGGCTCTGGAAGAAAACTAGAGCAACCTGCGTTTAATTGGTTCCAGTTAAGCAGTTCAATCTAGAACGGGATTTCATCG
>JADHSW010000174.1 GCA_016776705.1 Rhodospirillales bacterium
TTGAAGGTCCGACCATTGTCGCCAAGGGGGAACCAAACGGTCTTTCCGTTATCGCCATGGCTGAAAACGGTGGATTTTTGAACGTGCCGGACATGTACATGGAAAAGATTGCCATCGGTGGGGGATACCCGGAAGGTCTCGTCGATCTGGACAACGATCCGATTGAAAACCTGAAGGCGCTGAGCGAAGCCAAGGATGTTCCGGTCAGCGATCTGGTCGTGTGTATTCTGGACAGGCCGCGCCATGGTGAAATCATCGCCAAAACCCGTGAAGCCGGGGCGCGCATAATGCTGATCGTCGACGGTGATGTCTCCGGCGTGGTCGCCACCGCGTGGCCGAAAAGCGGCATCGATCTTTACTGCGGTATTGGTGGCGCGTCCCAGGGGGTTTTGTCAGCGGCTGCCCTTGCCTGTGTTGGCGGCCAGATGCAGGGACGCCTGGTCATTCGCGATGCCAGTGACAATGTAAAGGCAACGGATGCCGGAATTGAAGACCCAACGCAAAAGTTCGATATAGCCGACATGGCGTTCGGTGACATCACCTTCGCGGCAACCGGCGTCACCCCCGGTGCCCTGCTGAATGGCATTCAGAAAATTGGCGACATTGGCGTTACCCAGTCTCTGGTGGTCAGATCGAAAACCGGAACCCTGCGTTATGTGGATGGCTATCACCAGTTTGGCCTCTCCGGTTCCCGTGACTGACGCTTTTCTTGGTGTTGAAAAATCCTTGATGGGGCGACGCTGGGTTGCTCGCAAGAGCGACGAGCGCACGGCCCTGATGCTGGCCCAGCGATTGGGCGTGCCCGAAGTGATTGGCCGCGTTCTTGATGCCCGTGGCATTGGTCTGGACGAAGCGGAAAGTTTCCTTAATCCGACCTTGAAAGACCTGCTGCCCGACCCCGCCCATTTGAACGATATGGACATCGCCGCCGAACGCCTTGCCGCCGCCGTCATGCAGGGCGAGCAGATCGCCGTGTTCGGTGATTACGATGTGGACGGCGCGACGTCATCGGCACTGCTGAAACGGTTTTTCGATGAGCTGGACGCGAACTCGAAAGTCATCATCCCCGATCGCATCAAGGACGGCTACGGTCCCAACACACCCGCATTGCTGAAACTGCGCGCGGAGGGTGCCTCGGTCGTCGTCACCGTCGATTGCGGCACGACCTCGTTCGAACCGCTGGAAGCGGCCATGGGGGTGGGACTGGATGTAATTGTCGTCGATCATCATGAGGCCGAACCCAACCTGCCCAAAGCCCTGGCGGTGATC
The DNA here is from genome assembly GCA_016776705.1 of Rhodospirillales bacterium. Taxonomy (GTDB): domain Bacteria; phylum Pseudomonadota; class Alphaproteobacteria; order Rhodospirillales; family JABHCV01; genus JACNJU01. The sequence goes on from JADHSW010000174.1 coordinate 1,270, forward strand.
AATCCCAACCGGCTTGACGACGCCAGCCCGCACGGCCAGATGGCCGCCGTGGGCGTCACCTTTCTGCTTGTCGTAGCCGTTAATCGAACCTTGAACAATGCGGGCTGGTTCAAGGAACGCCGTAAACCTGATCCGCGGGACTGGCTGGACCTGGTGGCGTTGGGTACGGTCTGCGATGTGGTGCCGCTGAAAGGCGTCAACCGCGCCTATGTATCCCAGGGCCTGAAGATCATGGCCAAGCGCGCCAACCCGGGGCTGGTGGCGCTGGCCGATGTGGCCGGTATCGACGAGCCGCCGGGGACCTATCACGCCGGGTACATTCTGGGGCCGCGCATCAATGCTGGCGGGCGGGTAGGCGAGGCGGGCCTGGGATCGCGCCTGCTCTCCTCCAACGACAAGATGGAAGTCAGCCAGATCGCTGCCAGCCTGAATGTGTTCAACAAGGAGCGCCAGGATATCGAGGCCAGGGTGTTGCAGGAAGCCAACGAGCAAATAGATGACGCCGCCGCCCAAGCCGCCGCCATCGTTATCGCAGTGGGCGAGGGTTGGCATCCGGGCGTCGTCGGCATCGTCGCCAGCCGCCTGAAAGAACGTTTTGATCGCCCCTCGCTGGTCATCGCCCTGAATGACGGCGTGGGCACAGGCTCGGGGCGCTCGGTCTCGGGTGTCGATCTGGGCGGGGCGGTCATCGCCGCACGGCAGGCGGGCATCCTGACCAAAGGTGGCGGTCACGCCATGGCGGCGGGCCTCAGCATCGATGTTGATCGTCTGGATGATCTGAAAGTATTCCTGAACGAGCGCCTCGCCGATGTCATGGCCGGACGCCCGGCTATTCCCGGCCATTCCATCGACGGCGCACTGAAAGTCGCCGGGGCAAATATGGTGCTGGTCGAAACCCTGGCCCAGGTCGGGCCGTTTGGCTCCGGCAACCCGGAACCACGGTTCGTTATCACAAACGCCCGCATCGCCCACGCCGACCCGGTGGGCCAGGACCAGAGACACCTGCGCCTGACCCTGACAGACGAAACCGGAAAACGCCTGAATGCCATCGCCTTCGGGGCCGTCGAAACCGACATGGGCCAGGCCCTGCTAAAACACGGCGGCGCACCATTTCACATCGCAGGAAAAATCAGGATCAACACCTGGCAGGGAAGATCATCTGCGCAAATGCTGGTGGATGATGCGGCTGCGGTTTGGTGATATTCGATGGCTTAATTTTTCGTGAGATCTTCAATGGGTACATCACATGGATATTATTCGCATCATCCTCGCTATTTTTCTGCCTCCGGTGGCGGCCTTTCTGAGCGTCGGCCTGACCCTTCATTTCTGGATCAATCTGGTTTTATGCCTGATGTTTTTCTTACCGGGCGTCATTCATGCGCTTTGGCTTGTTGTCAAAAAATAGCGCTAACCTAGATCAAGTCTTCAACCTCGACCCCCAAAGCCCTTGCGATGGCGCTCAGGGCTTTGGCCGATCCCGGTTTGTGGCCGGTTTCTATTTCGCACAGGTATGAGATGGAGACTCCTGCCGTCCTGGCGAGGGCGCTCAGGGTGAGGTTTCTGTATTTGCGGAATACCCGCACCGGGTGAGCGCCGTCGATCAATGCGTCGGCGAGTTCTTTGGGGAAGGTTTCCTGGGAGTCGCCCTGGCGGAGCGCGGCGCGGGCTTCGGCGTCCTCCAGGGCATCGAGAAGGGCCTCAAAATCGGCTCTGGTCAGCAAGACAGCGTCGTCGTTCCGGGAAACCGGATTGATGTTGATATTCATTTTTCGGCTCCTACTCTTGCTGCGATTTCAAAAACCATGATCGCCCGACTGGTTGCGTCGATTTGCCAGCAAACCCGCCAATCACCAAAACGACGACGGAAGCTATCGGCGTTTCCTTTCAGGGATTTGATGCTGTCGTCAATTCGAAAGGGGTCGCCCGATATCGTTTCCAGCAGATTGATGATCTGCTCGCGCTTGGGGCATTTGCGCAACTGGCGAAGGGCCGTACGGGTATACCCAAAGGTAAAGGGCGCACTTGATACCATTCAAATAGTTTCGCTTATAGCGAATAAAAAATCAAGGCTGGCCAGCTTTTGCCAACAGAGAATGATTTAATTATAATGGGTTAGGTGCACAAAAAGAAAAACGGGACACACCCTTGTGGCGTGTCCCGTTTAACGATGGCTCCCGTATGTATGGGGCTTATTTATTCAGGATCTTTGCGACCCGGTTAGCCGGATCAAGGCGACCAACGGGCATCATGTTGCTGCCCAGCAGGGGTTTAAGGTAGTCCATGAATTTGGATGTAACGCCGTTGCCTTCCTTGTTGATGAAGTTGTCGGCCATGACCTTGGTCAGGCCGGCGACGGCTTCAATTTTGGAAAGTCTGTATTCGACCTGATAGTCGCCGACACGGTGGATGGTTACGGTGCCGCTTTGGCGATCAGAGAAATTGGCGAACTGGGCGGCTTTCTCGCCGACTTCGCGGGCCTCGCGCTGATCCACATCGGAAACACATCCAAGGAACGAGCGTTGCAGGTAACCGAAAGTATCGCCGCGAACACGGCTGATGCCGGTCTTGGTCTTGATTGCGCCGGTCAGCAGGTCGGCCAGAGCACCGGTGCCGGAAAGCTGGACATTGCCGTGGGCGTCTTTCTCAACGGTTTTGGAAAGCTGGGTGACGATGGGCGTGCCCTTTTTGTCATGGATGCCCTCGGAAACCGCAATGACACAACGGCCATGCTTGTCGTACACCCGCTTAACGTCGCCAACGAACTGTTTCATATCAAACGTGCGCTCTGGTAAATAAATCAGGTGTGGTCCATCGTCCTTGAAGGTGTGAGCGCCAGCCGCCGCCGCGGTAAGGAAGCCTGCGTGGCGACCCATGACGACACCCACGTAAACACCTTGCAGGGCCATGTTGTCCTGATTGACACCGGCAAAGGCGCTGGCGACGAAACGCGCCGCCGAGGGGAAGCCCGGCGTGTGGTCGTTGACAGGCAGGTCGTTGTCGATGGTCTTGGGGATATGGATGCAACGCAGCTCGTAATTATCCCTGGCCGCCATTTCCGAGAGTATTTTCAGGGCGTCGGACGAATCATTGCCGCCGATGTAAAAGAAGGTGCCGATCTGGTGGGCCTTAAGCACCTTGAAGATTTCCCGGCAGTATTCCGGGTTCGGCTTGTCGCGGGTTGAACCCAGGGCGGAGCAGGGGGTTCCGGCAACAAGTTCCAGATTGGCGGTGGTTTCCTGGGTCAGATCAAGGAAGTCTTCGTTAACGATGCCCGAAATGCCGTGAAGCGATCCGTAAACGTGCTCGACGCCCGCAAATTTGCGTGATTCCAGAACCGCCCCAACGAGCGACTGGTTGATAACGGCGGTCGGACCGCCTCCCTGGGCGACGAGAACTTTTCCCTGCAGCATGTAGTGCTTTCCTCTTAAAAGAATTAATGGCCTGAATGCCGGGGATATTATGGCTTTGAGGCCCGTAAGCAAACACACAAAAGGGTAGGCCCCGGGGGTGGTGATAAATAGTTTGAAAAAACCCGTCTGAATTGCTTGATTTTCTTGTCCACTGCCTATACTACGGGCGCTCAAACCTAGGGTCCCCATCGTCTAGAGGCCTAGGACACTGGCCTTTCACGCCGGCAACACGGGTTCGAATCCCGTTGGGGACGCCATCTTCTCTGTGGCAATATAAAGCGTTGGTATACAAAGATTATTCAGGAATCTGAGTTTTCTTTATGTATACTGTTTATGTATGCGTTTGAGGGCTGGATTCAGCATCAGATTCAGCCTGTATTATACCCTTTATCATCTTCATTTTCACTTTAAATCCATAGACAACAGTGAGAACCTCCCATTTTCGGGGTTTTCTCAGCCTCTCACAGGTTCATTGCCCAGCCTGTGCAGTCTCCCTATGACGCCATGACGGCGATGACGGCGATTTGCCACAAACTATCTATACAGAGGTAGGCCGGGGGAAGGGGGGTGCCCGCCTTCATATTAAAAGGGACGGTCACATTACTGCTCAGAAATCCCATAGAACTGCCTATCGGAAAAAAAAGCAGACTTCCAGAGTCCGCTTTACCCTGCCACAGCGAAAGGTTATCGTCGGTAAGGTTTTGTGGTGCTATTAGCCATAAGCGGCATTGAGATATCACACGGTTGCAGGCCGGTAATGAACCGGTTTGTCACTTTTCATCCTTTAGAATTATATCATTGTAAATCACTTTATTTGCTAATATCGCAGGAAGCATAGACTGTTTAATATGTTTCAATGCCGTGTTTTCAGTATCGGTGACATCTTCATCACTGAGCACAAAAGTGAATGGTTGTTCTAGTGCATAACAGGCTTCCCTAAATTTTAGATAATTGCCTGTCGGCAAATCTCTAAATGTTACTTCTTTCATGACTATTCCTTTGAATCCATGAGTTATTCGAGGGTGGATTAGCAAGAGTTAGAACATTCAGAGTTTCAGAAAAATCTCAGGCTTTACTTGGGCAAGCTTACGGACCTCCTCGTCCGTCAATCTCTGTTCGGTGCCGCAGTAACACACACCAAAGACTTTGCCGTATCGGTCAACGCGGTAGTCGACAATTTTATTGGACAAGGCGCGACATCTCCCAGGATTGAACGTTAACCAAGACGTGGGTATGGCAAGCCATCTATACAAGAAAATTGTGGCAGAATATGTAGAGCCGCACTGACAACCTGCGCCCTGTCCGGGTGTATCCTTCGGGTCAGAAGTCGCCCTAAAAATGCCCGATATATGTTCTCCTCCTGAGAAGCATTAAATTTCATAAAATCTGAAGGGATCATGACCGTAAGGCAATCTATACTGATTCGTTCAACCTCATAGAGCCGACTGTTGCTATT
>JADHSW010000004.1 GCA_016776705.1 Rhodospirillales bacterium
AGGGTGCGGATCGTCACGGGCTGACCATCCATGCCCTTAACAATGGCCTCAAGGGCTTCGTACTGTTCATCTTCGCTGGGAATGTCGGGGCGATTCATGAACATGAATTCGCTGCGCAGAAGGCCAATCCCGCTGGCACCTGCCTGACCGATAGGCCCCAGTTGCAGCGGCAGTTCCAGGTTCGCCTGAAGCCCGATCGCGGTGCCGTCGCGGGTAACAGACGGCTGGTTGCGCATCCGGTTGAGTTGCTTGGTTTCCTGCTGAATTTCAAGCTGGAGACGCTCGTATGCGGCCACTGTGGCCGGTTTCGGGTTGACGATGATACGTCCCCTGTCGCCGTCAATTATGATGGCATCGCCGCTGGACGCACCCTGTAACAATTCCGGCGCGCCAAGTACGGCGGGCAGTCCAAGGGCGCGGGCCATGATTGCGGTATGGCCTTCGGCCCCCCCCAGGGCGGTGGCGAAACCGGCGATGCAGGCGGGGTCAAGTTGGGCGGTGTCGGCGGGGGTCAACTCCTCGGCAATGATAACCGATCCCTTGGGAACACGGACGGCGGAGCGGCTGGGCTTTTTTACCAGATTTCGGATCAGGCGGGCCGCGACTTCACGAATATCATCCAGGCGGGCGGCCAGATAAGCGTCGTCCATGTTGGTAAAAGCGACGGAAATTTCCGTCAATTCCGCCTGGACCGCGGCTTCCGCGTTGATGCGATTGTTGGCGATGCGGTGCTCGGCCCCGCGAATAAGGCGTGAGTCCTTGAGCATCTGGATATAGGCGTCGAGAAGGAATTCCATCTCCTCGGCAGCCATTCCGGGCAGGGCTTTTGCCTTGGCGCGAAGGCGTCCGACCTGTCGCCTGGCCCCGGTGACGGCGGTATGCAGCCGCTCGCGCTCTTTTTCAACGCCATTGGCGGGAATGGAATATTCGGGAACGTCGATAGCGCCGCTTTCACGCTCGTGCACGACGCCGATACCGATCCCCGGCGATACGCCAAGGCCGGAAAAGACCTGTTCCCTTGATCCCACTAGTCTTCCTCGAACTTGTTGGCAATAAGCTCGACGAGAGCCTCCATCGCGGCCCCGGCGTCTTTACCAGAACAGGAAATCTCGATTTCGCAGCCGGTGCTGGCGGCCAGCATCATCAGCCCCATGATCGAATGCCCGGACACCGTTTGGCCCTGTCTGCTGACGTCGATGCTGGCTTCGAAAGCGCCTGCGGTCTTGACGAACTTGGCGGCGGCGCGGGCATGAAGGCCGCGTTGATTGAGAATTTCAACAACGCAGCTTGACTGGTTGCTATCGGCCGTGACTTTGGGACTCATAAAAGGCTCATGCCTGTTCCTGGCTAAGCAGTTGCGAAGCAATGTTGATGTATTTGCGCCCGGCTTCCTGGGCTGCGTTGGCAGCGTCTATCATGGTCCCTGATTTTCTTACCGAAGCCAGTTTTATCAGCATCGGCAGATTGATTCCTGCGATGACCTCCACGTTGGCCTTGTCGATAACGGAAATCGCCAGATTGGAAGGGGTGCCGCCAAACATGTCAGTCAACAAGACAACGCCCTTTCCCTGATCGGCCCTGGCGATGCTGTCCAGGATGTCCTTGCGGCGTTGTTCCATGTCGTCATCGGGACCGATACAAACGGTTGAAACGTGCTCCTGTTTGCCGACAACGTGTTCCAGGGCGTTGACGAATTCGTCGGCAAGACTGCCGTGGGTGACCAAAACCATACCAATCATTTTAAATGCAGCCTCTTTACAAGTCTCGGTGTAGCAGATGAATTGGCCGATCTTCGTTTTCCAGCCATCTCGCCAGTTTTTCAGCGACAAATACGGAACGATGACGCCCGCCAGTGCAGCCGATTGCGATCGTCAGGTAACTTTTACCCTCAGCCGCGTAACGCGGCAACAGGGGACTGAGCAGGCCGGTCAGGCCATTGAAAAATTCTTCAAAGCCGGGGTCTTTGGCAATGAACTTGCCAACCGCGGCGTCCTGTCCGGTCATTTTTCTCAGGGCGGGATCATAATGGGGGTTGGCGAGAAAGCGAACGTCAAAAACCAGGTCCGCCTCACGGGGCAACCCCTGGCGGAAGGAAAACGAGGTAATGAAAACGCTTAAGCCCGTCTCACGATCAAGGCCGAAATGGCCGCCTAAAATCCTTTTCAACTCGCCGGGGCCGAAGCGGGTGGTGTCGATGACGACATCGGCGCGCTCGCGTAGTTCCGTCACAAGGCGTCGTTCATGGGCGATGCCGTCGCTGACAGGGCGATCCTGGGCCAGCGGGTGTTTATGGCGGGTTTCGACATAGCGCCGCCTGAGTTCGTCGTCATCGCAATCAATGAACAGAACCCTTGCCTGCAGGGAGCTTTCGCTCAGCATTGCATCCAGTTCCATGATAAAGGCATCGACGGCAAAGTCGCGGGTTCGAATGTCGATGCCAATGGCGATCGGGCGCTGAAAACCGGGGACCTGAAAACCCGTCTGGGACGGTTTGACCAGGGCGTTGATTAAGGACAGGGGTATGTTGTCGATGGCCTCGTAGCCCATGTCTTCGAACGCTTTCAGGGCGGATGTCTTTCCCGCCCCGGACATGCCGGTAACCAGCAGTACGCCCAGCGCACGGTTAGCGGTTGTGTCAGAAGCACCGCTTCCGCCATCGAAGGCAGGTATGGACAGGACAGTATCGCTCATGACTTCCCAATTTGAACCCTAAGGAACATGCATTATATCCCCTTTGACCCGGCGAACCACAAGTCGAACCTTTGCCGGTGCGGAAGCCTCGAACGGGGCGAGGCGAAAACAGGGGACCTGTAGGCCCAGCAAGTCGACGCTTTCGTCTTCGGGAAGGCGCTCGACCTGATCTGAAGTCACCAGATAAATGACAACCCCCACTTCTGCCTTCAGGGCGCTGCCGATTTTCAACACACCGACGCCGCGCACTTCCATCAAATCGGCGATGGGGTCGGGGGCGCAGGCAATCAGGCGGTCGTTTTCAAGGGTCAGCTCAGTGTAGTCGTCGGCGACCAGCCGCTCGCCGGTGTCAATCAGGCGCAGGGCAAGGTCCGACTTGCCACTGCCCGCCGGGCCACGCAGCAGGACGCCGAGTCCTTCAACCTCAATGCAGGTTGCGTGCACCTTTTCTGATAATGGGTTGCTCATGTTCCCAAAAGGGTGCGGCGGAAGCGCAAAAAAGTCAACCTTTTGGTAGGGTTAGGGTAATCCGGGCGCCGGTGATCCGGCCTTCCTCGTCGGTCCGGTTTTCCGCCGTGATGGCGCCGCCGTGGGCCTCGACAATCTGCCGCGAGATGCTCAAGCCAAGCCCGGAATGGGTGCCGAATTTTTCGGCTTGCGGGCGTTCGCTATAAAACCTTTCGAAAATGGCATCCAGCTTTCCCTGTGGAATTCCCGGCCCATCGTCATCGACGAAAATGGTCACCTGTTTGCCCCGGCCAAGGGCGTTCACGCTAACGGACCCTTTTTGCGGGCTAAAGGACAGGGCATTGGCGATCAGGTTGGCGAAGACCTGTCCCAGGCGACTTTCGATGCCATTAATGACCAATTCACCCTCGCCGGAAAAAACAATTTTATGATCGGCGGTTTCATTGCGGGCGTCAATCAGGGTGGACAGCAAAGCGCCCAGATCAACCACAGCCGTTTCAGCCTTCGAGAGTTCCGAATCAAGACGCGAGGCATCGGAAATATCGCTGATCAGTCGATCCAGGCGTCCGACATCATCCAGAATGATTTCCATCAGCTTTTTTTGTTGTGCGGGGTCTTTTACCCGGGCGGCCGTTTCGACGGCGCTTTTAAGCGAAGTCAGCGGGTTCTTGATTTCGTGGGAGACATCGGCGGCGAAACTTTCAATGGCGTCCATGCGCGCCCACAATGCCTCCGTCATATCTTTCAGGGACAGTGACAACTCGCCAATCTCGTCGCCGCGAATGCCAAAATCGGGAATTTCATGCTGGCGGTGATGGCCGTGGCGCACTTGCTCGGCGGCTTCGGCAAGTCGGCGAATGGGCCTGGCGATGGTGCCTGCCAGATAAAGTGACAACAAAATAGTGACGGCCAGTGCTACGGCGAAGACTTTCAGGATGTCGATGCGAACCTCCCGCAGGGCCAGTTCGATATCATCGGAATTCTTCGATAGCATCAGCGCGCCCAGCACCTGTTTATAGCGTTGCACCGGCACGGCGGTGATCAGGGCCATGCCGCCCCCTTCCGTCGAACGAACGGCGTAATCCGGCTCTCCGAACAGGGCCGCGACGACTTCCGGGTAGTCGCTGGCTTTCTGGCGGACATTTTCGAGATAGGGCGGCATTGGGCCGCGACCCGGAAGCAGGGTGAGAAGATGCTCGTAAGTATCCAGGGTCCTGTCGAGCAGGGTTGCGCTTCCTTCAATATCTGCTCCCGGCGGCGGCAACACTTCCTGCTGGATACCCCTTTTGTCCGTTGTCCGGCGGGTATCGGCGATCAGCACGCCGTCCGGCGCAAACAGGCGTGCGCGACCGCCCGTGGTTTCGACAAGACGGTGAACCATTCTGACAGCCATGGACGGCCGCAGTTGTTGCCGACCCGAAGGAATATCTTCATCGGCGCTTTCACCCAGGGCGGCGGCCAGCATTTCAGCATGAACCCGAAGCGCCGCCAGTTCAGATGCAATCAGACTTTCCCGGTACTGACCAAGATAAAGCAGCCCGGCGACGAGAATCGCCAGGGCCAGAATATTGATCGCCAAAATGCGTCTGAGGATAGGCGAGGAAAGTCTTGGGCGTCTGGCTGGGGGAGTTTCAGTCGTCATGGCGCCTAATCGCCGTGATAGCGATAACCGACACCATAAAGGGTTTCGATCTGCTTGAATTCAGGGTCATGGGTGCGGAACTTCTTTCGTACCCGCTTGATGTGGGAATCAATGGTGCGGTCATCGATATAGATGTGCTCGCCATAGGCGGAATCGATCAGTTGATCGCGATTTTTCACATGACCTGGATGCTGCGCCAGGGCCTGCAGTAACAGGAATTCGGTGACGGTCAGAACAATGTCCTGGCCTTTCCAGGTGCACTGGTGGCGGGTTGCGTCCATGGTCAGTTCGCCACGCTTCATGATGTTTTCATCGCTTTGCGGCTGCAAAGCGGTTTCCGTGCGTCGCAGAATGACGTTGATGCGCTCGATCAGCAGGCGCTGCGAAAAGGGTTTGGTGATGTAGTCGTCGGCTCCCAGGCGAAGGCCCAGAAACTCGTCGATTTCATCATCCTTGGAGGTCAGGAAGATAACAGGAAGCCTTGAGTCCGCGCGGATTTTCTGCAGCAGTTCCATGCCGTCCATACGCGGCATCTTGATATCCAGAATGGCAAGATCGACAGGATTTTCCTTAAGACCTGCAAGGGCCTCTTCGCCGTCGCAGTAACTGTTGACGATGAAGCCTTCGGACTCCAGGGCCATGGAAACGGAAGTCAGAATATTGCGGTCGTCGTCGACAAGGGCGATAGTTCGGGACATGAAACGGCCTCGTGTAAGTTGCTGTGAGCCGTTCTTTAACGGCAAAGGCAATCAAATCCGACATTTGTGGCAAAATTATAGCCACAAGCGCCTGATTCCCAAGGATGAAATCATCCCTGATCCTACACGAGACCGGGTTTGGACAGGTTACTCTGTATTCTTTTTCATAGTCTTCATATGCGCGTCGTGCATTTTTTTATGCTCATCGTCCTTCATATGCTCTTCATGCATCTTCTTCTTTTCTTCATCTGTCATGTGCTTGGAATGATCCATGCTTTCCATGTGCTTGGCGCTGTGATCATGGGACATCATACCGCCCGCCTTGCCGACATGGACCATAACTGTCGCCTTGCCCGCCTTTTCAAAGGTCAGGGTAAGCGGGAACATGTCGCCTTCTTTCAACAGATTTGTTAAATCAAACATCATGACGTGAAAGCTGCCGGGCTTCAGCATGGTCACGCCGCCGCCCGGAACATCAATGCCCATAACCTGGCGCATTTTCATCATGCCGTCTTCCATGATGTGATTGTGCAATTCGGTCCTGGCCGCGGCGGGCGTTTCGGCGGCGACAAGGCGGTCGGCAGCGGAACCGGTGTTGGTAATGGTTACGAATGAACCGCCCGGACGCTTGACGCCGGTAGAGGCGCGGCTCCAGGCTTCGGATACGGTGATATCGCCGATGGTGTCGCTGTCGGCGGCATGGGATGTCGTGAGGCTCATCAAAAACAGCGCCAGAAATGCGGTAAGTGTTTTCATCAGTATGAATTCCTTGGATAGAAAGATTATTACAGGCGAACCCGCTTCCCCGTATCTGGGGAGGCGAAGAAAGGTCTCGAGGGTATTTAGATCGGGTTCAGGCTGTAACGGGTGGTGCGCGGGCGGAAGATCTGGAATTTTGGCGTCCGACCCTGGTTTCGTCTGCCGAGTTGAAGAGGAAGGCGAGAAAATTATTTTCGGGAACGGGGTCACAGACAAGCGGCGCTGAAAGCATGGACTTCCCGAAAGCGTAGCCAATACAGACCGGGCAATCGGATAGATCAGGCGCTTTGTCGGGTGTGTGATCCGCACCGCCAGTGCCGTTTTGCATGGCCTTGCAAAGCACCACATAAAAAGGCGCATTAAAGTCATCGACAGACTTGGAAAGGGGAATGCCCTGCGCCATCGGAACAAGCATCGGCAGGGCCAACGCCAGAATACCAAACCAGGCCGCGAACAGGCGGCGGCGTTTGGCCGGTTGGATGGTCTGGATCGCTGGCATCATCAAGTGTCTTTCCCACACTTCCTTTAAAACGGCCTGAGAATGAGGCTTTGATTGCCCTCAGGCAACCATAAACTGGCAATGGGCTTCCTTGACGTGCGTCAGGTGACCCGGCACATTGGCGTTATGGTGAAAAAAGAACAAAGCCCATCAGTTGCGCAAATTGCCCGCGCACTGGTCCGCCGCCACCGTTCGGCGACGCTGGCGACCGCTCTTGCGGGTCGGCGTCAGGGCTGGCCCTATGCGTCACTGGTGACGGTTGCCTGTGCGATGGATGCAAGCCCGGTCCTGTTAATGTCCAGCCTGGCCGATCATACACGCAATATACGTGAAGATTCCCGTGCGTCCTTGCTGTTCGAGGAAGCCTCAGGTTTACCCAATCCGCAAACGGGGCCACGAGTCACCCTTACCGGCAGGCTGACGCCGACAATGGATGGCTCTCTTGTCCGGCGCTTTCTCGCCCGTCATCCCGACGCTGAACTTTATGCCGGATTTGCGGACTTTCAATTTTACAGGATGAAGGTGGAACGGGCCCACTATGTTGGCGGGTTCGGCCGGGCCAGTTGGTTTGCGGCGAAAAAATTCCTTTTTGAAGACGATGACTGCAGCGTTTTGTCGGCGGCGGAAACGAAAATTCTTGACCGGGTGAACGCAAAATATTCTGAAGATTTGTCGGAAATTCTGGAAAAACCGGGAAAAACAACTCGCAAGGGCTGGCGCGCCTACGCCGTGGACCCGGAAGGACTGGATTTAACCCGCAACGGTATTTTTCGGCGCATTGAATTCGATCAAAGCGCGCGGTCCCTGCGCGGGGTTGTGGGGCAAATTGGAAAAAAAACAAAGAAACAGGATGTCCAGGAATAAAATTTATTTTTGCACCTTTAAAAATGATCTCGAATCCGCTTCAATGTGAAAGTAGCAGTTTAACGATCAAGAGGGATGGCGGCGGGGAATGGCGGGGATCTCAGCAGTAATTGCAGTAATTGCATTATTTGCCGCACTTGGTGCGTTGTGGATGGTCACGGAAGCCGTCAAAAAAATCGATCTTCGCACCCGCAGGGTCGTTGAATCCCAAACCAAAGGAATGAAGAGTTCCTTTTCAGAACTTGCCCATCTGGTGCAGAAGAACAACAAGACCCAGGAAGCCATGGTAAGCCGGATCCGGGATGTTGTTAAAAGTCGTGAATCCGCCAACCTTGAAATCAAAGAACTGAAGCACGAAATTGAATCCCTGAAAAACCAACAACCGGCAAACAGTGCGAACGGACGGCGAAAAGCCTGAGGCTCCGTTTAATTATTCTTACTCTATTTGTTTTATCCAGAAAACGGCCCTTCCAATCCCTTAGGATGTTGTCATGGGGGGTAATAGTCCGTATGTTTTGGGCCCTTAATATTGAAGAAAAATCTCGGTTTCTTAGGAGTAAATATGACCACATCAGGTGAAGCCACAACCACTAATGCCAAACTGCTGGCCTGGATCGAAGATATGACGGCCCTTTGTAAGCCTGAAAGCGTTTACTGGTGTGACGGATCCGACGAAGAATATGATCGCCTGTGTCAGGAAATGGTCGACAGCGGGACCTTGATTCGCCTGAATCCCGAGAAACGCCCAAACAGTTACCTTGCCCGCTCCCATCCCGGAGACGTGGCGCGCGTCGAAGACCGCACCTTTATTTGTTCCGAAAATGAAGACGATGCCGGACCGACCAATAACTGGACCGCCCCTGATGAAATGCGCAAAACCCTGAATGGCCTGTTCGACGGTTGCATGATGGGCCGCACCCTTTATGTGGTTCCGTTTTCCATGGGGCCGCTGGGGTCTCCCATCGCCCACATCGGCATTCAGATTACCGACTCCGCCTACGCCGTCGCCAACATGAAGATCATGACCCGCATGGGCCAAAAGGTTCTCGACACCCTTGGCGACGGGGAATTTGTACCTTGCATGCATTCCATCGGCGCCCCGCTTGCAGCTGGTGAGGCGGACTCGGTGTGGCCGTGCAATGACGAAAAATACATTGTGCATTTCCCTGAAGACCGGGAAATCTGGTCCTTCGGCAGCGGTTATGGCGGCAACGCGCTTTTGGGGAAAAAATGCTTTGCCCTGCGTATCGCCTCAGCCATGGCCCGTGACGAGGGGTGGCTTGCCGAACATATGCTGATCCTGGGTCTGGAAAGCCCCGAAGGCGAAAAAACCTACCTGGGAGCGGCTTTCCCAAGCGCCTGTGGCAAGACCAATCTGGCCATGCTGATCGCCCCGGAAGGCTTCGACGGCTGGAAAGTTCACACCGTCGGCGACGACATCGCCTGGATCAAGCCGGCTGATGACGGCACTTTCAGGGCGATCAATCCGGAAGCCGGGTACTTCGGCGTTGCCCCGGGCACGTCGTACCAGTCCAACCCAAGCGCCATGAAGGCCATCGAAAGCAACTGCATCTTTACCAATGTCGCCCTGACCGATGATGGCGACGTCTGGTGGGAGGGCATGGATGGCGAGCCACCGGCCCACGCCATCGACTGGGAGGGCAATGACTGGACACCGGCAAGCGACATGCCTGCGGCTCATCCCAATGCCCGCTTCACCGCGCCTGCCAACCAGTGCCCCAGCATCGATCCGGCCTGGGAAGACCCCGCTGGCGTTCCCATTTCCGCTTTTGTCTTTGGCGGCCGTCTGGCGACCACCTTCCCGCTGGTGTTCCAGTCCTTTGACTGGAAGCACGGTGTCTATCTGGCCGCGACCATGGGTTCCGAAGCAACGGCGGCGGCAATCGGCCAGGAGGCGATTCGCCGTGATCCGATGGCCATGCTGCCGTTCTGCGGTTACAACATGGGCAAGTACTGGCAGCACTGGCTGGACATGGAAAGCAAGGTTACGAAGGTTCCCGATGTCTTCCGCGTCAACTGGTTCCGCAAGGACGAAAACGGCCAGTTCATCTGGCCCGGGTTCGGCGAGAACATGCGGGTTCTGAAATGGATTGTCGATCGGGTGCATGGCCGCGCCGAAGGGATTGAAAGCCCGTTCGGTTACATGCCGCGTCATGAAGACATCACCTGGCAAGGCCTGGATTTCGACAGCAAGACTTTCTACAAGCTAATGGAAGTTGACCGCGCCGCCGGTAAGGCGGAAGCCGACGAACAGAAGGGCCATTTCGACATGTTCGGGGCCAGCCTCCCCGGCGAGATGGAACATCAGCGCGCCCTGCTGTACGAACGCCTGGACAAGGCACCGCAAGTCTGGAAGCTGCCCGGTTCCTGACGCAACGGTTCTGAATAAAAGCAAAGGCGCTGGTTGGGGAAACCCGGCTAGCGCCTTTTTCTATGTGTCGTCTTGCGTTTTTGCGCGATCCATCGCGCGACGGTCATGCAGGATCAATGGCTCGCCGCAATGGGGACACTTGGCGATCTTGTCACCGTGGATTCGCATGCCGGTGCTCAGGATTTCCTTGGCGTCCTCGGCGCGGATGCCAAGATCTTCCTGAATTTCCTGCAATTCGGCTTCTTCTTCGGCGGTAATGACACCGTCTTCAAGGGCAGATCCGACCTTATCGGAAAATTCCTTTCGGCGGCGATGCAGCTCATTTGAAAAGCCTGATGATAAAAGACCCGCGGGAAGGGCGACCATGCCGATTCCAAGTATGCCGATGGCGGCTCCCATCAGTTTGCCCCACACGGTGACCGGCACCACATCGCCGTAACCCACAGTTGTCATGGTGATGACCGCCCACCACATGGCTGCCGGTATGGAGCCAAAGTCCTCGGGCTGGGCTTTGTGTTCGGCCAGATACGTCAAACTGGCCGTCATGACGATCATCAGCATCAACACGAACATTGCCGCGCCAATCGGGCGACCTTCTTCGCGCAGGACGTTCAGCAATAGCGACATCGACGATGAATAGCGGGTCAACTTGAATACCCGAAGCAATCTAAGCACACGCAGGAACCTGAGATCGAAGCTGACGAAAAATCCCAGATAGAACGGCAGGATGACAAAAAGATCAATCAACGCCATGGGCGTCAGCATGTAACGAATCCGTCCCAGGATGGGGTGGCGGTAGTCGACTTCGTCGTCATCCACTGCGGACCACACGCGCAACACATATTCAATAGTGAAGATGAAAACCGAAAAAATCTCGAACCAGTAAAACACCGCCAACCATTCCTCGCTCAGGCCCGGCAAGGTTTCAAAAATGACAGCGAGAACATTAAGCGCAATCAGGGTGATCAGTATGGCATCGACCAGTCTGCCCATTTTATCATGAGGCATCGAGATATCGAGAATTTCATGGACCCGTTGACGCCGTGTCGTGGGACCCTGGCGGTTGGGGTATCCGTATGGATTGTCGTTGTTCATGACCCACCCTTTCTGGTTTTCCAGCCGCATATCATTAACAATCCCCAACCGGCCATCATCAGATAGCCGCCGACAGGGGCCGCACCTTCAAGCGGCACATACCCAATCAGGGCGAACAGGTACAGGGTACCGCTGAACAACAGGATTCCAAGACTGAAGGCGATCCCGGCAATCAGGGGCAACCTTGAAGAAACAAACGCGGGACGCGAGGACGTCCAGGCCACGACCATCAGCGCAAGGGCGTGCCACATCTGGTAATCGACGCCCATCATGAAGATTTGCTGTATCGGCTCATCTTCGCCAAGGGCGTGCCAGCCGTAAGCGCCCGCGCCAACGGCGGTCATCCCAAAAAAGCCGCCAATTATCAGCCAAAGACCCGACATGATTACTCCCGATCCCTTTTGTGCATCTTCCGGTATAACCAAAAGAAATTAACGTAATATTGAAAAATCAGGGTTGTAATAAGGGACCGGTTAACAAAACACCCTGGATAAAAGCCTTATGTGGGACTTTCGCAAACCCGTCATTGCCTTATTGGCCCCGACCCTTTTGGTCGTTCTATCCCTTGCCGTCGCCGGCGGACACCTGGGAATAGGCCTGTCGGTTCAGGGTATTTTGCCCAACCTGCCTTATGGGCTTTCGATCCTGGCAATGGCATTGGGGCTGTGGTTCAAGCGTGAGCGCGTTTTTTTTACGGCTCTTCCGCTGGGCCTGGTTAATGTCACCATGTTGAATTTGTGGCAGCAGGCGCCAGCAACCGGACCTTTGTGGGAAGTCGGTTTTGCAGCGTTGTGCATTGTTCTGCCGCTTTACCTGCTTTCAGTCACCTTTTTTCAGGACCAGGGTATTTTCTCTCGCAGTGGTTTGACCCGCTTGCTGTGGCTTTTTCTTCCCGTTATCGCCGTTGTTGTGGCCGTAGACAGTACCGTTCCGGCCCAGGCCCAGAAATGGCTTGGGGAAGCATTGCATGCGCGTCTTTTTTCAACGGATGTGGATTTCTGGAGCCACTTGCCGCAATCCGCCATTCTTCTGTTTGGCCTTTCAATGCTCTTTCTGGCTGGCCGTTTTGTGATCAATCCAACACCTATGGAAGGCGCGATGCTGGGCGCCATGGGGGCTGCGTGGGCGGCCCTGCATCATGTGGGCGACGGGGCAATGCCGTCCCTGCTGTTAAGCGCGGCACTGATGATGGTGATCGTTGCTGTCGTCCAGGATGCCTATCACATGGCCTTTCTGGACGAATTAACAGGATTGCCCGGTCGTCGCGCCCTGTTTGCAGACTTCAGGCGATTGGGACAGCGCTACTCTGTCGCCATGGTCGATATTGATCACTTCAAAAAATTCAATGACACTTACGGCCACGACATTGGCGATCAGGTTTTACAGATGGTGGCTTCAAGGCTGGAAAGGGTCACCGGCGGCGGACGTTCCTTCCGCTATGGCGGCGAGGAATTCACGATTGTCTTCCCGGGCAAGGATGTGGAAACGGTGAAGGCGCATCTCGAAGCACTACGCGAGATCATCGCGGGTTCGAACTTTTTACTTCGTGATGAAGATCGACCGGACAAAGCCCCGAAAGACAGGAAGGAGGCAGGTCCTGCGAAGAAAAACAAGAATATCAGGGTCACGGTATCAATGGGGGTTGCAGGACCATCCGTGGAGTATCCCGATCCTGACGCAGTCATGAAAGCTGCCGACAAGGCGCTGTATAAAGCCAAGGAGGCGGGCCGCAACAGGGTCGCCGCATAAGGGGGAACTCATTGCCTTTGAGGCGCACCTCAACAGAAGGCGAAATTGTTTCTTCCTGCTTCCTTGACCTTGTACATGGCTTTATCTGCTGCGTTGAGAAGGTCAGGAATTAACTCGGCGTCGGTGGGGAAGTGGCTGATGCCAATGCTGACGCCAACGCTACAGGTCGTATCGTTAATCGTTATAGGCAGGGGGATTTTTTCGAGAAGGGTTTTCGCAACTTTTGCCGCCGTTTCCTTATTTTTGATATTTTCGAGAATAAGGACGAACTCGTCGCCTCCCAGACGCGCAGCCGTATCGGTACTTCTGATAATTTCCTGTAATCGCCGGGCCACGGTTTTGAGGACTTCATCACCGGCCTCATGGCCAAGGGCATCGTTTACAGGCTTGAACTTGTCCAGGTCGATAAACATCAGGGCGACGCCATTGCCGGTTCTCCTGGCGCGCGACACGGCCTCATTGATCTTGTCATTGAACGAGGCCCGGTTAGGCAATCCTGTCAGTGAATCATTGAGCGCCAGGAAACGAATCCGTTCTTCCTGCGCCTTTTGGGTTGTAATGTCTCGAACGCTGCCAACATAAGCCCGCCGACCATTGTTTTCGCGCACTTCCGTTACCGTTATTTCAATAGGGAAAACCGTACCATCGGCGCGCAGGCCTTCCAGTTCATTGGTCTGGTCTACGACCCTTGTATGACCGGTAGACTGGTAGCGAACAAGGTATTCATCGTGGCTTGAGCGGTGTGGCTCAGGCATGAGCATACTGATGTTACTACCTAGCAGGTCGGGTTTTTCATGGCCGAATATTTTGACTGCGACATCATTGACGCTCTTGATGACGCCAAATTCGTCAATGGTGATAACGGCCTGATCCACCGCCTTGAGAATGGCGTTAATCCGCTGTTCGCGGCCACGGGTTGCCTGTGAGGCCCGGATCAGGTCTGAAATGTCCTGGCATTCCACCATGTGATATTCGTGGCCATCCCTGGAGGGCAGATTGGAAACATGGAAGTTGACGTCGATAAGATCGGCGGATGTGGTCAGAATATTCAAAGGCACCCCTTCGGATTCTTCACCAATCAGGTTCAGGCCATCGGCAAAAAGTTCGACAAAATCGTCAGAGACAAAATTGGCAATGGGGGTGGCCAGAACACTGTCAGGATTGGGCGCGCGCAAAAGCCGCAGCCCTTTCTTGTTGATCCATACAATAATGCCGTCTTCGCAAATGCAGATGAAATGTTCGACTTTTTGCAGCAAGTCCTCACAGCAGCTGTTCAGTTTGTAAGTCACACTCGACTCATTTTTTCGTTAACACCATGATGAACACTGCCTGATGGCGACGAACAACCACCAGTATGACATGTTTTTACTATGGCAACGAAGGAGTTGTTGAATTTTCGGCTGAAACCGCTATTTCGCACCCGACATCGGGCAGCCCATATTGCCACAGGACGGCGCTCCGCAGGCTGGCGCGGGGGCGGCGGCGCTTTTGCCGACGCTTGGGGCCATCAGGCCTTTGGCGACTTTTTTATCGCCGCAGGTGGGGCAGGCCAGGGACCTGGCCTTGATCTGCGTATCGTAGTCGCTTGAGGACGTGAACCACTCATCAAAACTGTGGCCCTTCGAGCAATTGAGGCTATAGACAATCATTTCAGCGGTAACTCCGAAGATCCCATAAGATATTCATCAATGGCGCGGGCGCACTGGCGGCCCTCGCGGATGGCCCACACGACCAGAGACTGACCCCGGCGCATATCGCCTGCGGCAAAAACTTTTTTAACGGACGTTTTGTACGAGTCTTCACCGTCCGTTGTCGCCAGGACGTTTCCGCGCGCATCGTACTGGACGCCAAAATCATCCAGCATGCTTTCATGCACAGGGTTAACGAAGCCCATGGCGAGCAGCACCAGATCGGCCTTTAGCTCAAACTCTGACCCTTCGATGGCTTGCGGTCCACCGCCTGACCAGTCCATGCGAACGCCCTTAAGGGTCGTAAGCTTGCCCGCGCCATTGCCTTCGAATGATGTCGTGCCGACAGACCAGTCGCGCTCGCACCCTTCTGCGTGGGACGTCGATGAGCGCAGCTTGTTGGGCCAGTTGGGCCAGGTGGTGCCTTTGTCTTCCTTTTCAGGTGGTCGTGGCAGGATTTCCATCTGGGTGATGGAGGCCGCACCCTGACGGGCCGATGTGCCGACACAGTCGGCACCGGTATCGCCGCCGCCAATGACGATGACATGCTTGCCTTTGGCGAGAATTTCTTCGGCGTTACCCAGCGGTTCGCCCGAATTGCGACGGTTCTGTTGGGTCAGGAAGTCCATGGCAAAGTGTACGCCGTTCAACTCGCGGCCCGGAACGGGAAGGTCGCGGGGCTCTTCCGAACCCCCGGTCAGTGCAATCGCGTCGAATTTAAGCAACAGACGCTCGGGCAAAACGTTGTATCCGACGTGGGAGTTGGGGCGGAATTCGACCCCTTCGGCCTGCATTTGCGACATGCGTCGGTTGATCAGGCTTTTGTTCAGTTTGAAGTCGGGGATGCCATAACGCAGAAGACCACCCATTTTGGCGTTCTTCTCAAAAACCACGACCGAATGTCCGGCGCGGGCCAGTTGCTGGGCAGCGGCCATTCCGGCGGGTCCAGCGCCAACAACGGCGACCCGTTTTCCTGTCAGGCGTTTGGGAACCTGGGGTTCCATCCAGCCTTCTTCCCAGGCGCGATCGACAATGGCGCATTCAATGGTTTTGATGGTGACCGGCTCGTCGGTCAAATTCAGGGTGCAGGCGGCCTCGCACGGGGCGGGGCAAATGCGGCCGGTGAATTCCGGAAAGTTGTTTGTCGAATGCAGAACCCTGTTGGCGGTTTTCCAGTCGCCGGTATAAACCAGATCATTCCATTCCGGAATGATGTTGTTGACCGGGCAACCGTTGTGACAAAACGGAATGCCGCAATCCATGCAACGGGCGCCCTGATCGCGAATCTCGTCTTCGCCCAGGGGAATCATCATCTCGCCATAACCAGTGAGTCGTTCGGCGACTGATGTATAGGCCCGATCCTGGCGCTGGAATTCTTTAAATCCTGTTGGCTTGCCCATGGCTTAGCTCCCCACCGCGAGGCTGATGCCGTCTTCTTCGCGGACTTCTTTCTTTTCCTGCATTTTCTGCAAGGCGCGGCGGTAATCGACAGGCATGACCTTGGTGAATCTTGGCAGCATGTCGTTCCAGTTGTCGAGTATATCCCGGGCCTTGGATGAGCCTGTGTACTTCAGGTGGTTATGAATGAGAACGCGCAGGCGATGGGCATCCTGGCTGTTCATGTCGTGCATGACATCGACCAGTCCGTGGGCTTCAAGCTCGCCGCCCTGATGTTCCATGGCTTCAATCGCCCTGTCTTCGTCGGTAATAGGCTCAAGTTCGACCATCGCCATGTTGCAGCGCTTTTCGAAGTCGCCATCACCATCCAGCACATAGGCGATGCCGCCTGACATGCCAGCGGCGAAGTTGCGGCCGGTTGCACCAAGAACAACGACACAGCCGCCGGTCATGTATTCGCAGCCGTGGTCGCCAACGCCTTCAACGACAACAGTCGCCCCCGAATTCCTGACAGCAAAACGCTCGCCGGCGACACCGCGGAAATAACATTCACCGGCTATGGCGCCGTAAAGAACCGTGTTACCGACAATGATATTGTCTTCGGGGACAAGGGGGCTATCTGCGCTTGGATAAATGATGATCTTGCCGCCGGACAGTCCCTTGCCGACATAATCGTTGGAATCACCGCTAAGCTCCAGGGTTACGCCGCGCGATAACCACGCGCCAAAGCTTTGGCCCGCCGTGCCTTTGAACTTGACGTGAATGGTGTCTTCCTTAAGACCATCAAAGCCATGGCGTTCGGCAATGCGACCGGACAGCATGGCGCCAACGGAACGGTTAACATTGATGATATCGCTTGAGATGACCACCGGAGTGCCCTTGTCGATGGCGTCCCGGGACTTTTCGATCAGCATGTTGTCCAGGGCCTTCTCAAGGCCATGATCCTGGCTTTCGCAATTGAAGATGGCGACACCCTCGCCTGCATGCGGGGTTGCCAGCACGCGCGAGAAGTCCAGTCCTTCTGACTTCCAGTGACGGATCGCATCAGATTTTTCAAGACGATCGGAATGACCGATCATTTCCTGAATGGTCCTGAAACCAAGCTCGGCCATCAGTTCACGAACTTCCTGGGCGATAAAGGTGAAGTAGTTGACAACGTCTTCCGGTTTGCCAACGAAACGCTTGCGCAGTTCCGGGTCCTGTGTGGCGACGCCTGCAGGGCAGGTGTTCAAGTGACACTTGCGCATCATGATACAGCCTTCGGCGATCAGTGCGCCGGTGGCGAAGCCGAATTCATCCGCACCCAATAATGCGCCGACAACAACATCGCGTCCGGTCCTGAGACCCCCATCCACCTGAACGGCAATGCGCCCACGCAGCTTGTTCAGGACCAGAGTCTGATGGGTTTCAGCAAGGCCAAGCTCCCACGGGGAACCGGCGTGCATGATTGACGTAATCGGGCTGGCCCCGGTGCCGCCATCAGCACCGGAAATGGTGACATGATCGGCGTGGGCTTTGGAGACACCCGCCGCAACCGTTCCAACGCCGACTTCAGACACCAGCTTGACGGAAATACGGGCCTTGGGGTTGACGTTTTTCAGGTCGTGGATCAGTTGCGCCAGATCCTCAATGGAATAGATGTCATGATGAGGGGGCGGCGAAATCAGGCCGACGCCCGGCGTCGAGTGA
The DNA here is from genome assembly GCA_016776705.1 of Rhodospirillales bacterium. Lineage (GTDB taxonomy): Bacteria > Pseudomonadota > Alphaproteobacteria > Rhodospirillales > JABHCV01 > JACNJU01. The sequence goes on from JADHSW010000004.1 coordinate 17,633, forward strand.
CGCACGCGACCAATCCATTCATCGACCTTGTGACCGGGCAACTGGCCGCCTTCGCCGGGCTTCGCACCCTGCGCCATCTTGATCTGGATGTCGTCGGCGTTTACCAGGTATTCACCTGTTACTCCGAAACGTCCCGAAGCGACCTGTTTGATCGCCGAGCGCATGGAATCGCCGTTTGCCATTGGCTTGAAGCGAAGGGCTTCCTCGCCGCCTTCACCGGTGTTGGACTTGCCGCCCAAACGGTTCATGGCGATGGCGATATTTGTGTGGGCTTCCCACGAGATAGAGCCAAAGGACATGGCACCGGTGGCGAAACGTTTAGTGATTTCACTGACTGGCTCAACTTCGTCGATTGGAACTGGCTTCCCTTTGGTGAACTTGAAAAGGCCACGCAGGTTTTTCAGTTTCTGGTCATGGTTATCGATCAACGAAGAATACTTTTTGTAGCCCTCATAATCGCCGTTACGAACAGAATGCTGCAACGCCGAGATGGTTTCCGGCGTCCAGACATGTTCTTCGCCACGGGTACGATAGGCCAGTTCGCCGCCCACATCCAAGGCGTCCTGGTAGATTGGCGAGGTGCCGTAGGCATCGCTGTGACGGGCGACTGTTTCCCGGGCGATCCCGGCCATACCAACGCCTTCAATGGAGGTCGCGGTGCCGGTGAAGTACTTTTCAATGAAGTCGCTGGACAGGCCAACGGCATCAAAAATCTGTGCTCCGCAATAGGATTGATAGGTCGAGATTCCCATCTTCGACATCACCTTCAGGATGCCCTTGCAAACAGCTTTCAGGTAACGCTTGTGAACTTCTGCCTCGCTTAAGACCTCGGGGAAGCCATGCCGCATGTGGGACAGGGATTCGAACACCAGATAGGGGTTGATTGCCTCGGCGCCGTATCCCGCGAGCAGGCAGAAGTCATGAACCTGACGGGCTTCGCCGGTCTCGACGACCAATCCGACTTCCGTGCGCAGGCCTTCCCTGATCAGGTGGTGGTGAACGGCGGCGGTCGCCAGCAGCGCCGGCAGGGCGATGCGATTGGCGTTAACGCCTCGATCCGAAAGGATAAGGATATTATGGCCTTCAATAACAACCTGCTGGGCCTTCTGGCACAACTGGTCCACGGCCGCTTTCATACCCTCAGCGCCATCGGTTGCCGGATAACAGGTATCCAGGGTGTAGGTCACAAAGGCGTGGTCGACCTTGTTTTCAATGCGGCGGATTTTTTCCAGATCGACGTTGGATAAAATCGGCTGATGTACTTCAAGGCGCATGTGCTTGCCGCCGGTCTTCAGATCAAGAAGATTGGGGCGGGGGCCAATCAGCGACACCAGCGACATCACCGATTCCTCGCGGATCGGATCGATCGGCGGATTGGTGACCTGGGCGAAGTTCTGCTTGAAGTACGAGTATAGCATCTTCGAGCGATCCGAAAGAACCGCGGGCGGAATATCGCTGCCCATGGAACCCAGGGGGTCCTGTCCACCAACCGCCATCGGGCCGATGTAGAACTTGATATCTTCCTGGGTGTAACCAAAAGCCTGTTGGCGCTCCAGAATGGTCTTTTTGTCCGGGGTCATCGGCGAGACTTCATCGGGCAGGTCGTCCAGCATGATCTGGGTCTTGTCGAGCCATTTCTGATAGGGCTTGGCTTTGGAAAGGGTCTCTTTCAATTCGGCGTCATCGACGATGCGACCTTCTTCCAGATCGATCAGCAACATCTTGCCGGGCTGCAAGCGCCACTTTCTGACGATCTTGCTTTCCGGAACCGGCAGGGCGCCGACTTCGGAACCCATGATGACCTTGTCGTCGTCGGTGACGATATAACGCGCCGGGCGCAGGCCGTTGCGATCCAGGGTCGCGCCGATCTGGCGACCATCGGTGAAGGCCATGGCGGCGGGGCCGTCCCAGGGTTCCATCAAGGCGGCGTGGTATTCGTAGAAGGCGCGCCGCTTTTCATCCATCAGGGGATTGCCGGACCAGGCTTCCGGGATCATCATCATCATCGCGTGGGCCATTGAATAACCACCGGCCAGCAGCAGTTCCAGGGCGTTATCGAAGGTGGCTGAATCGGATGAGCCATCGCCGATCAACGGCCACAGTTTATCAAGGTCATCGCCCAGAATGTCCGAGCTCATGTTGTGACGACGGGCGTGCATCCAGTTGATGTTGCCGCGCACCGTGTTGATCTCGCCGTTATGGCACAAATAGCGGAACGGTTGGGCCAGTCTCCAGGACGGGAAGGTGTTGGTTGAAAACCTCTGATGAACCAGCGCCAGGGCGGATTCGGTCCGCTCGTCACTCAGGTCCCTGAAATACCTGTCGACGTTGGCGACCAGCATCATGCCCTTGTAGACAACGGTGCGGGTCGACAGCGAGGGGATATAAAAATGGGCGCCTTCCTCGATATCGATATCCCAGACTTCGTGATGGATTTGCTTGCGCACAACAAACAGCTTTCTTTCGAAGGCGTCGTTGTCTTTGCAGTTCTTGCCGCGTCCAATGAAAATCTGACGAATGAAAGGCTCAATCGGTTTGACGCTTTCGCCAAGGCAGCTGTTGTCGACCGGAAGGTCGCGCCAGCCCAGAATGGGAAGCTCTTCTTCTTCGGTGACCTTGTCAAAGGCGGCGAGGCAGGCAGCCTGGGTTATCTTGTGTTGCGGTAAAAATACCATGCCGACCGCATAGTCGCCAGCGGGTGGCAGATCGAAACCCAGTTTGGCGCATTCTTCGCGGTACAGACGATCCGGAATCTGCAACAGGATACCGGCCCCGTCACCGGCCAGCGGGTCCGCGCCCACCGCGCCACGATGGTCCAGATTGATCAGAATCTGAAGGCCCTGCCGGATGATGTCATGGGACTTGCGGTTTTTGATGTCGGCGATAAAACCGAGACCGCAGTTGTCATGTTCATTCTTCGGGTCGTATAGCCCTTGTTCAGAGGGCAGTCCGGGCGCTAAGGGCCAAACCGGTTGGCTCATGGTCAAGTTCTCTTATTTATATAAATTCAGACGGGGGCGTTTAAATATCAAACCAAGGAGGGTGTTGCCAATCAGAAAAGCATAAAATTTGTCCACGATGCGGGATCGCTATCCCAATTATGAATTATTCTGATCTTTTCCGGCTTGGGTCTGCTTCGGTGTGGTGCTATAAAGTCCGCAATATATTGGAAGGATTGAAGTGCCCATTCTACATATTGTGGTCTTGGCCCTGATTCAGGGCATCACCGAATTTCTCCCGATCAGTTCTTCCGGGCATTTGGTGCTGGTGCCTATTTTTACCGGCTGGCCTGATCAGGGTCTGATTCTGGACGTTGCTGTACATGTCGGAACCTTGGGTGCGGTGATGATATACTTCTGGCGCGACGTCCTTGGCATGATCAATGGTTTGCTGTTGGCCTTGCGCGGGCGCTCCGATCCCTATGCCAGAATGGCCGGGCTGATCATTCTTGCGACGATCCCCGTCATTGTCGCGGGATATGCGCTGAGTAAGTTCGGAACCGGCAACTTGCGCTCCATAACGCTCATCGCCTGGACGACTTTGGGCTTTGGCATTGTCCTGTGGATCACAGACAAGGCCGGAATGACGCTCAGGCGCATTGATCATCTGGGCATTGGCGACGGATTGATCATCGGTTTCGCCCAGGTGCTGGCCCTTGTTCCGGGCACCAGCCGGTCGGGCATTACCATGTCGGCGGCGCGAATGCTGGGGATGGAAAGAACGGAGGCGGCGCGCTTCTCCATGTTGCTGTCCATACCGACGATTATCGGCGCGGGGACCCTGTCGGGGCTGGAGCTGTACAAGTCCGGGGACGCTCGCCTGACATCCGACGCACTGCTGGCTGCGGGCCTTTCCTTCCTCACGGCACTGATCGCCATTGCCCTGTTGATGACGTGGCTAAAGCGCGCCAGCTTCACACCTTTTGTGATTTATCGAATCCTGCTCGGTTGTGGTTTGCTGGGCGTATCCTACGGATATCTGGGTTAATACCCGGCCCCTGAATCAACAACATTTTCAGGCGTTTCACCGCGCCGAATGCGGCGGATGTTTTCAGCGATGTCCCGTGCCGCCGATTTGGCCGACGACAGGCTGGCGACGTGGGGAGTGACGAGGATTTTCGGGTGATCCCACATGGGGCTGTCCCCGGGCAGGGGTTCGTCGCAAAACACATCCAGGGCGGCACCAGCAAGATGGCCACCATCTATGGCCACCAGCAAGTCAGGCTCATTGATTTGCGGGCCACGTCCGGCGTTGATGATGTATGCGCCTTTTGGCAACTGCGCCAGGGTTCGCCGGTTGATGATTCCCTCTGTCTGGGCTGTCAGGGGAAGCAGGCAGACAAGAATATCAGTACGGCCGAGAAAAGCTGCGAGGCCGTCCTGCCCATGAAAAGAGTCGATGCCGTCGATGTTTTTTTCAGTGCGGCTCCACCCGGCCAGCCTGAAGCCGAAGGGGGCCAGATGGCGGGCGGCGTCGCGGCCCAGATTGCCCAGTCCCATAATGCCAACACGCTTTTCAAGGGTGTCGTCCTGAGGCAGTTCTTCCCAGTCGCGATCTCGCTGCATCTGTTCATAAGTGTGAAACTTGCGATGAAAATGCAGCACCCGGTGAACCACAAATTCACTCATGTGACGGGTCAGGGCCGGGTCGACCATGCGCACCAGCGGAACCCCGCGCGGGTATGTTTTATCAGCTAAAATAGCATCCACACCGGCTCCCAGATTGATAACGGCCTTCAGGTTGACAAAGTGCTTCAAGGCCCCCTGATCGGGACGCCAGACGATGGCGATGTCCACTGATTGCGGATCGTCAAGGCCGTCCATGTCATCGGGCCAAACATGAAAATCCCGCTCGAAATCAACTTCCGGCAGGCAGGGAATCAAGGCTTTTCGCCAGGGTTCCGGCGGCTCGTTTGGGCTTATATAGATGATGGCGTTTGACATTGATTTCAGGTTCCTACCACGCCCGTATCGTCGGCCTTCATCTCCAGGGCGGCGGCCATCAGGGCGCGGGTGTAGGCTTGCCTGGGATTGGCGAAAACTTCCCCCGCCGGGCCCTGCTCGACGATCCTGCCCTGTCGCATGACGACGATATCGTGGGAGACGGCGCGCACCACTTTCAGGTCGTGGGAGATGAACAGGTACGTCAGCCCGTGACGCTTTTGCAGGTCGCGCAGTAAATCGACAATTTGCGCCTGGACGGACATATCCAGCGCACTGGTCGGCTCGTCCATGACGATGAAATCGGGTTTCAGGACAAGGGCGCGGGCGATTGAAATACGCTGGCGCTGACCGCCGGAAAATTCGTGCGGGTAGCGATCCATCATGTCCACCTCAAGGCCGACTTCTTTCAGGGTCTCTGCAATAAGTGTTCGGCGTTCCTCCGCATTGCCGCCAAGGCCATGGACCTTCAGGCCCTCGCCAACGATCTGGCTGATGGAAAGTCTGGGACTTAACGAGCCGAAGGGGTCCTGGAAAACGATCTGCATGCGCTTGCGAAGGGGGCGAATGGCAGCCTCGCCCAGGTCCTGCAAACGCTCGCCGTCAAAAACGATGCCGCCCGTGCAATATTCCAGCCGCAACAGGGCGCGTGCCAGGGTGCTTTTGCCGGAACCGGATTCGCCGACGACGCCAAGTGTATGACCCCGCCTGACGCTCAGGGTGACGCCGTCAACGGCTTTGACATGATCGACCGTGCGCCGCATCAATCCCTGTTTGATAGGGAACCAGACCTTGATGTTCTCGCCGCTCATCAGTTGCGGGGCGTTTGCATCGGCGGCATCAGGCGCGCCCTTGGGTTCAGCCGCCAGCAGGCGTCTGGTGTAGGGATTCTGCGGATTGTCAAACACGTCGTCCACGTTGCCCTGTTCGACAATGTAACCACCGTTCATAATCGAAACCCGGTCGGCCATCTTGCGGACCACTCCCAGATCGTGGGTGATCAGAAGCAGGGCCATGCCCAGCTTGTCGCGCAAATCGTTCAACAGTTTTAGCAACTGGGCCTGAATGGTGACATCGACGGCGGTGGTCGGTTCGTCGGCGATCAGCAGGTCGGGCTCGTTAGCCAGTGCCATGGCGATCATCACGCGCTGCTGCTGGCCACCGGAAAACTGGTGCGGCAGGGCATCCAGTCGCTCGATGGCTTCTTCAAGGCCAACCAGCTCAAGCAGTTCGATAACCCGGGCGTGGGCCTGGGCCTTATCCATGAACTTGTGCACGAACAGGACTTCGCTGATTTGTTTTTCGATGGAATGCAAAGGGTTCAGGGACGTCAGCGGTTCCTGAAAAATCATCGCGATCCGGTTGCCGCGCAGGTCGCGCATGCGGGCTTCATCGGCGTTGATCAGCTCTTCGCCGCCGAACGTGATCGATCCGGATGGATGGCGCGCCAGGGGATAAGGCAACAATTTCATGACGGAAAGCGCGGTCACGGATTTGCCCGAACCGGACTCACCGACCAGGGCCACTGTTTCGCCCTTGTCGATGCTAAATGACGCATTCTGTACAGCCTTGACCTCTTTGGCTCCGTCGCCAAAGGAAACGCTCAAGTCCTTGATTTCAAGCAGGCTCATCTGAATGTCTTCCTTGGGTCGAAGGCGTCGCGGACCGCCTCGCCGACAAAAATAAGAAGGCTTAACATGACCGCCAAAACGGCGAAGGCGGTCAGGCCCAGCCACGGCGCCTGCAAATTGGCTTTGCCCTGATTGAGTAACTCACCCAGTGACGGCGATCCGGCGGGCAGTCCGAAACCCAGAAAATCCAGCGCCGTCAGCGTCGTGATCGAACCATTCAGGATAAACGGCAGGAACGTCACCGTCGCCACCATGGCGTTGGGTAATATGTGCTTGTACATGATTGTTGCATTGCCGACGCCCAGCGCCCGCGCGGCGCGAACGTAGTCAAAGTTTCGCGCCCGCAGGAATTCGGCGCGCACGACGCCGACCAAGGCCATCCACGAAAACATTAACATCAGACCCAGCAGCCACCAGAAATTGGGCTCCACCACACTGGCAAGAATGATCAGCAGATAAAGCGTCGGCAACCCGGACCAGATTTCGATGAAGCGCTGGAAGAAGAGATCAGTCAGGCCACCGAAGAAGCCCTGCACCGCGCCTGAGGCGATGCCGATGATTGAACTGAAAACTGTCAGGGTAAGGCCGAACAGGACGGAAATTCGAAATCCGTAAATCAGCCGCGCGGCGACGTCACGACCCTGATCGTCCGTGCCCAGCAGGTTCAGCTCAGACGGCGGCGCGGGTGCGGGAACACTCAATTCGTAATTCACGGTGTCATAGCTGAACCGGATCAGCGGCCAGACGATCCAGCCCTTCTCCTCGATCATTTCGCGCACTTCCGGGTCGGCGTATTCAGTGGTTGTTTCCATAAAGCCGCCGAAGGTGGTTTCCGGATAGTCGATGAAAACCGGGTAATAGAAAGTACCCTCGTAGCCGATCATGATCGGCCGGTCGTTGGCGATCAACTCCGCAAACAGGCTGGCGACAAACAATCCCAGGAACAGCCACAATGACCAGTAACCACGCTTGTTGGCGCGGAAGTTCGCCAGCCGCCGCTGTGTTATCGGGGTCAGGCGAAGACCAAAAATACTGGATTGTCCCGGCACCGCTCTACGCTCCGCGTTTTTCAAAATCAATGCGCGGATCGATGAAGTGATACATCAAGTCGCCCAGCAGGTTCAGCAACAACCCCAACAGTGTGAAGAAATAAAGGGTGCCGAACATGACCGGGTAATCCCGGTTGATGGCGGCTTCAAATCCCAGCAGGCCAAGGCCGTCCAGAGAGAAAATAATCTCGGTCAGCAATGCGCCTGTGAACAGGATGCCAACGAAGGCGCCGGGGAATCCGGCGACGACAATCAGCATGGCATTGCGAAAAACATGGCCGTAAAGCACGCGATTTTCTGTCAGCCCCTTTGAGCGTGCGGTAATCACATACTGCTTGTTGATTTCGTCCAGGAACGAGTTCTTCGTCAGCATGGTCAATCCGGCAAAACCGCCGATGACCATGGACAGGACCGGCAGCACCATGTGCCAGAAATAGTCGGTGACTTTTCCAAGGTTGGACAGGCTATCGAAATTATCGGACGTAAGCCCGCGCAACGGGAACCAGTCGAAATAACGCCCGCCCGCAAAGACCACAATCAGAAGGATCGCGAACAGGAAACTGGGAACCGCATTGCCGATGATGACGACGGCGCTGCTCCAGATATCAAAGCGCGATCCGTCGCGAACCGCCTTGGCTACCCCGAGGGGGATCGAGATCATATAAACCAGTAGCGTCGTCCATAGTCCCAGCGAGATCGACACCGGCATCTTGTCGATGACAAGGTCAATGACGCTGCGGTCGCGAAAAAAACTGTCGCCGAAATCAAAACGCACATAATTGTTCATCATCAACATGAAGCGTTCGTGGGCGGGCTTGTCAAAACCGAACTGGCGTTCGATTTCCTTGATGAATTCCGGGTCCAGCCCCTGAGCGCCCCGATACTTGCTTTGCTGGGATGAACCGCCCGCCCGCGCCGGGCTTTTTGTCCCGCTGACTTCGCCGCCGGATGCGCCGCTGACCCTGGCCGTGGCCTCCACATCAAGGCCCTGTAATTTGGCGATGGCCTGTTCAACCGGCCCCCCGGGGGCTGCCTGAACGATGATGAAGTTGACCACCATGATTCCGAACAGGGTCGGGACGATCAAAAGCAGGCGGCGTAGGGAGTATGCGAGCATGGGTTAATCGGCCTCAAGGGATTTTTTGGCTTTTTGGGTTTTCTCGGCGCTATCAGGATTGATCCACCAGGTTGAAAACTGGGCTCCGGCAAGAGGTGTTTTTTCAGGTCTCTGGAATTTGTTCCAGTAGACCAGCCGGTCGTAATCAAGATGCCAGTGGGGAATGACGTAGTGACCCCATTGCAGCACCCTGTCCAGGGCCTTGGTATGGTTTATCAGGCTTTCGCGGTTGGGCGCTGCGATCAGCTTTTCGATAAGCTCGTCGATAACAGGGTCCTTGATGCCGATAAAATTACGGCTGCCGTTTTGATCTGCGGCTTCAGACCCCCAATAGCCACGCTGCTCGTTTCCCGGCGACAGGGACTGGCCGAAGACAAAGGTGATGATATCAAAATCAAAGGTTTCCAGTCGGCGCAGGTATTGCGCCGTATCAACGGTGCGGACCCGGGCCGTGACCCCCAATCTTTCCAGGTTTTTGACCATCGGCAGGGTCACTCTTTCCAGCGTCGGGCTGATGAGCATGATTTCGAATTCCATAACCTCACCGGTTTCGGCATGGACGCGTTTTTTGTCCTTGATGATCCAGCCCGCTTGCTTGAGCAGGGCGTCACCGGTTTTCAGGTTGTCGCGAATGCGGCCATCCCCTTTGGTTCTGGGCGGGTTGTATTCCGTCGTGAAAACTTCATCAGGGATGCGTCCGCGATAGGGTTCCAGAATGGCCAACTCGTGGGGGCCGGGAAGTCCCGTTGCGGTCAATTCTGAATTATCGAAGTAGCTGCGGGTTCGTTTGTACTGACCGTAAAACAGGTTGCGGTTTGACCATTCGAAATCGAAGGCGGTGGCCAGGGCCTGACGGACTTTCGTGTCTGCAAAAATCGTCCGCCGGGTGTTGTAAATGTATCCTTGCATACCCGCCCCGCGGTTGTGTTTGATCTCTTCCTTTATTACCAACCCCTTGTCCAGGGCCGGAAAATTATATGCCGTCGCCCAGCTTTTCGAGGCGTTTTCGGCCCTGAAATCAAATTCACCAGCCTTGAAGGCTTCAACCTGTACGGTCGCGTCCCTGTAATAGTCATATCGCAGGGTATCGAAGTTATCCTTGCCCACATTGACAGGCAGATTGCGGCCCCAGTAATCGTCGACCCGGCTGTATTTAACGAAACGTCCGGGCTCGAAACTGTCTATCTTGTAGGCGCCACTACCCAGGGGCGGCTCTAATGTTGTGCGCGAGAAATCCCTGTCCTGCCAATAGTGCCTGGGAAGCACGATCAGCTGTCCCATGATCAGGGGCAGTTCGCGATTTTCACCGGCCTTGAAGGAAAAACGCACGGTGCGCTCGTCAATCTTTTCGACCTTTTCGACGCTGCCGTAATAAAACCGGTAAAACGGCTGGCCTTTTTCGACCAGTGTGTTGAAGGTCCAGATGACGTCATCGGCGCTGACCGGTTTGCCGTCATGCCATCGCGCCTCCTTGCGCAAGACAAACTGCACCCAGGAACGGTCTTCAGGGGTTTCCACACTTTCGGCCAGCAGGCCATATTCGCTAAAGGCCTCATCGGCGCTGGACACTAGCAAGGTATCGTATATGCCGCCAATCCCGGCAGCGGATTCGCCCTTGATGATAAAATTGTTGAAGCTGTCGAAGCTGCCTGTCGTCGCCAGTTTAACATCTCCACCCTTATGGGCGTGCGGATTGACGTAATCAAAATTCTTGAAATCCGGGCCGTACTTAAGCTGCCCATGCATCGCCAGGCCATGGCTGGGTTGGGCCATGGCTGACAGGGTCCAGCTGGTTAACGTGGCGAGGGTTAGCAGGGCGGTGGCAATGCGCTTCAAGGGACAGCTCCTGAGAAAATCTGAAAAATTGTACTGCTAACGTCATAGCGTTGAAATTAGGAGAGATTGTGGCGCTACAGCGGGCCTTGATCAAGCCCGGTATTGTATACTGTTTGACTTCCAGTAAAGAAGCCAAGTGTGTCAGGTTGTTGTCATTTTACGGGAATATAACGGTTTCAACAGAGGATATATTGAGCCGTGCAAAATTACGATCTCAGTCATTTAAACGTTATGCTCGTCGAAAAGCACGGCTTTATGCGTCGTTTGCTTCGCGATGTATTGCGTCAACTGGGTATTCGTGACGTGCGCGATTGTGACAATGTTGATCATGCCCTCGAGATGTTTGCTGAGCGGCCGGCCGATCTCGTCATGACCGATTGGGCTCCCGGGCTGGATGGTATCGGGCTGCTTAAGACCCTGCGTAACGCTGATACCAGCTCAGATCCTTTTGTGCCGGTAATTATCATTACAGCGAACACGGAATCGCGCCATATCTACACCGCGCGGGATTCCGGCATGACGGAATTTCTGGCCAAGCCGATTACGGCGAAGCGGGTCTATTCCAGGGTCTGTTCCGTCATTGAAAAACGCCGGATGTTTATTTCAATCGATGAATTTTTCGGACCTGACCGTCGCCGTCTGCGCAAGGATGCATACAGCGGTGAAAATCGCCGTTCCTTTGGCAATACGGAAGGCCCTGAACGACGCGGCTTCTCTTCGATCGCTTACGCGGGACGGGATCGCCGCAATGAGAATGCCCGCAATTCCGGCTGATTACAACCGGAATTGCCACGAGGCCCCAAGGGGATGCTACTTGGCGTGAGGGAACCGCTCCCCCCCGCTTAGGCAACCCCTATAACCCCGGATCGATTTATCGGTCCGGGGTTTTTCTTGCCTAGGACCAATCAAGCGTTAAGAAGTTCTCTTGCCTTCAGCGCCATGGCTTGATCACCGGCGGCAAGGACGCGACCATCGGATTGCAGGCCTAGCGGTTGACCTTGCCAGTCACTGATGAATCCGCCAGCGCCGGTAATAACGGGAACCAGTGCACAAAAATCATGGATCCCCATGGTGGCTTCGATGACCAGGTCGCCGGCGCCATTGGCAAGCATCCCATAGGCATAGCAATCGACGCCGTAAAGGGCATGGCGAGCCTGTTTTCGAACTCTTTCGAAGGCAGGAAAATCATCGCCTTCGAACATGTGTGGTGATGAAGCATAAAGCCAGGCATCGCCAAGTCTGGCGCAGGAACGAACGTTTATCGGCTTGGCGTTAAATGTCGAGGGTGTGCCTTCGCAGCCGATCCAGCGTTCGTTCAGGGCGGGCATGTCGATAATTCCGATAACCGGTTTTCCCGCCCTGCACAGCGAGATCAGGGTGCCGAACATTGGGATGCCGGAAATGAAAGCCTTGGTGCCATCTATGGGATCAAGAACCCAGACATAGTCGGCGTCCATATTATGTGCGCCGAATTCTTCACCTAAAATTCCGTGATCCGGAAAGGTTTCTCCAACCAGTACTCGCATGGCTTTTTCGGCTTCCCTGTCGGCAATGGTGACCGGGGATGCGTCATCCTTGGCGATGATATCCAGGGGTTCTCGAAAGTGCTTCATGACAACCGGGCGGGTGGTGTCGGCAAGCATTTCAGCCAGGGCAAGTTCCCTCGAATAG
>JADHSW010000175.1 GCA_016776705.1 Rhodospirillales bacterium
CATGAAAGCGATCCCGACAGATGAAAAACCCTGTCTGGCCTGCCATGGTGGCAATATCAGCGAGGAGGTAGCCGCCAAGCTGGATGATCTATATCCACAGGACAAGGCCCGTGGCTACAACGCTGGCGACATTCGTGGAGCCTTCACCATCCGCCAACCCATGTAGAAACTAATAATGAGGCGGCGGCGGTTCGCCCGCTTCGGGTGATTCCGTCGTCGACTTCAAACTATCGATTTTTTCTTCAAGTTCCTGAAGTCGCCTGCTCATTCGTTCAATGGCTTGCCATTGTTTGTTCAGCACATCGCTCAGGTCGTGCACTAACATTTCCTGGTGGGCAAGTGCCTCTTCCAGTTGGTTAATGCGCCCGCTCTGATCGTCATCCATTTACTTATCCTTGTAGTCTTCGCCAACCACCACCAGACAATCCCCCTTGCCAACCAGACCCGGCACCCCTTTACACAGGATCACACCGGAACGTCCAGCATGGTGCATCAGAGGATCACGTTCAGGGGTTTCAATAAAGTGAATTTGGCCCAGTGGATCACCCTTTTCAACTTCATCTCCCAGGCCCCTGAAGGGTTCAAACAGGCCATTGTCGCGGGCGCTGGTGAAACACTGTTCATGGGGAGAATGCACCAAACGCATTGGCGCCATCCCCCGATCCTCACGGCTGAGCGGCTTTTCGTCCAGGATCCCAAAATGAGCGAGAATGTTCCTGACGCCAATTTCGGCAATTGCAACGGTTTCGGGAGTGGCGGTACCGCCGCCGCCAAGTTCAGTAGACAGAAAAACCTTGCCCATTTCCTCCACCGTCGTATCCAGCATACCGGCCGCATCCAACTCGCGAAGAACCAATCCGAACGGTGCCCCGAAGGCTTCCTGTGCCGCCAGGGTTTTGCTCATCTGATTGTCATCATCCAGTTCATGGATAACGGCGCAGGGCAAAAAATCCAGGGTTTTTCCACCCGCGTGTATATCAACCACCACATCGGCCAACGGCAATATCCGTGTACTGACAAAATGGGCGATCATTGACGTCACGCTGCCATCACCTTTGCCCGGGAAGGCACGGTTCATGTTCATTCCGTCAATGGGCGACAAACGCCTGGTGGCACGAAAAGCAGGCAAATTCAACGCCGGCATAATGATGACCGTCCCGTGAACCTGTTCCGGTTCAAGGGACCTGATCAGCTTCGAGAGCGCAATCGGCCCTTCATATTCGTCACCGTGATTTGCACCCGTAAAAAAAGCTGTCGGTCCTTCCCCGCGAGAAATAACAGCAACGGGAATTTCGATGGCTCCCCAGGCCGATGTATTGGTGGAATGAGGAACAACAAGATGGCCGACCTGCTTGCCAACTGCCCGAAAATCCAGGGAGGTTGAAATTTTTGATTTTTCTGCAGAATTGCCCATGGAATCCTTCCAATTACGTCAATCTGAAAGTTGTTCCTAACGGCTTAGGCCCCTTGCAGGGCAAGGTCAAGGTGAAGTGTTCTACTGGTTTTATTCGGAAAATGATTCTTTCTTCCCGGGGTTTAAGGCCGAATTTAATCTTATGGTTTAATAAACAGCGCCCCGGCATGCGGACAGGACCTTACTGGACTGGCAGTTTCCATCAACATGGAAATTCAGGCGACAGACATCATCTCGAACATTGCTGCGTGTATTCAGAATTTTTTCCGAATCAATGACGGATGCAAAGTTTTCCATTAACTAGTTATTTTGTAATGTATAAATTATAATATAAGGAATAAAAAATTAAAACTTATACGGGAGTTTTAAATATTTAAACACTGTCACTTATGACAGTGTCTACAATTGCCATTCATGGATATTGTGAAAGAGAGAATATTTTGGCACGGGTAATAAGGGGCAACGAACACGGGGAATGTCCGGATTTGCATATTATCAACCATGCCGTTCCAGGCAGTTCAAATTTCGCAATCTCTCCTACAGAAGGTGGCCGTTGGATGGATAATGAATTTAGAAATGCAGTCTTGACCAAAAGGCAATTGGAGTGCCTGACGTGGAGTGCCGCCGGAAAGAGCTCATTTGAAATTGGTCAAATTCTTGATATTACCGAACGCGGCGTAAACTGGCACATCAACAACGCCATGAAGGCGCTGGGAACCGTCACCCGCATTCAGGCCGTCGCCCGCGGGGTCCACCTGGGACTTATTCGGGTTGAATGAATGAGCCAGCCGTCGAAGCGCCGTTAAAGGCCCTAACTGGCCTTTTTGGCCTCGCCATTTCTACCGCGAGAGGCGGAGAATGGCGTTACCGCAACACGCTCAGCACTTTCATCACCACTCAAGCCGATTTCATCATCGTCCAGATAACAGGCCGGATCTTCTGCCCATGGATCACCGGTGATCTGGTCGGCGCGAACGCGTGTATTACCACCGCAAATATCGAAGTGACAACAGGCGGCACAACGCCCTTTTAAAGACCTTGGCCGACTTTTCAAACCCGCCATCAGGGGATCGGATGTATCAGCCCAAATTTCAGAAAAGGGCCTTTCCTTAACGTTGCCCAGATTGTAATGCCACCACATTGTATCGGGATGAACTTCGCCGACGTTATCGATATTGGCGACGTTAACGCCTGAAGCATTGCCGCCCCATTGAACCAGCTTCTGGCGCATGTGATCCGCATGTTCCGGGAAGTTCTTTTCGATCCACAGCAACAGATAGACCCCGTCGGCGTCATTATTGCCGGTGACGAATTCTTTTGGCTCACCCTTGCGGATATCCTCAAGACAGCGCGCAAACAATGTGTCCATGGCTTGCCTGGTCATCTTGAAGAAGGCGTCGTCCTTGCGATTGTGGTTGCCCCGACCGGCGTAATTCAGGTGCGAGAAATAGAACCTGTCGACCTTTTCGCGGTCCAGCAGATCAAGCATGTCGCCAAGCTCGGCCGCATTGTCCTGGGTCATGGTAAAGCGCAGGCCCACCTTCATTCCCCTGTCGCGACACAGGCGCACGCCGTGCATGGATTTTTCGAACGCCCCATCCAGGCGTCGGAACCTGTCATGGGTGTCTCTCATGCCATCGATGCTGACACCCACATAGTCGTAGCCGATATCGTCAATCTCATCGATCTGGCTTTCGTCGATCAGGGTGCCGTTTGTCGACAACCCTGCATAAAACCCCAACGACTTGGCGCGCCTGGAAATCTCGTAAAAATCAGGACGCAAAAGCGGCTCGCCCCCGGACAGAATAAGGGCAGGCACCTTGAAGCCTTTCAGGTCGTCCATTACATCGAAAACCTGTTGCCTGGAAAGTTCGCCAGGGAAATCCTTGTCGGCGGAAATGGCGTAGCAATGCTTGCACGTCAGATTGCAACGCCGGATCAGATTCCAGATAACCACCGGGCCCGGCGGGTCGCGGCGCGGACCGGCCGGGGTCGGATTATCAAGTTCTTTCAGGAAATTCGTTAAACGGAACATTATCTATGCCACCAGCCTGAGACCGGATTTCTTCAATATCCGGGTCGAAAATAAAATACGGTGATCGCGCGCAGTATTACCAAGAATGGCGGCGATCCGCGCCGTCTGCTCTTCGACGCTTTGACGGTCCTTGCCATGGACCATACAAAAAAGATTGTACGGCCAATGGGGTAAATGCCGCGGGCGATGATAACAGTGCGAAACGTAATCCAGCGCACCAACCTTGCGGCCTAGCTCCTGAATCCTGTCATCCGGTACATCCCAGACTGTCATCCCATTGCCCCTGTAACCAAGCGCATAATGGTTGGGCACCACGCCAACACGACGAATGATACCCTGATCGAGCATTCTTTTCATGCGTTCAATAACATCGGCCGGATCGGCATCAACGGTTTTCGCCACATCGTCATAGGGCCTGAGCGTCAGGGGTAGTCCTTCCTGGGTCGCCATGATGATGCGCCTGTCCAAATCGTCCATGGGTTAGGCCTCAAACCTCAAGCCGACGAAGAATTCTTCCTGCTTGGGCATGTTATGAACTTTCAGGCCCGTTGCATTTTCAATTGCGGCGATGGTTTCAGCCACGCCTTCCGGGGTTTCAGTCGCCAGGACAAACCACATATTGAATATATGATCGCGGGCGTAATTGTGGGCGACCTCGGGGAAGGCGTTGACGATTTCGGCAATACGGTCAAAATCGTCTTCGGGGACTTCCAGGGCGGCAAGGGTCAGCCCACCGCCCATTTTTTCGGCGTGATACATGGGGCCAAAACGGCTGAGCACCCCGTCCTCCAGCAAACGGGTGACGCGCTCAAGCGCTTCGCGGGCGGTGATGCCAAGTTGCGCCCCGACATCCTCAAAGGGCTCTTCCGTCAGGGGGAATCCACCCTGATACTCATTGATGATCGCCCGGTCTGTATCATCCAGTTGCAGGGCTTCGGTGGCGCTCATGCTACGGATTCCAGTTCAGGGGGCATCTTTCCATAGCGTGCGCCGCGTTGTTTGAAACGCCGGGTGCTGAATAGCACATCACGGCTCGCCGCAGCAGCGCCGCATTTTTCGGCCAACTGCTCAATCTGTTCAAGAACGGCATCCCGTTCCTGCCCATGGACCATGCAGAAAAGGTTATAGGGCCAGTCAGGAAGCCGCCTTGGACGGCGATAGCAAAGGGTGACAAAGTCGAAATTTCCGAAACAGCGCCCGACCTCGGCGACCTTGTCGTCATCGATATCCCAGACTGTCATGGCGTTGGCCTTGTAGCCCAACTCGTGATGCCGGACGATCAGGCCAAATCGCTTGATGCGCCCATCAACCTGCATCCGTGACAGTGCTTCGATAACCTCGGCCTCGCTCATGCCAACCTGCTCGCCAATAAGCGCATAGGGGCGCGAAACCAGCGGCAGGCCATCAGACAGGGCGCCAATAAGGCTTTTTTCGTGTTCGCTCAGGTCCATCTAAGATCAAATCCCAAATCAAGGTGGTAATCCTCCAGCATTGGCAGGTTCAGCACCTTGATCCCGGTCATTTTTTGGATTTGTTCTAAAACACTATCAACACCGCCTTTTTCCGCTGAAGCGATGACAAACCAAAGGTTTAAGCGGTGTTCACGCTCGTAGTTGTGATTGACTTCGTCAAAATTACTGACAATAGCCGCAACTTCTTCAAGACGATCCTGATCGACGGCCATGGCCGCCAGTGTGGATTCCCCCACCGTATTGGGCTTGAAAACAGCACCAACGCGGCTCAACGTGCCATTTTCCTTCAGCACCTTCAGGGCCTCGATGACGTCATCTTCCTCAACACCCAGTTTTTTGGCGATCTCGGCATAAGGACGCTCGACCAGCGGCAGATCCCGTTGAAAGCCGTCGATCATCCTTTTTTCAAGATCATCCATCATCAAAGGCCCGTTCTGTGGGCGCGGGCGGTGAAAAAGATACCGCTGGGCTTCAAGGCGGGTAGTTCTTTCAGTATTTCAGTGGTGGCGGTGTCATAGACCTGCAACATGTCCTTGTCGCGTACAGACATCCAGACTTCTTCTCCCCGCGGGGTGAATTCCATATGCAGGACGCCCTTGCCCGGTGTCAGGGTTTTGACCAGTTTCATGCTTTCCACGTCGATAATCTGCACCGTGTCGTTACGCGGAACCGAGAAATTGACCCAGACCTGGCGCCCGTCCGGCCTGGCCATAACGAACACCGGCTGGCCGTGAACGGGTATTCTTGCGACTTCCTGCCACGTCGCCATATCGACAACCAGAACCGAATGATGTCCGACAGCTGGCACAAAGGCATGACCGCCGGCGACGGCCCAGCCTTCAAGATGCGGCATCTTGTAAACCGGGAGTTTTTCTTCACCTCGGCCATATTTGTCAAGGATGCGGGTCACCCCTTTTTCAAGGTGCCACAAATCCAGCATGGCCATACCGTCCTCGCCGAAAAGTCCGGCGATATAGGTGCGACCATCCGGCGTGATCAAGCCGTCATAGGGCTGGTGGCCGATGTTGGCGAATTTGCGGATGTCAGGGTTCGCAATGTCGCTCATAT
>JADHSW010000176.1 GCA_016776705.1 Rhodospirillales bacterium
GCGCCGCAGCCCTGCGCGCCGTCGATACCATCAAGCCCGGCAGCAAACCCAGAAACATCCCGGCATCGCAAGTTGATCGCGCACTGGGCCGTTTTGATTGCCTGCGCCACGCAGCGGGCGATTTGCCAACGGCCGAGATCAGGGGCGAGCTGCAACGCGCCATGCAGCGTGATGCCGCCGTGTTCCGGACCCAGGAAACAATGGAAGAGGGCCGCAACAAGGTCGATCAGATCGTCCAGTCGGTGGATCAGATCGGTGTTTCGGATCGCTCAATGATCTGGAATTCCGATCTTGTCGAAGCGCTGGAGCTGGAAAACCTTCTGGCCTGCGCACAGGCGACCATTCACAGCGCTGTCGCCCGAAAGGAAAGCCGTGGCGCCCATGCCCGCGAAGACTTCCCGGATCGCGATGACGAGAACTGGATGAAGCATTCCCTTGCCTGGATTGACGATAACGGCAAAGTGACACTGACATATCGTCCCGTCCATACCTGGACGTTGAGCGACGACGTTGAATACATCAAACCAGCTGCGCGGGTGTACTGATATGGTTGAACTCAATCTTCCCGCAAACTCCACGGTAAACACCGGCAAAACCTTTAAGGCGCCTGAGGGCTCGACAAAAGTCAGGACTTTCAGGATTTATCGCTATGACCCGGACAGTGGCGATAATCCGCGACTGGATACATTCGAAGTCGATCTGGACAAATGCGGGCCGATGGTTCTGGATGCCCTGGTCAAGATCAAGAACGAAATGGATTCGACCCTTACTTTCCGGCGTTCGTGTCGTGAAGGTGTTTGCGGGTCATGCGCCTTTAACATTGATGGCACCAACACGCTTGCCTGCACCAAGGCGATTTCAGATATCAAGGGTGATGTTAAAATCTATCCATTGCCGCACATGCCGGTGATCAAGGATCTGGTGCCGGACCTGAGCGTGCCTTATGCGCAATACACATCGATCAAGCCGTGGTTGACGACTGACAGCGCCGCACCCGTTTCTGAAAGACTGCAAAGCCCCGAAGAACGCGCCAGGCTTGACGGCTTGTGGGAATGCATCCTGTGCTTCTGCTGCCAGACCAGTTGCCCCAGCTACTGGTGGAATGGCGATCGCTATCTGGGACCGGCGATCCTGTTACAGGCTTATCGCTGGATTGCAGATTCCCGTGACGAGGCGACCGGGGAACGCCTTGACGATCTTGATGATCCATTCAAGCTGTACCGTTGCCACACCATCATGAACTGCACCAATACATGCCCCAAGGGCTTAAATCCCGGCAAGGCAATCGCAGAAATCAAAAAATCGCTGGTGCAACGCCAATAATGTAATCGTCGGGGGGCGCGATCATGAACCTACATGCCATGCTTCAGGCTCGAGCCGAACAGGGCATGCCCCTGCGCGTTGGCCTGATCGGGGCTGGCAAGTTCGGTGCCATGTTCCTGAGCCAGGCCCTGCATACCCCCGGTCTGCATGTTCTTGCCGTCGCCGACCTGGATGTGGAGCGGGCACGCGAGCAATTGGCGGCTACAGGCTGGCCTGCCGATCGCTATCAGGCATCCTCACCTTCCAAGGCATTGTCTGATGGCTCTACCTTCATTACGGATGATGCGGACGAGTTGATCAACGCAGGTGGCATCGAGGTTATTGTCGAGGCGACCGGTGTCCCGGAAGCGGGTATTTCCCACGCCCTGAAATGTTTCGAGCGGGGCCGCCACGTGGTCATGGTCAATGTTGAGGCGGATGCCCTTGCAGGCCCTTTATTGGCGCGGCACGCAGCACAGGCCAATGTGATCTATTCCATGGCCTATGGCGATCAACCGGCCCTGATCGCCGAACAGGTTGACTGGGCGCGCGCCTGTGGTTTCGAGGTGATTTCGGCTGGAAAAGGAACCAAATATCTTCCCGCTTATCATGGCTCGACCCCGGATACGGTGTGGGACCACTATGGACTAACCCCAAACCAGGCGGCCAGAGCGGGTATGAACGCGAAAATGTTCAATTCTTTCCTGGACGGCACCAAATCAGCCATTGAAATGGCGGCTGTTGCGAATGCCTGTAATTTGACCCCGCCCGATGACGGACTCAAATTCCCCCCGTGCGGTGTAGATGACCTGGCTCAGGTTTTGCGCCCTGTTGAAGACGGTGGTTTCCTGGCCCAGAAAGGAATGGTCGAAGTGATCTCCAGCCTGCATCGTGACGGAACTGAAGTAGAGAAGGATTTGCGCTGGGGCGTGTTCGTTTCCTTCGAGGCGCCATCGGATTACGTGCAGGATTGTTTTAAGCAATACGGCGTCAAAACCGACGACACCGGGCGTTATTCCGCGTTGTATCGACCTTTCCACTTGATTGGGCTGGAACTGGGTGTCAGCGTCATCGCCGCCGGCATAACCGGCCAGGCGACCGGTGTCGCCAACGATTTCCGCGCCGACGTGGTGGCGACGGCAAAACGCGGTCTTGAAGGCGGCGAGGTGCTGGACGGGGAAGGTGGCTATACGGTTTATGGCACCCTGATGCCTGCGGCAAAATCCTGTCGTGAAGGTTACCTGCCCATTGGTCTTGCCAGTGGCGTTACCACCAAAAGCCATATCGCCAACGGCCAACCCATCAGATTTTCCGATGTGGAATTTGATGATACCACCCTGGCCTATAAATTCCGCCGTGAAATGGAAGCACGTTTCGACCCCGCCGGGAGCTTGAAAAACGACTGAGTTTCTTTCAACATGGATGCCACAAAAAAGGCGACGCGTGCTTCTGTAATTAATTCGAAGATATTGTTATGAGCGACGATGATAAAGTTGAGATTATAACCCCCCCTAACAATCTGTTGAGAAAAGTGCCCGAAGGTGGCCTTGGAGCCGTAGATCGCGCCGCCATCGCCAAGGCGGAATCGGTCATCGCCGAAATGGGGGAAAATTATCTTGATTGTGCCGGGCAGGAACTTGCCAGGATTGCCAATGCTCAGGAACAATTGAAAGCTCATCGGGATGACCCCATGGGATACCTGAAAAAAGTTTTCCTGGTTGCCCACGACCTTAAGGGGCAAGGGGGCGCATTTAATTATGACCTGATAACGATATTGGGCGGTGATCTGTGCCGTTTTATCGAAGGCAAGAAAACGCTTAACACTGCCGATATCCAGGTTATCGACCTTTACATCCACAGCATGAAAAATATCATTTCCGGTCGTATGAGCGGCGATGGTGGTGTTGAGGGAGAAAAGATTTTGACGGGCCTGGACGCAGTCGTTTCCAAAATTTCTTCCTAGGTGAAAAGGAATGAGGAAAGATGATTTCCTCGCCTTTAGTCGTCATCCCCACATAGCTTTTGCAGTCCAGGTGACAGGAAACTCATCTTTGCCTTGGTGCTGCCATCCTTTTGCATGGTCGTATGGCAGGCGAGGCAATTGGCCTTCGAATTTACCTTTTCATGAGTCCAGACTTCTTCGGGGCAATTTCGGTGTTTCTTTATGAAGCGTGGGGCATCGATGATGCGGGTGAAGGAGCCCGTGGCGCGCCATTTTTTCGCTGCCCGAACGTTGCTTACGTCCGCGGCGTTCTTGAGGTGATAATCCAGTACGGCATTGATCTTGGACGGATCAATGCTTGCGTCTTCGCCAAAATGGTTTGCCAGATCACCGATCATATTCTTCCACACTGCCTTCGGTAATGTTTGGGGCGGGAAAGCCATATGACACTCGGCGCAGGCTTCAAGAACGGCTTTGTCCTTGATAACCGGGAAAGTTTCCGCCCGTGCGGTGGTGGCGGTGAATAAAATTGCGGCTGCTACGATCAAAAAGCGCATTTGGCTATCCTTGTCCTTCAGATATACGTTCCCCTGAACGGGGTTTTTAAAACCTAATCAATGTTCCTTGAACCCAGTCTGAAAGGGCCGTTCATACGGCATTCAGATAAAAATTTGCGCTTCACATTTGCGTAAGGTTACAAGAGCAACCTTTGACATCGGATTCCATGATCCTTAAATATTACCTGTTGGGCGTTGGCGCCCACATAAAGCAAGAGAAGCAGGCATGTCCGAAGGACCGCTGAACGACTATCGCCTCAAGATCCGGGACGGGGAATTGAAACCTGATCCGGCGCAGGCGCTTGCCGTGGAAAAACTGCAAAGCCTGCATCACGCTCTGACATTGTATGAACAGGATAGTGGCACGAAAGGCTGGAAGGACCGTTTTGGCCTGGGACGCAGGCGCGAGGAACCGCCACAGGGTCTTTATATGTTTGGCGGGGTCGGGCGTGGCAAATCCATGCTGATGGATCTGTTTTTTCGAACAGCTCCGCTGAAGAACAAGCGACGGGTTCATTTTCACGCTTTCATGCAGCAGGTTCACACCCGCCTGAATGAATATCGCAAGTGGAAGGGCAGGGGCGATGATCCCATTCCACCTATCGCCAAACGCTTCGCCGAAGAAGCGACCCTGCTTTGTTTCGACGAATTCCAGGTCCACGATATTGCCGACGCGATGATCCTGAGTCGCTTGTTCAAAACCTTGTTCGATCAGGGCGTGGTCGTCGTCGCAACATCAAACCGGCCCCCGTCAGACCTTTATAAAGACGGGTTGCAGCGCGCCCTGTTCATGCCGTTCATCGGTCTGCTCGAAGAAAAACTCGATCTGTTGATGCTCGACGGTCAAATGGACTACCGGCAGGAAACCATTCGCCAGGCCGGCGTTTATTTGACGCCCCACAACAAACAGACCGGGGCTGACCTGGACCGTCTTTTCGAACGACTGACCAATGATACTGACGAGCCTGAAAAAGCCGTCGTGGTCAATGGCCGCAAGCTGGATTTCCCCAAGGCCGCAGACGGCGTCGCCCTGATCGGTTTCGATCAGCTTTGCGGCTCTGCGCTGGGACCGGCGGATTATCTGGCCATAGCAGAACACTTTCACACCCTGATCCTGAACGGCATTCCGCAAATGGGACCGGAAAAACGTGATCAGGCGAAGCGTTTCGTGACCCTGGTCGACGCCCTGTATGAGGGCGGCGTTAACCTGATCTGCTCCGCCGATGCACAACCTTCTGAGCTGTATCCCAAGGGGGATGGATCATTCGAGTTCGAGCGAACCGCCTCGCGATTGATGGAAATGCAGTCCGAAGAGTATCTGGGCGGGAAACATACCGCCTGAAACCCCCTCGTTAAACCTTGTGCGAACCCGGATTCAAGACTAAATCAGGGATAGAATTTTCAACAGGTGGAGACCTTTGTTGACAGATACTGTCGTACTGCCGGATTCAACCGCTCTAAAGAGCCTGCCTGCCGACTTTGATCTGGTGGCCGAAATCAACAGGCTCAGGCGTGAAAAGAACGCCGTCATTCTGGCGCATTATTATCAGGACTACGAAATTCAGGACATTGCTGACTTTGTTGGCGATTCCCTGGACCTGTCGCGCAAGGCCGCCGAAACCGATGCCGACGTTATCGTCTTTTGCGGCGTGCGCTTCATGAGCGAGGTGGCCAAGATCGTCAATCCCGCCCGTACGGTTTTATTGCCTGACGCCGATGCCGGGTGTTCTTTGGAGGAAGCCTGCGGCGCGGAACAGTTCCAGCGCTGGCGCGACGATCACCCTGATCACATCTCGCTGACCTACATAAATTGTTCGGCTGAAGTGAAGGCCCTGTCCGACATTATCGTCACCTCATCGAATGCTGAGGCAATCATCAGTCAACTGCCCGAAGACCAGCCGATCCTGTTTGCCCCGGACCGGCATCTGGGTAATTTCATCAAGAAGAAAACCGGTCGCGACATGGTGATGTGGCAGGGAAGCTGTATCGTGCATGAGGAATTTTCTGAAGAAATGCTGTTGCAGTTGAAAGCGCAGCATAAAGACGCCCGCGTCGCCGCCCATCCGGAATGCCCGGACACTATCCTGGAGTTGGCGGATTATGTTGGTTCGACCAAGGGGATATTGAATTTCGTCGCCAAGG
>JADHSW010000177.1 GCA_016776705.1 Rhodospirillales bacterium
GCGGAAATTTGGCCCGCAAATCGTCGAACACATTGGCAGAATGAGAAACATCCCACTTGCTCGCAAAATAGCCCCCGAGGGAAATCTTGCATAACGTTACTACAAGTACAAAAGCGCTGGAACAAGGTGAACAATTGCCTGAAAGCTGGCACCAATTTTCCCAGCATGCCTTCGACGCCCTGCCCCTTCCGAACAAGCATTTAACATCGGCGCAAATCATCCAGTTCAGGGATTACGCTTGGGATACGTATTTTGGCGCACCGGGCTACCTTGATATGATGGGGCGGAAATTTGGCCCGCAAATCGTCGAACACATTGGCAGAATGAGAAACATCCCACTTGCTCGCAAAATAGCCCCCGAGGGAAATCTTGCATAACGTTACTACAAGTACAGGATTGTTTCACAAATGAAATTTACACTTTTGGTCATGACACTAAACGAGATCGATGGCATGAAGTCGATTATGCCCAAAATCGACCCTAGCTGGTGTGATCAAATTTTAGTTGTCGACGGTGGGTCTACCGACGGGACGATTGAGTGGGCGCAGGAGAATGGCTACGAGGTGATTGTGCAGTCAAAAATTGGCTTTCGCCACGCCTACTACGAAGCCCTCCCCCTAGTCAGGAATGATTTCATAATCACCTTCAGTCCGGATGGGAATTCAATACCCGAACTGCTCCCCCAGTTAATCTCCAAAGTCAAAGAAGGTTACGACATGGTGATCATTTCCCGCTACCTTGATGGCGCTAAAAGCGAGGACGATGACATGGTTACAGCCTTTGGCAACTGGCTGTTCACAAAGACGGTCAACGTCTTGCATGGAGCCAATTACACTGATTGCATGGTTATATACCGTGCCTATCGGAAAAATTTGTTCTCGGAACTTGACTTGGACAAGGAAGAAAGCTTTTCCTTTCCAGAGAAACTGTTTTCCACAAATATCAGCGTCGAGCCCTTGCTTTCAGTAAGGGCTGCAAAACGTAAACTTCGGATCACTGAAATCCCTGGCGACGAGCCGCCGCGAATAGGCGGCGAAAGAAAGCTTAAAGTTATTCGTTGGGGTGGGGCTTATTATTTCCAGTTTATTCGTGAATTTTTCTGCTGGAAATAAACTTATGAAACATCCCAAATATTGGAAACCCAAAAAAGCCAATCATATTCATATAGGCATTCAATGATAACAAAAACCGTTCCATCTGCAACAGATACAGTCCGCCTGTACCGGACGTTGCGTTACATTCGCCGTGTAGAAGAAGAAATCGCTAGAATTTATCCATCCGATAAAATCAAGAGTCCGGTGCATCTTTCCATCGGCCAGGAAGCGATCGCTGTGGGTGCCTGTGACCCGTTAATGTCTGAGGATTTCGTATCGGCCTCCTATCGTGGGCATGCTGCCTATCTGGCAAAGGGCGGTGATTTAAAAAAAATGATGGCCGAACTGTATGGGAAAAAAGATGGCTGCGCCGGTGGCAAAGCCGGCTCCATGCACCTGATCGACATGCCAAATAATGTGCTGGGCATGTCAGCCGTTGTCGGCACAACTATCCCTGTTGCCGCAGGCTTTGCCCTATCCCTAAAGCGCAAGGCTGAAGGAAATGTCATCGTTGCCTTTATGGGTGACGGTGCTACCGAAGAAGGATGCTTTGGCGAAACCCTGAATTTTTCCTCGCTTCACAAGTTGCCCATTCTTTTCGTCTGCGAAAATAACGACTACGCCATTCATACCCCTTCATCAAAGCGCTGGGCCACGGATCGTTTATGCGAACGGGTCGCCACGTATGGTATGCCTGCCGTGCGTATCGAAGACGGGGATGTTCTGGCTATTCGCGAAGCGGCAACGCGCCACATCGATAACATGCGTAACGGCGGTGGCCCTGCTTTCCTTGAATGTGCCACCTATCGTTGGCGCGAACATGTCGGCCCGGGCGAAGATTACGAATCCGGATACCGCGACCGCAACGAACTGGCGGCCTGGATCGAAAAAGATCAGGTCCCCCGTCTGGGCGGGATGCTGTCGACTGATGAACGCGAGGCCATAGACGCCGAAATTGAGTCAACAATTACCGAGGCCATTGCCTTCGCCGAGAACAGCCACTTCCCCGACACCAACCAGTTGATGGCGCACGTCTATGCAGAATAAATCCACCCACAGTGACCGCTCGCTTGCCTACGTCGATGCCTTGCGTGAGGGCATGGAACAGGAAATGGCAGACGACCCTCAGGTCTTTGTTTTCGGTCTGGACGTCGATGACCACAAGGCCATTCAGGGTTCAACCAAGGGCCTTCTTGAACGTTTCGGCCCCGAACGCGTTTTTGGTACGCCACTGTCAGAAGACGCGATGACAGGCGTTGCTATTGGTGCGGCAATGGCTGGAATGCGACCGATCCACGTTCACATCCGCATGGATTTTATGATGCTGGCCATGAACCAGTTGGTTAACATAGGTGCCAAAGCCCACTATATGTACGGTGGCCAGGTCAAGGTGCCTTTGGTTGTGCGTTCCATGATAGGCAAGTCGTGGGGCCAGGGAGCGCAGCATTCGCAAGGCCTTCATTCCCTGTTCATGCATATTCCCGGACTTAAAGTCGTTGCACCTTCCAATGCCTATGACGCCAAGGGCACGATGATCGCCGCCATTCGCGACAATAATCCGGTGATATTCGTTGAACACCGGCTTTTATATTATACTGAGGCCCCGGTACCCGAAGAATCTTATGTCGTTGAATTAGGTAAGGGCCGGGTTTGTCGCGAAGGGGACGATATCACCATCGTCGGTATCTCCAACATGCTGATGGAAGCCCTTCGTGCTCAGGAAATTTTGCAAGACGCCAAAGTTTCGGCAGAGGTCGTCGATCCGATTACCCTTCACCCCATGGACATCGACACCATTTGTGAATCAATTGAAAAAACCGGCCGCCTGCTGATCGTCGATAATGCCTGGACCCGTTGCGGGGCGTCAGCTGAAATCGCCGCCCAGGTCGCCGAACGCTTTGGCGGCCAGCGCGCCATACCGATCAAGCGTATGGGTTTCGCCGATACTCCCTGTCCGACAACGCCGGCCCTGGAAGATGTTTTCTATGCCAACCCGGTGACCATTGCCAAGGCCGCCCATACCATGGTCCACCCCGAAGACGATGGCTGGACCCCCAATCCGGAGAAAGCCACGCTCAGCTATCAATCCCAGTTTAAGGGGCCGTTTTAAATGTTTTATGATCTGGCCGCACCGTCCTGGGGGGATGAGGAACTAAGCGCAATTCAGCGGGTTGTTGACAGCGGTTTTTTCACCATGAGCGACAAAGTCGCTGCCTTCGAGACCGCCTTCGCCGAATACCACGGTCTTAAGCACGCGGTTATGGTCAATTCCGGCTCTTCGGCTAACTTGCTTAGCGTTGCCAGTTTATTTTTCAAAAAAGAAAACCCGTTACAACGCGGTGACGAAGTCATTGTACCTGCCATTTCATGGGCCACGACCTATCACCCGTTACAGCAGTACGGTCTAAAAATGCGCATCGTCGATGTTGCCCTAGATACACTCAATGTGGATGTGGAGCAGCTCGAAGCGGCTTTGACGCCAAAAACTAAAATGATCGTCGCCGTCTCCATCCTAGGCAATCCGGCGGCCCTTGATACCATGCGAAGCTTTGCCGACAAGCACGGCCTTTATTTCATGGAAGATAACTGCGAATCCCTGGACGCAGAACTGAACGGCAAAAAAGCCGGTACTTTTGGCGATCTTAATACCTCCAGCTTTTTCTTCTCGCATCATGTGTCGACAATGGAGGGCGGCATGGTAGCAACGGACGATGAAGAACTTTGTCATTTGGTCCGCTCCTTAAGGGCCCATGGCTGGACCCGTGACTTGCCAGCAAATTCCCCGGTTTTCGACACTCAAGGCGAGGATTTTTACGAATCCTATCGTTTTATCCTGCCTGGTTATAACGTGCGGCCACTTGAATTGAGTGGTGCAATCGGGCTTGAACAATTAAAAAAACTGCCCGCCATGACGGCCATGCGAAGAAAAAATCTGGCCTTGTTCCAAAAACTTTTTGGCAATGACGAGCGGTTTATCATTCAACGTGAAAATGGCAAAAGTTCAGCCTTTTCGTTTCCCATTATTCTTAACCCGGCACACGATCTGGATCGTGCAAAAATTTTTCAGGCCTTGGAAAAAGCCGACATTGGCTATCGCATAATTACAGGTGGATGTATCCTGCGCCATGACGTCAAACGCTTTTATGATTACGAGGCCGTTGGTGAACTTTCAAATGCCGACACGGCACACGATTTTGGATTTTTTGTCGGCAACCATCCCTTCGATCTTGCTCCTCAAATAGAGCGGTTGGCAGAAGTGCTTGGCTCCCAGTATTAATTTTTTAATAAGAGGCATATGACATGACGGAAAAAAAATCAGTCCTGGTTACCGGCGGAGCAGGTTTTCTTGGCTCAATTATGGTCCCTGCATTGTTAGAAAGCGGGTGTAAGGTAACGGTTCTGGACAATTTCATGTTCAAGCAAAATTCCCTAACGACATCATGCGCCAACCCAGATTTTTCCGTTGTAAAAGGCGATGCGCGCAATGAGGAGCTGCTTAAAGAATTGCTCAAAAATGCCGATACCATCATTCCCCTGGCAGCCCTTGTCGGTGCGCCACTTTGCTCCCTTGACCCCATTGGTGCAACTTCACTTAATCTGGATGGCCAGCTGACGCTCCTTAAACTTCTAAGCCCGTCTCAACAGGTTCTGATGCCGATCACCAACAGCGGCTATGGCGTCGGCGAAGAAGGTAAATTCTGCACCGAAGAAACGCCGCTAAAACCAATATCCCTTTATGGCAAGCACAAGGTCGAAATTGAAGATCGAGCGCTGGAGCGCGAAAATACCATCAGCTTCCGTCTTGCCACTGTTTTTGGCATGGCACCGCGAATGCGCACTGATCTGCTCGTCAATGATTTCGTATATCGAGCCGTTTACGACCGCGCCGTTGTATTGTTTGAAGGTCACTTCAAGCGCAACTACATCCATATTCGAGACGTATCGCGGGCCTTCCTGCACGCCATGGAAAATTTCGAAACTATGAAGGGTGAGCCCTATAACGTCGGCCTATCAGATGCCAACCTATCGAAGCGTGAATTGTGTAACGTCATCATCAAACATATACCTTCATTTGTACCCGTCGAGGCCCCCATCGGCGAAGACCCGGACAAGCGCGACTACATTGTTTCCAACGAAAAAATAGAAGCCACCGGGTTCAAACCTGCGCATTCCCTAGACATGGGCATACAGGAGCTGATCAAGGGCTATACCATGATCCGCGATTCCGTATACGGTAACGTCTAGCTGAACGGTTACAAGGAGCATCAGGTTTTGGGGAGCAACTGGTCATCCGAGGGGAAAAGAATCTGGGTCGCCGGTCATGGCGGAATGGTCGGTAGCGCCTTGGTGCGACGCCTACAATCTGAAAACTGTGAAATTCTGAACGTACCGCGACAGCAACTAGACCTGCGCCGTCAGGCAGACGTTGAAGCGTGGGTCGCCGAGCAACGTCCGGATGCGATTTTCATCGCCGCCGCCACTGTCGGCGGTATTCTCGCCAATGACACCCGGCCGGCTGAGTTTATCTACGACAACGCCGCCATCGTTTCCAATATCATCCACGCCACACACCTTTGCGGCACAGGCAAGTTGATGTTCCTCGCTTCATCCTGCATGTATCCGCGTGCCGCCAACCAGCCCATTACTGAAGACTCTTTGCTGGCTGGCCCACTTGAGCCGACCAATCAATGGTATGCGCTGGCAAAAATCACCGGGCTTAAAATGTGCCAGGCGTACAGGCGGCAGTACGGGAATGATTTCATCAGTGTTGTGCCGACCAACCTGTTTGGGCCCAAAGATAATTTTGATTTGCAAAC
>JADHSW010000178.1 GCA_016776705.1 Rhodospirillales bacterium
GCAGCCGGAACCAGTCCGGCGCGAAGGCCCTTGATCGCGAGGCCATGGGCGGTTTCCGGGTCAAGAAACCTGATTAGGGGGCCGGCGAGGCAATAAAGATCAATCAAGGATTTTCCACTCCTGCAGGACGCCAGGGGGGAATAATCCCGGGAAACACATGCAAACCGTCTTCGCCTAAAGGCAGTTCTTCCACGCTTGCGACCTTCGACACATCAAGCACCCCGTAAAGATGCGGGAATAATTGGTCACCCCGTGAAGGCTCCCATTTAAGTGCCTCGCCCAGATCATCGGGGTCGATGGCGATCAATAACAACCCCGTAATGCCGGCCCGATGTTTTGCCGCACTTTCAGCCAATTGTTCGGCAGTGGAAAAATGCATGAAGCCATCGCGCAAATCATCGCCACTGCCCTGATAAAACCCATCCTGTTGGGCGACCTGCCAGTCCGAGCGCTTGCACATATGGAAAATTAGCCGATTCGACATAAAGCAACATTACCAGTTTCAATCAGACCATCAAAGAATAAGCCCCACAAAGAAAACACCATTTGCATTTTGCAAAGCAATATACAAAGCAAAGGACCCAACGATATACCGGGGTATGGCCAAATCCCATTTCGGGAATCAGAACAGCTCAAGCGCCCCGCATACTCCTGAAGTCAGGCTTATATTTTCTTACATATTATCAATAACTTGAGGAAACTTTACCCCTTCTTCTCTCACCAAAGCGAAAACTGGCATGGCGGTTGCTTTTATAGAACCAGCCCCAATCAACTCGTTCAGGGAGATGTAGAACAATGACAACCAGTACAAAACGTTCGACAGGCGATTATCTCCCGGCGAGTGATCCTCTTTCAGTATCGCTGGATTTTATCGAAGAACTCTCCAAAACAGGAATCATTCTGACACCGCTCAAACCGACAGACTTAATGGTTTCGCGAGGCGCCAGCGCTGGCAACATTACAGCCGAACAGGCCAAGGCAGTATATTTTGCGATGATCGCCTTAAGTAGTTAACCAAAAAAGAAATTACCGGTCTGGATACGCCCCATATTCGGACCATCGAAGCTCCGGATGCGAAATCGGCAACCTCCCCCTCCCTCATCCCCCAGCCGATCAGCATCCGGGGTTTTCATCCTAAAAGCGGTTGATCCTGAACGGGGTCGGGTCAAGACCTGGCGTGCGAAGGGAAACAAGGTCGGAAATTGTCCGCCCGGTGATAACGCTGCCCAT
The DNA here is from genome assembly GCA_016776705.1 of Rhodospirillales bacterium. Taxonomy (GTDB): domain Bacteria; phylum Pseudomonadota; class Alphaproteobacteria; order Rhodospirillales; family JABHCV01; genus JACNJU01. Next base: position 1,231 of record JADHSW010000178.1, read on the forward strand.
CAAACCGGCATGGGAGTGACCAAAAGCGAAAAAGGTAGATGAAAAGTTTGGCGAAGTTCCAATAACCGGCAGGCTATCTGGCAGCGAAGGACGCATTCCCATCCATTCGCTGTATCCTTCGGTATTGATGGTGGGGAAGATACGTTTCACATGTTTCAAAAGAACCCGTGCCCGCTGATAGTTTGGCGGTGCTTCCAGGTTCGCGAATTCGGCTGTTCCGGCTGCCCGCATGCCCATTTCCATGGTGGTCATGGCGAACTGACAATCACCGGACATCACCGGCATATCCGTTGATATTCCAGGGTCCGGAAGGGTCACATGATAGCCCCTTTCACCCACCAGCGGCACAGGTGAACCCAGTCGCCTGCAAAACCGGGCCGAAAGCGCGCCAGCGGCAATAACAAGCGCATCAAGGTCGACAGCGCCACCGTCTGTCACCAGACGTGTAGGACCGTCGGAACCAATTTCAATATCTCGAACCTCACTGCGAACAATCACCCCGCCATTGCGCTTAAACTCCTCGACCAGGGTTTCCACAACCCGCAGGGGGCTGATGACCTGGGCGTCTTCAGGCATAAAGACACCGTTCGCACAGGCGGGACTTATCCCCGGCACCATTTCCTGAATTTTCTTACCATCCAGAACCTCGACCTGCGCACCATGTTGACGAATGATTTCCCAGTTGCCAGAACTTTTGTGGAAATTCTTCTCTGACTCGTAGGCGTAAATCATTCCGGTTTTCTTGATCAGATGACCCGCATCCATGGACTGAAACAAGGCTTCAAAATCCCTGACGCAGCTTTCATGCAAGGATCGAAGGCCATTTGACGACACAGGCCAACGCGGCGCAGTCCCAGCCAGTATAAAACGCAGGAACCAGGGCGTAAGACCCGGCATATCGCGCCACCGGACCGACAGGGGTCCAAGGGGATCAAACAACCATTCCGGCACATTCCAGACTGTGCCTGGCATTGACAGCGGAACACAGTACGTAGGAGCCAGAATTCCGGCGTTTCCGAACGAACACCCCAGCCCCGGCTCGTCCTTGTCGATAACCGTGACGTTATGACCATCACGCAACAAATGCACCGCACACGACATGCCAACCACACCGGCCCCGACGATGGTTACTTTACGATTGCTGCCAGAAGGAGTCGCCATATCACCTGATCCACACTTACGGTTCTGTTATAAAATTTAAGAAGCGGAATTGGCGCATGTTTGGATATGGAAATCCATTCCTTTTCAATGCTGAAGTTGGAATTTCTCGCTCCCTATGGTTCATGTTTGTCAGCTGAATGATCCGGTATATAAAATCGGGCATGCCAGAATTCCAGCAACTTGCCATTATCACGGTCACCTTCCTGATCGCCGGAACAGTCAAGGGCGTCATCGGGCTTGGCCTGCCGACAATTTCCCTGGCTTTATTGACGGCAACCGTCGGCCTTCATCCAGCAATGGCCTTGTTGCTGGCGCCTTCATTTATCACCAATGTCTGGCAGGCTGCGGTCGGCGGTAATGGAAGGGCCATCATTCGTCGCATCTGGCCCTTTTTGTTGACGGCGTCGCTAACGGTCTGGTTCGGGGCAAGCGCACTTGAGAGTACCGATGTATCATATTTGTCTGCGCTTCTTGGGGTGCTGGTGGTTACGTATTCCCTTATCGCACTCGCCAAACCTGAAATCCATCTTCCGCTAAAAATGGAAGGATGGGTTGGTCCGCTCGCCGGAACTATAAATGGCCTATTGACCGGCATGACGGGAGCCTTCGTCTTTCCGGGCATTCTTTTCCTCCAGGCACTTGGTTTTTCCAAAGACATGCTGGTTCAGGCCATGGGTATTTTATTCACCTGTTCGACAGCCGCCCTGGCCGTTGCATTGGGCGGGCGCGATTTGCTTCCCTCTGATCTGGGCTTCGTATCCGCGGCAGCTGTTGTTCCGGCCCTGATCGGAATGATCGTTGGGAAGCGCATGCGGCAAAATTTATCGGAAAGCCTTTTTCGGCGAATACTGTTCATCGCCCTGCTAATGTTGGGAGTTTACATTGTTGTCAGGTCGCTGATTTGACACCTTTGGCGCAATGTTTCTTCAGCCCCGTTTCAGAAATGTCTGATAAACATCTACGATCTTATTATTTGGAGTTTTAAAACATGCCCCGTCTTTCATTCTTTGTCGCCACCCTTCCATTCTTTGTCGCCACCCTTCTGGCCACTTTCATTACGATCCAGAACGCCCATGCACTTGACCTGAACCCGCTATCGGCCATCAAAAGTGCGGTTGAAGCTGCTGTCGAGGATCGCAGTTCCGATGACATCGCCAAGGACCTGGAGTTAAAAGCCAAAATAACCAGCAAGATCGTAGATGAATTGGGAAGCGATGTATTTTCCCTTAGCACAGATGTCTACGAGCAGGACGTCATGTTGACCGGCGCCGTTGAAAATTCAGCCTTGAAAGCCAAGGCCGGAAGTCTGGCCAAGTCGGTTCAAGGCGTAAAGAAACTCTACAACGAAGTCATCGTTATCAAGGGCATTGACCAGGACAAGGGCGCGGCCGAAAACTTTATTGATGATTCCGTCATCGAAGGAAAAATCAACGCCCTGCTGCTGGACGCCAAGGGCGTCAATGTCACCAATTTCCGCTGGCGTGCCGTTGGCGGCAAAGTATTCCTTTTCGGACGCGCTTTCACCAGGGACGAATTAGCTAAGGCTGTCGGCGTTGTTAAGGAAATTAAAAATGTGACCGCCGTTAACAGCCGGGTCAAGATTGTCCCCAAAGAGTAACCGACCCCATTTGCGGGGTCGGCGAGTTTTAAACAGGGAGGGAGGTCGGACCGGAAGCGCTCTTGGAGGGGGGCAGAGCAGGTGGGGGATTGCCTCCGGCCCTTAACCTGAGAATGATATTACACAGCTTGCTGATAACAGTCTCATCACGACTGTTCAACTAAATGTGAGAGTCACCCTTGGCATCTCATCCCCAACAGTTAGATCATTGAAATTACTGGCATTATTCATCACCAACCTGAATTTTGCCTTGATAACGGGCAACAAAATACCGTTTTTCACGAGTCCACATGCAGCGTCTGCCCGTGGGGGCGACCTCGAAGAAGTTTCCACGGTCACTCATGGTATATTCCTGGGTGCAACCCCAGTATTTTATGGCGAAGCCGCTTGTTGTGGGCCGAATCGTTCCCACGGAATCCCGACTTATGACAATTCCTTCACTGGTACGCTTGAAACACTGTCCCGCTCGCTTATGACGGCACTGGGTTTCGCGGCTGTTTATCGCCTTGATGTGAAAAATTTCCCCCTGCGAGACATCGAAACCATCGTCATCAAACATTTTACAGTCGTCATCCGGGGGAATTTGAGAATGGGCAAATTCGCAAGAAAACCAGTTGCCCTCAATATCCATTAGTCCGGCGTTTGCATTTGTGGCAACTAGTGTTTCCCTGGCTGAAACGGGGGGGGCGACAATATAGACAGCCAACAATATCCATAGAATTCTGGCTTTTCGAACCATAGGGCACCTGTTCATCTATCAAACCTTAAGGGTTTAAATAAGCATAACATAGTGACGACATCATGGCAGGGACTACCTGGTTAACGCCGCCATGTCCTTCCAATTCAAGGATCTGCGGATAATCTCAACAGGGGCACAGGTTGGCCTGGCAAGGGAAATAGCACAAAGATGATCAGCCGACGCCTTAAACAGGTCGAACGACCAGCAATCAGCATCACCATTTTCCCGCAGGAAGGTTATGCCTAGGGGGTCCAGGCTAAAAGCGAAACCATCCAGGGGTTCGACAAGCCCCTTTCCGATGGCCTTGATGTAGGATTCTTTCAAGGTCCAGAACGAAAAAAACACTTTTTGTCTCTCTGCCTCGGAAGCGCTGGCGAAAAAAATAATCTCAGGCCGTGAAAATTTCCTTTCGGCAATATCAGCCAATCGACCGGGACGCTCTTGACATTCAACATCGACGCCGATGTCATCCACTTTGGTGATGGCACACGCGACCATGCCCCTTGTATGAGATATATTAAAGCGAAGGCCCAAGTTTCTGAACCTGGTCGTTAGCTCTGGTCGGCCATGGTCCCCGGCATCGAATCTCCAGTCGGCAGCAGAAACATCGCTAAAATGGGAAAGCATCAAGCGGGTTAATGCATGTGCCGCAATATATTCCCGGCGATTTCTCTCATGGGCGATTTTTTCGAGGCGGGCCTTTTCCTGGCCAGACAAAATCTCACGAAATTGTTCGATCCCGTTGTCATCTGGGTCGATGCGGAGTGTCCAGACATGAGCCTGACCTCGTCTGAAATTGGTCACGGGTACTTCCTTTAAAAATGATCCCTCCACTAAAATCCCGGAGGAGCCAGCATGAAAAGTTATTTACAGTGAATATAAAAGAGTTTTCATCGGTTTTATCGAGTAACGGAATTAAAAAAATTTTGGGTTTGCCCTTCAGATAAAAAATTTTGGGGCTGAAGTAGCTAAGAACCGGGAGAGGTTCTATCATGGCTACGATGTACATCCGCAAAAGTAGGCTTACAGCCCGTCAGCAAGGCAAGTTGATTGAGCACTTTGTGGCCGGCAGCACGGCCCGCGCTGCCGCT
>JADHSW010000179.1 GCA_016776705.1 Rhodospirillales bacterium
CACCGCAACCTCTTGTGAATATCATTTCCTTGCTGGAAACCCCTGATGTCAGCGACACAGTTTTTGTCCTGCATGATCGTGATCCGGTTTTGTTATATCCGGAACTGGAGGATCGCGGCTGGGATTGGAGCCGCTTGCCATCGCCAGATGGAGAACTTCATCTTCGTCTGTCCCGGACCCCCGGTGCGGAGACTGAATAAGTGCAATTAGCAGGAAGAATTATGGCGGGCGCACAAGGACGCCTGTTGCCACCGTCAATACCTTATCGGTTTTTTATTGCCTCCAGTCTTTACCAAATTTTAGCATGGGGAATGCTGTTCTTTAGCGCTGATCAAGTCTCGTTCTTTCAAGGCGGTACGGGATATGTTCTGGCGGCATTACACGCCCTGACACTGGGTGTTTTCGTGATGGTTGCCATGGGGGCGTCGTTTCAGGTTTTACCTGTTGTGACGAACCAGTCCTTTCCTTCTTTGTGGCCTGTAAAGCTGGCGTCGTACCTTTATATTCCCGGAGTTGGCGCCCTTGTTGCCGGTTTTGCCATGAGCCATGATCTGGCGATGGCGTCAGGTGGCGCACTAGCAACAGCTGGGCTGGGAGTGTATGTCATTATCATTGGCCGGTTGCTGCTGGACGCTTCCGGTTTCAAGGTTTTGACAAGCCATATCTGGTTCGCCTTTGTGGCGCTCATGGCCCTGGTCTTGTTAGGGCTGGGTATGATTTTCAATTTTATGCCCACCGATCAGAATGTGTCAGCTACCGCCCATGCCACGGTTGCGATTTTTGGTTTCATGGGATTATTCGCCATGGGGTTCGCCTCGATTTTGGTGCCCATGTTTGCGCTCGCCAATCCTGCTGTTGAAGGGCGCTCGCTTTTTGTCATGGCGGTTTATGGTGCTGGACTGGTGCTTGCGGCTTATGGCGCCTTGGCTGAGCAATTAGAGGTATTCGTCCTGGGCGCAGGATTGCTTCTTGTGGGAAGCGTCAGCCACGTCCAGGTCATGAAAGCCTTGTTGAAAAAAGGCATGAAGAAAAAGCTAGGCATTTCATTCGTCCTTATCAAGACAAGCTGGGTGTTGTTTCCGGTTTCTATCGCCGTTGGGATTGCCGGCGTATCGGGTATTCCCTATGAGCCGACCTTGTTGATAGCAGGATATCTTGCCGTTTTTGGATGGTTGTTGACGTTCATTTTGGGTGTGCAACAGCAGATTATGCCTTTCCTGGCCGCCATGAATGTATCGAAGGCTGGCGGAAGACCGCCGCGCCTGTCGCAACTGGCGCAGGGGCGGCCATTAAAAATTCATGCCGTTTGTCATTTTGCCGCCGTCGGGCTGCTGGGCATCGGCATTATTACCCAATTGGAACCTGCCATTCAGGCGGGGGCGATTTTCGGAATCGTCGGCGCGATAGCCTTCCTTTGGTTCACCCTGGACGTTTACAAACGCATGCTCATCAGCGCTCGAAAACCTTCGATACCGGATAGCACCATGCCAACTCAAGAAAGATCACCGACATGATGGAATCAAGCTTCAACATCCTGCGTACCCTGCATGATGAACATTTTGCAACCATGGCCCTTCTGGAAAAACTGGAAACGGCTCTGTCCGGCGCCAGGACAGCGCCCGCAAATGACGATACTACTATGAACAGGTTGCTGGGTGATGTGGAAGCCGTGCTGCTCGAGGAAATTTCCCATCATTATGCTTTCGAAGAAGCTCACCTGTTCCCGTTGTTTGCTGAATTCGGTGATGTCGGCATTACCCAGATGCTTCTTGGCGAACATCAAATTATTCGCCCCCTTGCTACGGAGCTAAGTGAAATGGCGAAGGCGGGGCGCAAGGATGGTTTTAGCCCGGAAAGCTGGGAAGCCTTCCGCGAAAAAGGGCTGGAATTGGTCGAGCGCGAAGTTTTCCATATCCAGAAAGAAGAAATGGGCTTCCTTCCGGCACTGGATCAGATGATCGACTCAGATCAGGATTCAGAATTGACCATGGCTTATCTGGAGCTGAAAAACGCCGGTTGACCGGCGTTTGCTCCAATGCAGCAAATTTAGCGAACTTGGGATGTTTTATTCCTGTAAATTGGCAAATTGATGCCAAAAATGCGGCTGTTTTTATAGGCGTCCGTTGTTATTTGAGTGCCTTATGGCAAATTGTTTGGTAGGCTAACAATATTAGCAACACAGGGATTAGCGAACATGCGCGAAATACTGATTTTGGGGCGTGGTGGCCAGGGTGCACAAACGGCGGGCAACCAGTTGGCGCGGGCCTATTTTGACGAGGGTCAGTATGTTCAAACATTCGCCACATACGGAGGCGCGCGCCGGGGAACGCCCGTTGCGTCTTCCATCAGGGTCGATGATCAACCTGTTCGACTGCGTTGCGATATTGAATATGCATCGGCCATGCTGTGCTTCGATGACACTTTGCTGGAAGAAAGCTTCCTTCGCCGGGCCAACGAGAAGACATTGATTGTGGTGAATTCCACACGGTCGCGCGAGGCGTTTTCAGGGCTCGGCGATTACCGGATTTATCCTGTGAACGGCAAGGACATCGCCCGCAATAACGATATGGGGAAGGTGGTCAATTCGGCCTTGCTTGGCGCTTTTGTGGCGACCTTGGACAAGCCGGACATTGAAACCATGTGCGAGGTCATTGAAGAAACCGCGCCAGCGAAAAAAGAACAAAACGTCGCCGCCTGCCGCGAGGCGTACCTGCACATACGCAATTCTATATGACGAGAGTGATTAAATGAATAATCAACAATCTCCTCTTTGGACCACCGGCAATTCGGAAGCGCGGATGACCGGCACCTGGCGCAGCGCCATGCCAAATTACAGCACCACCCCTTCGCCGTGTCTTGGGGCTTGCCCCGTTGATGGCCGCATTGCCGAATGGATCGGCCAGGTTAAAGACGAAGACTATTATGGCGCCTGGTTGACCCTGGCCGATAACAACCCTTTTCCCGCCATCGCCGGACGCATTTGCCATCACCCTTGTGAGAGCGCCTGCAATCGCGTGCAGTTGGACGGAACCGTTGGAATTTGTTCCCTTGAAAGACATGTCGGCGACATGGCACTTAAGGAAGGTTGGCAGTTTCCCAAGCCAGCTGAGGAAAGAAATGAATCCGTTGCCATAGTAGGCGGCGGCCCGGCGGGCCTTTCTGCCGCCTATCAATTGCGACGTCACGGATACCGGGTAACTCTTTTTGAATCTCACAATCGACTGGGTGGCCTGTTGCGTTACGGCATTCCCTCCTATCGTCTGGAAAAAAAAATCGTCGATGGCGAGATCGATCGGATCATTAATCTGGGCGTGGATGTGAAACTTGAAGCGGGTATTGCCGATAGCGACGCATTGAAAAAACTTCACGATGACTACGACGCTGTTTACATGGCGACAGGTGCGACCCGCTCCAAGGTCTTGCCTGCTCTGGATTACAGTCAGCCCTGGATCGTCGATAGCGCCGACTTCCTGGCGGCGACAAACGCCGGTGAAGTTTGTGAACTGGGCGAACGATTGGTGATTATTGGCGGTGGCAGCGCCGCAATGGATGTGGCGCGGACGGCGCGCCGGTTGGGCAAATCGGTAACCGTGCTTTCACTGGAACCCGATGAATTCCTTCCTGCCCAACGCGTTGAAGTGGAAGAAGCACTTGAAGAAGGTATTGAATTTGTCACGGGCGCGATGATGCAGTCGGTCGGTGCCAATGGCGAAGGTCTTACGCTTGACTGCATTCGGGTGGATTTCCAGCAAGGCGAGATTCGCGGCGCTTTCAAAATTGAGCCGATAAGTGGCAGCGAGTTTCAGCTTTCGGCGGACGCGGTGATTCCGTCCATTGGCCAGGATGCCGATCTGGCACGCTGGGAAAGCCTGCTGGATAGCGAAGGCCCTGTCATCAAAACCGACAAGAAATGGCAAACGGCGACACCGGGCGTTTTTGCCGGGGGTGATCTGGCCAGTATGGACAGATTTGTAACTCAGGCCATCGGCATGGGTAAGCAAGCGGCTGATCAAATCGGCCTCTACATAAACCCCGGGCATACGGCTGCCGTAATATCTAGCGATCCCGAAATTCCCTATGGTGTTATCAATACCCATTACCACCCTTTGGCTGAGCGAAACCAGGCAGGTCATGTGGACGTGGCCGCACGCCTGACTAACTTCAATGAGGTGCAGAAGGCTTTGGGTCAAAATGAGGCCGTCGCCGAAGCGTCCCGGTGCTTCAGTTGCGGCACCTGTATCTACTGCGACAACTGTTATTACTACTGTCCGGATATGGCAATCATAAAACTTGATCGCGGTTATGAGGTGAAAACCGATTACTGCAAAGGCTGTGGACTGTGCGTTGCAGAATGCCCTACGGGCTCAATCGCCATGCGTGAAGAAATGCAGGATTAATCAGATGCTGGAAAAATCGAACACGAGAACCCGTCTGTTATTAAGTGGTAATCACGCCGTTTCGTGGGGTGTAAAGCTGGCGCGCCCTCATGTTGCGCCGCTTTATCCGATCACTCCTCAAACACCCATTCTGGAAAAGCTTACCGAGTTTCAGAGCCAGGGCGAATTGAGCGCTGAATTATTAACGCCTGAATCCGAGCATTCAGCCATGGCGGCTTGCATCAGCGCATCGCTGACCGGTGCGCGCGTGTTCACCGCGACGTCATCCCAGGGGATATTGTTAATGCATGAGCTTTTGCATTACGCCTCTGGTGCGCGCACACCGATTGTGATGTTTAATGTTAACCGCACTCCGGGATCGCCCTGGGGGTTCTGGCCCGATCAGCTGGATAGTCTGTCACAGCGCGATACAGGCTGGATTCAGCTCTACAGTGAATCGCCGCAGGAATCTCTCGACACGGTTATTCAGGCTTTCCGCATTGCTGAATCGGTTAATTTGCCGACAATGGTCTGTCACGACGCTTTTTATGTGTCCCACTCAGTGGAGCAGGTGGAAGTTCCCTCGCAGGATCTGGTCAGCAATTTCTTGCCTGACTATAAGCCGACAATCAGCCTTAACACGGATACTGGCCGATCCTTCGGCGCCCCTGTTGATCAGGTAACATGGAACCGAAGCAGGCAGGAACTGGCTGAAGCAATGGCCGGCGTCGAAGGTATTGTGAACAGCACCGGGAAAGCCTGGGGCGATGTGACATCTCGCGGATACGGGGCACTTGAGCACTATAAAACCGACGATGCAGAGGTCGTGTATGTCACTATGGGCTCAATGACGGGCACAACCCGTGTGGCAGTTGATGCCTTGCGCGAACAGGGAATTGCGGCGGGATTGCTGAAAGTCCGCTTGTTTAGACCCTTGCCGGCCCGGTCTTTGCGAGAAGCGCTGGTCGGCGTTCCCTGTGCACTGGTTCTGGATCGCAATTATTCCCCTGGTATGGGCGGTATTTTGCATCAGGAACTGAAAAGCGCACTGTTTGGAATGCCTGACGCCCCGAAACTGCATGGTATTCTGGCTGGTGTTGGCGGCGTCAACGTACCGCCTAGTAAAATTCAACAAATGGTAACAGATTTCAAAGACGCAGAGCCGTCAGTTGAATCCGTGTGGATGGAGTAAGCTTATGGAAGAGATCAATTACCAGGACGATAACCAGTTCTTTTCCGGCCACGTGGCTTGCGCAGGTTGCGTCGAAGCCTTGTCGCTGCGGGTTATTCTCAACACCGTCGGACCGGACGCCGTTGCCGTGGTTCCACCATCTTGCACCGCGGTGATTTGTGGCGGTTATCCCTTCAGTTCTGTAAAAATTCCTGTCTTTCATACTACCCTTGAATCAGGGGCGGCCTCGGCCAGTGGTGTGAAGCGCGCCTTG
>JADHSW010000180.1 GCA_016776705.1 Rhodospirillales bacterium
TGCTGGACGGCGTGCCGGGTTCGGGAAAAACAGAAGTGTATTTTCAGGCCGTCGCCGAAGCCCTGAAGCAGGGACGTCAGGTTTTGGTCTTGTTGCCGGAAATCGCGCTCAGCGCGCAATGGCTGGGTCGCTTCAAGAAGCGATTCGGGGCTGCCCCCGCCCTGTGGCATTCGGATTTGACCCCGGCGCGCAGGCGGGATTCCTGGCGGGCGGTCAGTGAGGGGCGCGCGGGAGTCGTTGTCGGTGCGCGTTCGGCACTTTTTTTGCCTTTTCAGGATTTGGCCCTGATCGTCGTTGATGAAGAACATGAAGGGGCCTTCAAGCAGGAAGAAGGGGTTATCTATAATGCCCGGGACATGGCCGTGGTCCGTGCCCATCTGGCCGATATTCCTATTGTCCTCGCCTCGGCGACGCCGTCTCTGGAAACGGTGGTCAACGCCCAGGGGGGACGCTATCGCTTGCTGCATCTTCCCGAACGCCATGGCGGCGCGGTTATGCCCGATATTTCCCTGATCGATATGCGCGCCGAAGCGCCCGCTGCCGAGAGCTGGTTGTCACCGCTTCTTATTGAACGGATGAAACAAACTTTCGCTGCCGGTGAGCAGGCGATGCTGTTTCTTAATCGACGGGGATATGCGCCGCTGACCCTGTGCAGGACATGCGGTCACAGATTTCAGTGCCCCAATTGCACGACCTGGCTGGTCAGCCATCGTCGCGGCGCGGGAAGAATGCAGTGTCATCACTGCGGGTATTCGACGCCCATGCCCGAAAGTTGTCCCACGTGCGAAAAGGAAACCCTCGCGGCCTGCGGTCCAGGTGTCGAGCGTCTGGCCGAGGAAATCGCCCTTTTGTTTCCCGATATCAGCGCCGAAATCGCCGCCAGCGATTCCATTGCCGGGCCACAGGCGGCGGCGGAACTGGTTCGGCGTGTCGAATCCCATGATGTTGATTTGATCATTGGCACCCAGATTGTCGCCAAAGGCTATCATTTCCCTTTGCTGACGCTGGTCGGGGTTGTCGATGCGGACCTGGGTCTCACCGGCGGTGATCTGCGCGCCGCAGAGCGAACCTATCAGCTTTTGTATCAAGTAGCCGGACGGGCAGGGAGGGCCGAAAAACCCGGTCGTGTTGCACTGCAAACTTACATGCCAGAGCATCCGGTTATGCAGGCGCTGCTGTCAGGGGACAGGGAACGATTCCTTGAAATTGAAACAAGGGCACGCCAGGAATCAGACATGCCGCCGTTCTCCAGGCTCGCTGCCCTGATCGTTTCAGGACCCGATGGCAGGGAGGTCGACCAGATGGCGTCATACCTCGCCAAATGCGCGCCGCGCTTCAAAAACGTTCTGGTGCTGGGACCTGCCCCGGCACCCCTTTCAATGGTCCGGGGGCGCCATCGCAGGCGCTTTCTGATAAGAGCCCCAAAAGAGGTCAACATGCAGCGCCTGATCACCGAATGGCTGTCATCTATGCCCCCCTCAAGGAAGGTTCGCATCCAGGCAGATATCGATCCTTACAGTTTTTTATGACCCTGTTTTTCTGTTTAGTTCAATTTTCTCGACTTATTCCACGTTTTTCTAATATGCAAATTGCCCGTTTGTCCCGGAATTCCGCCATTTTTTAGCTGTTCGCAAGTGCAATGAGTCATCTTGCATGCCCCAGATGAGTATGATAGATAACAGGCCAAATCGCGGGGTGATTTTAGCCGGTTTGTGGCTTTAATTTTCTTAGCAATGAATTTCGACTTTTGGACTCAGGGACTTCCCACTTGTCATCTGACAAAACAGGCGCCAGCGGGCTGGCAGGACGTTATGCCTCCGCCCTTTTCGACTTGGCCGAAGCCGACAAGCAGCTAGACGCTGTTACCGGTGATCTCGAACAGCTTAGCGCCATGATTGGCGAAAGCGAAGACCTGCGCAGGCTTTTGCACTCGCCGGTTATTTCAAGTGACGATCAGAGCAGGGCCATTTTGACAATTGTCGAAAAAGCCGCCTTTAATGATCTGACCCGTAATTTTATTGGTGTTGTTGCCGGTAACCACCGTCTTTCCGTACTGCCGGTGATCATCTCTGCATTCAGGGATATTCTCAGCGCGTACCGTGGGGAAGCAACCGCCGAGGTGGTTTCTGCCGCCGAACTTTCTGACAAACAATTAACCGACCTTGGCGATTCGCTCAAAGCAGCAATCGGCTCCAAGGTCACCATTGACGCATCGGTCGATCCAGAGTTGCTTGGCGGCCTTGTCGTCAAAGTTGGCTCACGTATGGTCGACTCATCGCTTCGAACCAAGCTGCAACAGTTGCGGCTAGCTATGATAGGGATTGGATAATGGAAATCCGGGCTGCGGAAATCACCGCAATTCTCAAGGATCAAATCAGCAATTTTGGAACCGAGGCGGAAGTCGCCGAAGTCGGACAAGTTCTTTCAGTTGGTGACGGTATCGCCCGTGTCCACGGACTGGATAACGTTCAGGCCGGTGAAATGGTTGAATTCCCCGGCGGCATCAAAGGGATGGCGCTGAACCTTGAAAACGACAACGTCGGTATCGTTATTTTTGGCGATGACCGCGCGATCAAGGAAGGCGACACGGTCAAGCGGACCGGCTCCATCGTTGATGTTCCTGTCGGCAAGGGCCTGCTGGGCCGCGTTGTTGACGGCCTGGGCAATCCGATTGACGGCAAAGGCCCGATCGAAGACGCCGTTCGTATGCGCGTTGAAGTCAAGGCGCCGGGCATTATCCCGCGTAAATCGGTGCATGAACCCATGCAGACCGGCCTTAAGGCAATCGACAGCCTGATCCCGATTGGCCGTGGCCAGCGCGAATTGATCATTGGTGACCGTCAGACCGGTAAAACCGCCATCATCATGGATACCATCATTAATCAGAAATCGATCAATGATGCCGCCCAGAACGATAGCGAAAAGCTGTTCTGCATCTACGTCGCCATCGGACAGAAGCGTTCAACCGTCGCCCAGATCGTTAAAATTCTCGAAGAATATGGCGCGCTGGAATATTCCATCGTCGTCGCCGCGACTGCTTCCGAGCCTGCGCCCCTGCAGTTCCTGGCGCCTTACACCGGTTGCACCATGGGTGAATTTTTCCGTGACAATGGCATGCATGCGGTTATTGCTTATGACGATTTGTCGAAACAGGCTGTTGCCTATCGTCAGATGTCTCTGCTGCTTCGTCGTCCTCCCGGACGTGAAGCTTACCCGGGTGACGTTTTCTATCTTCACTCGCGCCTTCTGGAACGCGCAGCCAAAATGAATGATACCGAAGGTGCTGGCTCCCTGACCGCATTGCCGGTTGTTGAAACCCAGGCTTCGGACGTTTCCGCCTATATCCCGACCAACGTGATTTCCATTACCGATGGCCAGATCTTCCTGGAAACGGAACTGTTCTATCAGGGCATCCGTCCGGCGGTTAACGTTGGTATTTCGGTGTCTCGTGTTGGTTCCGCAGCACAGATCAAGGCCATGAAAAAGGTTTCCGGCTCAATTAAGCTGGAACTCGCCCAGTATCGTGAAATGGCCGCGTTTGCGCAGTTTGCTTCCGATCTGGATGCCTCTACCCAGCGCTTGTTGGCTCGTGGCGCGCGTTTGACTGAAATCCTCAAGCAGGGCCAGTTCAAGCCCTATCCGGTTGAAGAACAGGTCGTCGCCATTTTTGCTGGCGTCAACGGGTACACTGACCGTATCGATATCAAGGACATCACCCATTACGAGCAGTCGTTGATGGATGATGTTCGCGCCAACGGCACGGATATTCTGGGAGCGATTCGCGACTCCAAGGATCTAAGCGATGAGACGACGGAAAAGCTCAAGGCCTTCCTTGATAAATTCACCAAAGCCTTCGCTTAAATTCTGCTGATAGAAATGGACTGAGCGTCAAATGGCTAATCTCAAGGACCTGAGAATCCGGATCACCAGCGTCAAATCGACGCGGAAGATCACGTCCGCCATGAAAATGGTTGCGGCGTCGAAGCTCAGGCGCGCCCAGACGGCTGCCGAAGAAGGCCGTCCTTACGCCGAGCGCATGGAACGAATGCTGGGGGAATTGACCTCCAGCCTGTCGACCATGGACGGTGCGCCGAAGCTGCTTTCAGGCAGCGGTTCGGATGAAACCCATCTGATCGTCGCCATTACCGCCGACCGTGGTTTGTGTGGCGGCTTCAATGGATCGATCGTTCGTGAAGCACGGCGCATGGTTCAGGACCTGCAGGCTGCGGGCAAAAAAGTTAAGCTGCTGTGTCTCGGTCGAAAAGGTCGCGACGGTTTGAAAAGGGATTTCCCCGATCAGATCATCAGCACCCTGGAAGGCCTGACCAAAACCGGCGTTGAGTATTCAACGGCGCGCGATGTGGCGACCAATCTGGTCGAGCGATTCGAAGCGGAAGAATATGACGTCTGCACGATCCTTTATAACCGGTTCGTTTCTGCCATCAGCCAGGAAGTAACCGTCCAGCAGGTCATTCCGTTCCCGGTCCCCGAAGCACGCGAAGACGATGCTGCAGCGGATAAAACCCAGAACGCCATGTACCTTATGGAACCCTCGGAAGAGGAAATTCTGGGCGATCTGCTGCCGCGGAATCTTTCGGTACAGATTTTCCGGGCGCTGCTGGAAAGCAATGCATCTGAACATGGTGCGCGTATGAGCGCCATGGACAACGCCACCAGGAACGCCGGCGATATGCTGGACGGCCTGACCATGACCTACAACCGTACCCGTCAGGCCGTTATTACCAGCGAACTGATTGAAATCATCTCCGGTGCTGAGGCCCTTTAGGGCCGCGCCGGCAACTGTTTGAACGATAGAATTAAAGAAGGCAATTTTAGGAGCCTGAGCTATGAGCAAGAAAAGCGTTGGAAAAGTTACCCAGATTACCGGTGCCGTCGTCGACGTGCGCTTCGAGGGCGACCTGCCCAACATCCTGAACGCACTGGAGACCGACAACAACGGTAACCGCCTCGTCCTGGAAGTCGCCCAGCATCTGGGTGAATCGACCGTTCGCACCATCGCCATGGACACCACCGACGGCCTGGTCCGCGGTCAGGAAGTTTCCGATCTGGGTGAGCCGATCTCAGTTCCCGTCGGTCCTGAAACACTGGGACGTATCGTTAACGTCATCGGCGAACCCGTGGACGAACGCGGTCCGGTCACGACCAAGATGCGCTATCCCATTCACCGCTCGGCGCCCGAATTCATTGAACAATCGACAGAAACTGAAATTCTTGTCACCGGCATCAAGGTTGTCGACCTGCTCGCGCCTTATGCCAAGGGCGGCAAGATTGGCCTGTTCGGCGGCGCTGGCGTTGGCAAGACGGTTCTGATTATGGAACTGATCAACAACATCGCCAAAGGCCACGGCGGCTATTCAGTGTTTGCCGGTGTTGGCGAGCGTACCCGTGAAGGTAACGATCTTTACCACGAAATGATCGAGTCCGGCGTTATCAACCTGGAAGACGACTCATCCAAGGCCGCACTGGTTTATGGCCAGATGAACGAACCTCCGGGAGCCCGCGCCCGTGTCGCCCTGTCCGGTCTTTCCATGGCCGAATATTTCCGCGATGAAGAAGGTCAGGACGTGCTGTTCTTCATGGATAATATTTTCCGCTTTACCCAGGCTGGCTCCGAAGTGTCCGCCCTGCTGGGCCGTATCCCGTCTGCTGTGGGATATCAGCCAACGCTTGCGACGGACATGGGTACTTTGCAGGAACGCATTACATCAACCACCAAGGGTTCGATCACCTCGGTTCAGGCCATTTACGTGCCCGCCGATGACCTG
>JADHSW010000005.1 GCA_016776705.1 Rhodospirillales bacterium
ATTTCGCAGCAACGGGACGAGGGCATGGTCAGAGCGCCCACCGCCGGTCGTGTGACCAGGGTCCATGTTACCCAGGGAATGGTCATCCTGCCCGGCGAGCCGGTGGCGACTATTGCCGCCAAGGGTTACATACTTCGTCTCAACCTTCCGGAACGTCACGCCCGTTTTATCAAGGTTGGCGACAGTGTCCGCGTTGGTGAGGAAGGTGTCGCATCCAGGAATGGTCAGGTGAGCCAGGTCTATCCGGAAATTCAACGTGGCCGCGTTGTCGCTGATGTCGTGGTTGAAGGTTTGGGTAATTTCTTTGTTGGCGAGCGCATCCTTGTGCGGGTTGGGACTGGAAAACGCGATGTCATTCTTGTCCCTGACAATTTTCTCATGCAGCGTTTTGGACTGACTTTCGTGACTTTGAAAGACGGCGGCGAGATTGTTGTTCAACCCGGTTTGGGTCGGGGTGGAGACAGGGAAATACTTTCCGGTCTCAGGATCGGTGACGTTCTTGTACAGCCGGGTGTGGAATAAATCATGAAAATCGGAATTTCCGGCGCCCTGACCAAGGCCTTCATCCGCTCGCCCCTGACGCCCCTGATCCTGCTGGCGTCTGTCGCAGTGGGTATTGTGGCGCTGATGGCTCTTCCGCGCGAGGAAGAACCCCAGATCAGCGTGCCCATGGTCGACATCATGATCAAAGCCAATGGCTACAAGGCGACGGACGCTGTTGAACTGGTGACCGAACCCCTGGAAGATATCATCAAGGGGATCAGCGAGGTAGAACACGTTTATTCCCTTAGCGAGGATGACCGGGTTGTGGTTACTGCGCGCTTTGATGTTGGCACGTCCGAAGATGTGGCCATCGTCAGGGTTCATGACGAAATCCGCGCCAACATGAACCGCCTGCCAATCGGTATTCCCGAACCCTTGATTTTAGGGCGCGGCATCAACGACGTTCCCATCGTGACCCTGACCTTGAAGCCAGAAGTCGCAAATGCTGAACGCTGGAACGACAACACCCTTTATGATGTTGCAGAAGAACTGCTGTACGAACTGGTCAAGGTCAGGGATGTGGGCATGACCTTCATCGTCGGTGGCAGGCCGGGCCAGATCCGGGTCGAACCCGATCCCGAACGATTGTCGCTTTATGGCGTCACACTGAACCAGCTGGTTGAAAAGGTGAAGAACGCCAATCGCTCTTTTCTGCTGGGCAATACGCGAAATGACGGGAAATCCTTGCCCGTGGTGGCCGGGCAAACCCTGGAAGGGGTTCCCGATATTGGTATGTTGCTTATCACGGCGCGTGACGGCAGACCCGTTTATGTGCGCGACGTTGCCGATGTTGTCGTTGGCGCTAGTCCCAGCGAGCACAGGGTCTGGCATGTGGAAAAGGATGGTGCCGGTGCCTTGCATCAGGTGCCCGCCGTCACCATTGCCCTTGCCAAGCGCATGGGTGCCAACGCTGTCGTTGTCGCCGATGACATCATGTCACGCCTTGAAACCGTAAGCGGCAGGCTTGTTCCCAATGGCGTCGATGTTTCCGTTACCAGAAATTACGGCGCGACGGCGCTTGAAAAATCCGACGAGTTGCTGTTCCACCTGGGTTTGGCGACAGTGTCAATCGTCTTGCTGGTGGCCTTTGCACTGGGTTGGCGCGAAGGCGGCGTCGTGCTGGTGGTGGTGCCGACGACCATCCTGCTGACTTTATTCGCCTCGTGGCTGATGGGTTACACCATCAACCGTGTCAGCCTTTTCGCCCTGATCTTTTCCATTGGCATCATGGTTGATGACGCCATTGTGGTGATTGAAAACATCGTCCGTCACTGGGCCAAAGGTGGCGTTAAAAGACCCCTTGAATCGACCATAGAAGCGGTCGCCGAAGTTGGTAATCCGACTATCATCGCCACCCTGACCATTGTTGCGGCCTTGCTGCCGATGATGTTTGTCTCTGGCCTGATGGGGCCATACATGAGCCCGATTCCGGCCAATGCCTCCGCGGCGATGGTATTTTCGTTCTTCGTCGCCATGATCATAACCCCATGGTTGCTGTTCAAGATTGCCTTCAAGGGCAAGGACACAATTGATAATGAAACCGCCGCAGCCCTTGGCCACCACGGTGATGAGGAAGCCGACCCGGGTTTCCTGGGGCGTCTGTACCTGAAGCTTGCAACGCCACTGCTGGTCGGTCGCGCCCGATCCATCAAGTTTTTGATTGCAGTCGGTGTGGCGACCATTGCCGTCATGGGATTGTTTGCAACCCAGGACGTTACCGTCAAGCTGCTGCCGTTCGACAACAAGTCAGAAATGCAGGTCGTCGCCGATTTGCCGGAAGGCTCGTCCCTTGAAGAAACCGAGCGGGTATTGAGCGAGGCGGCGCGACGCATTCAGGGCATTCCCGAACTCACTCATATGCAAATATATGCCGGCACGGCCATGCCGTTCAATTTCAACGGTCTGGTCCGTCATTATTACATGCGCTCCGATCCGTGGATGGGTGATTTGCAGGTCAACCTGAAACCCAAGCATGAGCGGGACCGGCAAAGCCATGATGTGGCCCTTGAAGTGCGCGAGCTGTTGAAAGGTATCGCGGCACCACAAGGAACATCCATCAAAGTCGTCGAAGTTCCCCCGGGGCCGCCGGTAATGGCGACCCTGATGGCGGAAATTTATGGCCCGGATCAGGAAACTCGCCGCGAAGGCGCTCGTAAGGTTCGAAAGGCTTTTGAAGCGGTCGATTTCGTTGTCGATGTGGATGATTCACTGGGCCAGCCGCCCCGGCGTCTGCGCATTGAAATCGATCAGCAGAACCTTGAATTCCACGGGGTTCAGGAACAGGCCCTGTACGACACTCTTGAAGCCTTGGTCAGTGGGGTAAGTGTTGGATATTCACAGCGGGGTTCCGGCATCAACCCCATAGAAATCGCCGTCCGCTTGCCCAAAAGTGCGCTCAGCATGGGCGAAAGGTTACTATCGACTCCAATTCCCGCCCCCGGTGAAGCCGCTGATAGCGGCGCTGTCGTCGAACTTGGTGACGTAGTCAATCTCAAGTATGAAAGTGCGTCCTACCCCCTGTTCCGTCGTGACGGCCACTTCGCTGAAGTGGTGACTGCGGAAATGGCCGGGCGCTTCGAAGCCCCCATTTACGGCATGTTTGCCGTCGAGGAGAAGCTGGCTGAAATCGATTGGGGCGAAGGGGAAATGCCCGCCATCGCCTATCACGGCCAACCGAAGGACGAAAGCAACCTGACCTTGCTGTGGGATGGCGAGTGGGAAGTGACCTATGTCACCTTCCGGGACATGGGGCTGGCCTTCATTTTCGCCCTGATCGGCATTTATCTTCTGGTCGTTGGTCAATTCGGCAGCTTCAAACTGCCGCTGGTGATCCTTACTCCCGTGCCGTTGACCCTGATCGGCATTATGGTTGGACACTGGCTTTTCGACGCACCCTTCAGCGCCACGTCGATGATCGGCTTTATTGCCCTGGCGGGGATTATTGTGCGTAATTCAATCCTGCTGGTGGATTTCATCAGGCACCGTCAGGGTAAGGGTGATCCTTTACGAAAGGTATTGCTGGAAGCAGGAGCGATCCGCTTCAAGCCAATCTTCCTGACCGCCGTGGCGGCGATGATTGGCGGCATCTTCATTCTCGCCGATCCGATTTTTCAGGGCCTCGCCATCTCACTGGTCTTCGGCCTCGCCTCATCAACCGCGCTGACCCTGCTGGTGATCCCGGCGATCTATGTGGTGCTCAGGGATGACGAATAAGTCCTAGCTGCGAATGTAAAGCTCAAGCTGCTCTATGGTGAACTGTTGATCGGCAATAGTGCTTTTGACCAGATCGCCAATGGAAATAATGCCGACAAGTTTGCCGTCATCGATCACCGGCAGATGGCGCACGCGTTTGTCGGTCATCACCGCCATGCATTCCTCGACGGTTTGTTCCGGCCTGGCGCATACGACCTGCTGATCAATAATATCGCCAATTGTCGTGGTCGTTGAAGACTTGCCTTGCAGGAAAACATTTCTGGCATAATCGCGTTCCGTAAACAAACCGACGGGTTTGTTCTCGTCGTCGGTAACGACCATTGATCCGACATTGCGCTCCGACATTTCCCGGATTGCCTTGTAGACCGTTTCGCCAGAATTCATGGTCAAGACCTCGTGGCCTTTCTGGTCGAGCAGATTTCTTACTGTTGTCATTGGCCATCTCCTGAATATTGAGGTTACCCGCAAATTGGGATGAACATGGCCTCGAGTATACGCTTTTTACCGGCTATCTTGAAGGGTGATTGCAAAAATCAGAGAGGACTCCCCATATAAGTTAGATCGTGATTTAGGTGGTTTTTATATCGAGAACAGAGGAAAAAATAATGTCAGACCATGTCTATAAAAAAATTCAACTCGTCGGAAGTTCCAAAACCAGTATCGAAGACGCCATTCACAACGCCATCAACACGGCTGCCAAATCCTTGCATGATCTAAACTGGTTTGAAGTCGTCGAAACACGTGGAAATATAACCGACGGCAAAGTCGACTATTTTCAGGTGACGATTCAGGTAGGCTTTCGCCTTGCTGGTTAAGAATGAGGGAAGATGATTTTAGCTGTCGTGCCTTTACCGGGTGCGCTTTCCAGAACAAGCCGACCGCTTTGAAGTTCGATTAACTTTTTCGTCAAGGGCAGGCCCAGGCCGGTTCCTTCGTGAGAACGGCCCTCACCCCGTTTAATCTGGACAAAGGGTTCCTGTGCCTGCTTCAATTCCTCGACAGTCATTCCAAGGCCTGTGTCTGTGATTGCAATTGTGCACTTTTCGTCGGCAAGGATTGCAGAAATAGTGACGTTGCCCCCATTTGGGGTGAATTTCACAGCATTTGTCAGGATGTTCAGAATCGATTGTTTAAAGGCCCGTCGGTCAGCGTTCAGGACGGGAAGTGTTTGTGGTTGAACGACTTTCAGGGAAATTCCCGATTCATTGGCGCGTGCAGACAGCATGCGGACACATTCATCAACTGTGCCGATCACATCAACCTGTGACAGGCTCAGATCGTATTTGCCCGATTCAATTTTCGACATATCAAGGATATCATTAATCAGTTCCAGCAAATGAGAGCCGCTTTTATGGATGTCATGGGCGTACTCCAGGTATTTTTTCGATCCAAGCTCGCCAAAAACCTGGTGCAGATACATTTCGGAAAATCCCAGGATTGCGTTCAACGGGGTTCGCAATTCGTGGCTCATGGTCGCCAGAAACTGACTTTTCGCCAGGTTGGCCGATTCCGCCTTGTCCTTTTCAATGGCGTAATCTTCCAGCAACTGGACCATTTCAGAACTTTGTCGTTCCAGCGCTTCCCGCGTAATAATCTGTTCGTTGACGTGGTTCTGTAACTCCATTTCCTTGTTCTTGATGTCCGTAATATCAATTTCAATGCTGACGACACCACCATCTTTCGTGCGACGTTCATTGATTTGCAGGCAACGACCGTTTTGCAGCCATTGTTCGTGACTGGCGACAGGGGAGCGCCTGATGGCCAATCGTTCTTTGATCCAGGCCTCGTAGGAGCCACTGATGTCAACAATCAGGGAATTTGAGCCTGCCTGAAGAAAACTCTTGTAGGATAGTCCAGGCTTTATTATGTCCGCCAACTCAGGGTACGTTTCCCGATAGTGCTGGTTACATACCACTAGCCTGTCGGTCGCATCCCAAAGGACAAACCCGGCGGGGAAAGCGTCAATGGAATCGCTAAGGCGGTTCTCCGTCTGTACAGAATCGGTGACATCACTCAGGATGGTGACGATACCCTTGTCCTGGGTTATGTATTCTCGAAACTGGATGACGCGTCCATCGGCCAGTCGTTGACGCCATGGCTTGGGCGGCGGTTTGTTGTGTCGTTTGACAAAGTTGGCGAGTGCCTTTTGCGGCTCTTTAATAACTGCTGTCCCGGCGAATTCACCAAATTCAATACATTGATTGATAAGATCTTCAAAGGTCCTGCCTTTGAGAATGCCCATTTCCGCAAAGCTATGGAATATGGTTCCGGCGCACTGATTATAAGCGGCAAGCTTTCCCTCGTTATCGAAGAAAAAAATTCCTTCATCAATATGATCCAGGGCAAATGCTATGTCGGTAAATTCCATGACGCCTGCATAAGTTTCTATACGAGTTTGAGATATCCAACGTCAGATAATGAACCACATTCATTAGAGGACAATTGATCTTGCACATGTACGCCTTTAACTAAATCAGTCTATGGTGAATGGCTATGCTGAAAATGGATCAATCGTCTGTTATCGATTTTCTTGGTCTGCCCGGAAGTTTTGGCCGGACAGTCGATTATGTTAAAAAAATCGAAACCCATATTTCTATAGTATTCTTGGCTGGCGACAGGGTTTTCAAGCTCAAACGCGCCGTAAAGTATCCTTATCTTGATTTTTCGACCCTGGAACAGCGACGTCAATTTTGTCAGGCCGAGGTTGCGATCAACCGTCGTACCGCCCCGTCGATATACAAGGGCGTCGTCCCCGTCACCTACTGCGAGGCCGATGGGTTCACAATTGGCGGTCAAGGTGATGTCGTCGAGTGGCTGGTCGAAATGGCCCGCTTCGATGAGGAAACTCTTTTTGATCGCCTGGGCGCAGCCGACAAGTTGCCCCGCCAGCTTCTGGGCAATCTGGCAGCGATTATTGCGAGTTTCCACATGTCGGCCGAGGTTTGCCCTCAAGCTGACTTTCGCAAGGAACTTGAAAAGACAATCACAGGCAACGCCGCCAGTTTTGCTGAGTTTGGCAACGGGATTTTCGATTTAAACAGTATTGAAACTCTTGGCGTTGCCCAACGGGCGGCTTTGCAGGGCGAAACAGGTGAAAGAATTGATTCCCGTCGCAAGGCCGGTTTGGTGCGGCGTTGTCATGGCGATCTTCATTTAGGCAATGTTTGCTTGATTGACGGCGCCCCGGTTTTGTTTGACGCCATCGAGTTCAATGACACCTTTTCCCAAATAGATGTTGTTTACGATCTGGCATTCCTGTTGATGGATTTGGATTTTATAGGACGGCGGCGGCTCGCCAATATCGTCCTGAACCGTTATCTCGACATTACCGATGATACGGAAGGGCTGGCCTTCCTGCCATTGTACCTGTCGCTTCGGGCCGCCATCCGGGCTCATGTGGGCGCAACAGCCGCCTGTAAGCATTCAGATGCCCTTGAGCAGGACCGGCTCGCTTGCGATGCCCGTCGTTATCTTGAACTGGCGCAAGATTACCTTAAGCCAGGCAGACCAATGCTTGTTGCCGTCGGTGGCCTGTCGGGGAGCGGCAAATCCCGAATGGGGCGCGAACTGGCATCGTTTATTGGCGCCGCACCGGGGGCGCGAATCGCCCGCAGTGATGTCCTGCGCAAGCGCCTTGCCGGGATTGACCCCTTGTCCCGCCTGAGTGCCGATGGTTATTCACCGGATATGACGCGCCGAACCTATGAAGCGGTATATGATGAAACCCGCCGTGCCCTTGCCCAGGGACACAGCGTTGTCGCCGACGCCGTTTTCGCCAAGCCTGAGGAACGTAGGGCAATCGCCGACATCGCTCGTGAAATGAACGTTCCATTCAATAGCTTGTGGCTCGAAGCCCCAGAGGCAGTAATGGAAGCGCGGGTGACGCTAAGGAAAAATAATCCATCAGATGCGGATGCGACCGTCGTTCGACTGCAGCAGTCATATGATCTTGGAAATATCGATTGGACTCGCATCGACAGTTCGGGACCCAAGCCCATCACCCTTGAAAAAGGATTGAAAACACTTGGACTTTCAGTTGTCACGGACCGGGTGAAGGGAGCATAATGCCGCAAGCCTTGATCACTTCAAAAACCCGATTAAAGGGAAATGGCCATGTCTATTAAAACCATTCTTGTTCCCGTTGACGGGACGGAAACATCCCGCGCAGCACTTGATGTCGCCTTCATGGTGGGCCGGGATCTGGTCGCTCATGTTGATGTCCTGCACGTTGCTACGGATTCGAAAGACGCCGTACCCTTGCTGGGTGAGGGAATGTCGGCGGCCATTATTGAAGAAATGATTCAGTTGGCAGAAAACGAAAGCAGTGAGCGCACCGCCCGCGCCGTAGCTATGTACGAAGATGCCCGCAATCGTTTTGGTCTGGATGCTCAGGAAGCGCCGCCATTGGGGGACGGTGGGTCAACGGCACTGATCCAGTGTGTTGGGCGCGAAGATGAAATGACCGCTGCAAGGGGCCGCCTTGCGGACCTGGTTGTGGCCACACGCCCGACGGCCCAGTCCGAAGCGACTCTTACGATGACCATAAATGCAGCACTTTTTGAAACCGGCCGGCCGGTCCTCGTCGCGCCACCCAAAACACCCGAAACCCTGGGTAAAAAAATAGCCGTGTCATGGAATGGCAGCGCCGAGGCTTCTCGCGCTGTCGCCGCCGCCATGCCGCTTATTGTCCGCTCCCAAGGGGTTGTTATCATGACAGCGGAAAATGACCGGACCCTTTCGGAAGTGGCCCCTGAACTGGCGACGTATTTCGCTTGGCACGGGGTCAACGCTGAAATACGCAGCCTTCCGGGGGGCTCGCAGGTTGGTCATGTTTTGCTGGAAGATTGCCTCGCGGTCGGCGCGGATTTGCTGGTTATGGGTGCTTACACCCATTCAAGAATGCTCCAACTGATTCTGGGCGGCGTAACAAAGCATGTGCTCGCCAGTGCCGAATTACCGGTTTTGATGGCGCACTAGATTCAAGGATGAACCTGAAACCAGACACGTTCCATTACAGGACGACATGAACAAAAAAAATAGAGTCAAAATTCTCCTGATTGAGGATGACCAGTTGCTGTGCGACCAATTCAGGACAAAAATAAAGCCTGACTACGATCACATGGATGTTGCCCATAATGGGAAGGATGGCCTTGCGCGGTTTGGTGCAGAAAAATACGATATTGTCGCCACGGAATATCAACTTCCAGACATCAGCGGGATCGATGTTGCCCGCAAGCTTTTGAAAAATAACCCCTTCCTTCTAATTTTGTTGATGACGCAGAAGGGGTGCGAGGAGCAGATTGCCGAGGCCTTAAGCATTGGCGTCGATAGCTACATCATCAAGGATGATGAATGCCGTTTCCTGGAACTCATTCCCAGCGTTATCACGCAGATGTCTGTTCGGGGACAACGGCGCCAACGTCTGCTAAAAGCCGAACATGATGCGCAGCAAAACGCACGCCGCTACAAGGCCATTGTCGCGGCTTCGCCTGTTTGCATTCACGAGATTGATCTTGATGGCAAATTGACATCAATGAATCCGGCTGGTCTTAAAATGATGTCTGTTGATGATGAGTCTGAAATTTATGGGCTTAGATATCTTGACGTTCCCATTGACGAAGACAAACAACGGATTGCTGATTTGATGACGCGTGCACAGCAAGGTGAAGGTTCAGCATTTGAATTCCGTGCATCCGGGGAGAATGGCTACATCCATTTTGCCAGCAGTTTTGAGCCAATCCGCGATGAAAGCGGAAAGGTGATCCAATTGATGGGACTGACGCAGGATGTTACGGCTCAGAAAATGGCCGAAGAAGAAATGAAACGGGCGCGTAAGGAAGCCGAAGACGCTAATCACGCAAAATCTGAATTTCTTGCCTCGATGAGCCATGATTTGCGCACCCCCTTGAACGCCATCATGGGATTCTCGGAAATGATGAGTGAAAAAACTTTCGGGCCTTTGGGAGACGAGCACTACACCCAATACGTTAAGGATATTCATCGAAGCGGAAAACTGCTGGTCAGTCTGATAAATGGCATCCTTGATCTATCAAAAATCGAAGCTGGCAAATATGAATTGACCGAAGATGAACAGGATATTGCCAAGCTGATAAAGGGGTCTCTGGAGTTAAATGCCATGCCGGCAAAGGCACGAAATATCCGGCTTGTTGAAGATATCCAGTCCAATCTTTCCTCAATCTTTATAGATGACAGGCCGGTCACACAGATTTTCAACAACCTTCTTTCTAACGCCATCAAATTTACTCCGCAAGGCGGAAAGGCGGTTATTTCGGCGCGGTCGGATGCAACCGGCGACCTTGTTGTTTCGGTTGCGGACAACGGAATAGGCATGTCCGAGAAAGACATAGAAAAAGCCCTGAAGCCTTTTGAGCAGGCTTCCAGTATTTCACCGCGTAAACACGAAGGCACAGGATTAGGACTGTACATTTGTTGCAATCTAATGCGGTTGATGGGCGGTAATCTGGAAATTGAAAGTAAGGTCGATGAGGGGACTACGGTTGTTTTACGCTTCCCATTCACAAGAAACGTCTTGTCCTGAAACATCAGGCGAACAAATCCGGTTGTTGCTGTGTTGCTTCCGTCGCCAACAAGATACCGGGGTCGACGGGTTTTAGTAAGTGTGAAACTTCAATGAAGGGCCTGGTGTTGTCGCACCAATGCTCTTCACTCGATTCAGGCAAGATAACCGGCATGCGATCATGGATATGCGCTATCGACGCACTAGATTTACAGGTGATGATGGTGAAATAATTGTCCGACATTAGCCCGGCAAACCCCATTATGGGTTCGTCCTTCAGGAATATACGGTTTTTAAGTCGCTTCTTGCCGTCCTTGCGCCATTCGAAATACGCACTGGCGGGAACCACGCAACGATTGCCCAGTAAAGGCTTGAAGGTTTGTTTATGCAGCAGGGTTTCCGAGCGGGCATTGATAAGCGGTTTGCCGTCCCAAGGCGCGGGGATTCCCCAGTGGGCGGATCGGTATTTTTCATTCGATTCAACAACCAGAGCCCTGTTCGTAGGGCGAATTTCCCCACTGGCGCACTCATCCGGCGGACCGTCAAAACCGAAATGAGTGACAATATCTTCCCATGGAACGTCAATTTCATAGCGTGAGCACATAAATCCATTATGTCCTGCAATTCAGTTGGTTCCAATCAATCATGATATGCTCTAAATTTGCACGATGAGTGAGATTGAATCAAAAGAGCGCAAAACCGTCATCATTACAGGCGCCAGTCGTGGCATTGGTCACGCTACGGCGAGCCTGTTTCTTGAACGGGGCTGGAAAATTATTACCTGTTCGCGTGATGATACACCCGAGGAATGCAAACGAGACCGCAACTGGACATGCCATATCCCCACTGATCTTGGCGATGCAGACAGCATTGCCAGTTTCATCAAGGAAGCCAACAAGGCCCTTGAAGGCAGACCGTTGAACGCCTTGGTAAATAACGCGGGCGTCTCGCCAAAAGCGCCTTTCAAAGAGCGGCTGGGTTGCCTGAACGGTGATTTGGATGCCTGGCGGGAAGTTTTTGAGCTGAATTTCTTTGCAGGACTGAAACTGGCCCGTGGTTTCGCCGCGCCCTTACACAAGGGAACTGGATCAATTGTTAATATTACCTCGATCGCCGGGCATAAAATCCATCCCTTTGCCGGGTCCGCCTATTCCATTTCCAAGGCCGCACTTTCGGCCCTGACGCGGGAACTGGCGAACGAATTTGCGGCCTTGAATGTGCGCGTCAATGCGGTCGCACCTGGCGAGATTGAAACATCAATGATCCAGCCTGAATATGAGGCGCTGATTCCCCGCATTCCTCTGGATAGGATGGGGTCGACTCGTGATGTGGCGACGACCATATATTATCTGTGTTCAGACGATTCAAACTATGTCACAGGTACGGAAATCTGGGTGACCGGGGGCCAACACCTGTTTTAGGCCTCAATCCGACTTATCCACAACATTTTGTGAGCATCCCTCGTTTACCTGCTATATCTGGTTGGTGTATGATTGCAAGACGCAACGGATCCCAAGTTTGGGGGGATGGCGTGTGCGGGGTTGAGAGAATAGACCAAACGCAGGTTGCTTTAAGGATCAGGGAATGGTCAAAAAAGTCACTGACGGGGAAGGGGCCAAGGCTCAAAAGACAGAAGCCGAGGCGACGGCTCTCCCTGATGACGATATCCAGCAAGGTCTAGAGGCTTCGCGGGCCCACAAAGAGGGGGTTGGCGATACGACTGGCGTTGCCCAGTCTGATGGACCTGACGTTCCGGGTGATCAATGGACGACGCCATTTTATCTTCGTTATCGCCTGGCCACGGCCGCTGGTGTGATTTTGAGTGCGGCCTGGCTGTGGTTCAGCCTGAATTTCATCAATGATCAAATACCGTTTTCCGACCTGGGCGCATTGCTGCCCCATGAGGTTGGCGGAATGGCGGCAGGGACCCTGACGCCGTTGGCTCTGCTTTGGATGGTTATCGCTTTTTTTGAAAAGAACCGTCAGTTTCGTAATGAGGCACGGCATCTTAGCTGGCAAATGCGCCAACTTGCCTATCCGTCGGGCAGTTCCCAAAAGCGTATGCATGAAATTACCGATTCCCTGCGCCGTCAAGCTCGTGACCTTAGCAAGGCCTCTGATGAAGCAGCGGCGCGTGCAGAAAAAGCGAGCAAGCAGGTTCACCGTCGCACCCTGGAACTGTCCAAGGTTTCCGAAGACGCCGACCTGCGTGCACAGGCGATTTCTGAATCCCTGCGTCGCCAGTCCGAAGACTTGCAATCCATTACGTCAAAAGCGGCCAGCCGTGCTGAAAAGGCAGGGGAAACCCTTTTCAGGAATTCGCACGATATGGTGGCTACATCCGAGCGCGCCTCGACCCGGGCGGAAGATACAAGTGAGCTGCTGCGCAGACGCAACGAGGAGTTGATGAAAACGTCCATCGAGGTGGCGGACATGGCGAGCGCGGCTGCAAATACTTTCCGCGAACGGGTGCAGGAACTGCGGGCCATATCCGAAGGCACGGTTAACATGGCTGACGAGGTTGGGGAGAATCTGGATCGCCGTCTAAGCGACTTGATTAGATCATCAAACGAAGCCGCAAACAAGGTGCAGGCAGGCGCCGATGCCTTGGCGGTCCACGCCCATGATTTGAGCCTGCGTTCTGATCGTGTCGCTGCGCAAACCAATCTTATCGGCGATCAGCTAAAACATCAGACCAATGACCTCGCCGATACGGGGCGTCTGATTGCTGCTCAGTCCTCTGAAATTGAGGCTAATATCAGCCAGCAAACCAAATTGTTGAATGACACATCTGACAAGGTATCTGTTGAGGTTCGCGCCATCGGCGAAGCCCTGGCCGAGCAGGCCCGCGAACTAGTCAACACGTCTGATCTGGTGACGATGAAAGTACGCAGCAGCGGCGAGAGTTTTCGCCAACAGGCTGATGAGCTGAATGAAATTTCCGACCGCGCAACAACAAAAACATCGGCAATCGGTGAAATTTTGCGCCAGACATCCCACGATCTTTCACGGGTGTCCGAAGAAGTTCTTGGCCAGGTTGAACGGGTCGGGGACGGCTTGCAGCTGCGGTCGCTTGAATTGTCGGACGCATCCCAAGATGCGACTTCCAAGCTGGACGAGGCCGGACAGGCGCTCCTCGAACGAACAAACGACTTGTCGAAGATGTCAAATCATTCGGTCCTGCGCATCAACAACGCTGGTGATAGCCTTCACCAGAATGCCAATGATCTGGCTTCGACTTCTGAAAAGGCCGCGGGGCATCTGTCTGGCTTGAACCAGATCATGAAACAAAGCGCCCAAAATGTGGACACGGCGGCCGAGATCGGAACGGCATCAATTGCGGCAACGACCCGGGCCTTGCTTGAAGGCATGTCCGAGGTCAATTCGGCAACAGAAAAAACGGGAGAGGTTGCCGGAGGCCTGGGCCGACAAGTGGATGCCATAAGGGATTCGTCGGAAAATGCCTCAAGGCGTTTAAATGAACTGGGTATCATCGTCGCTGAACGCACAGGGCAAATCCTGAAAGAGTCTAATCTGGTTTCCAACAGGATGCTTGAAACATCCGATACGGCAAGGACGTCCATGAGCGAAACGGCCGATCTTGCCGCCAACATAATGGAGGCGACCTCCAACGAGGCCAAAGAGGCAATATCGGAAATATCCGATGAAGCGGACATCAAATTAACAGCCACATCCGATCTTGCGAAATCGTCTATGAATGAAACGGCGGATTTGGCGGCCACTATGTTGTCGGAAACCTCAAATTTGGCCAAAAACAGCCTCCGGGAAATCTCCGGTGCAGCGGTCAACGAAATGGCGACAACATCAGAATTAGCGAAAACATCCGTGATTGAAACGGCGGAATTGGCGACCAGTCATTTAACTGAAACATCAAATGCTGTCACAAGGGCTGTCCAGGAAAACTCAAGGGAAGCCGCGAAACAATTGCTGGAAACAACCGAGCTGGCAAAAACATCAGTCAGTGATACGGCGGAACATTCTGCTGAAATACTTTTGCAGTCTTCCAATGCGGCGAATAACGCCATTCAGGAAACATCTGGGGAAGCCCTCAGCAAGTTGCAGGAAACCTCCGAAGTCGCCAATTACCGAATAAGCGAAACCGCGGATCTGGCGACCCGTCAAATGACGGAAACCTCAACTCTTGCGATGGACAAAATCGTTACCGTATCCGATGTCGCTGAACAACAGGTCGGCGCGGCCTCAAAGCGTCTGGATGAAGAAGGTGACAAGTTAGGGCGGGTATCCCTCCGGGCTATGAACCTTCTGGAACAAGCAGGAACGTCCATGATTGAACGTTCCGAAGACCTGGGTAAGACATCGGATCGCACGGCAATCAAACTCAGGGGTGTCGGTGAAGAAATTCGTCGTGGCCTGATCAATATGACCACCTCGGCCGATGAAGCGGCCGCACGGATGCAGGCGGCGGGCGAGTCCTTACAAAAACAGTCGGATGGTATTGACAACGTATCGGGTTCCGCTCTTGAAGACATTGGCCGGATAGGCTCGGCATTGCAGGACCGCTCACGTGAAATAGCCCTGGCGTCGGAAAAGGCGGCAAAACTGATTGCGCTGGTTTCCGGGGCCATGAACCGTCAGGTCGATGATCTTACAAAAGCCAGCGATCAGGCTTCGGAACGCATTCGCAACTCAGGTGTGGAATTTGGTGAGCGATCCGAAGAACTGGGCAAGATTGGCGAGGAAACCGCCCTGCGTCTTGCTGATGCCGGTATTTCGCTTGGCCACCAGATAGAAGATCTGGATGGCATGAAAAGCAAGGCCGTCGAGATGCTTGAACTGGTCACCCATTCATTGAGAACCGGCGAAGCCGAAGTGGGATCGGCATCTCGGGCAGCATCGGAAAATCTGAAACAGGCAGGGCTGGTTTTGCGCGAGCAGGTGATGGATGCAACTGATGCAACCGAACGCGCCTCTGGCAAGCTGGAAGGTATTGCCGAGTCCCTGAAACTGCACAGTGGTGATCTGGATAATTCGATAGAGAGCGCCGGGCATCGCTTGGGCGAGGTTGGCCAATTGCTCAGGATGCGCACCCAGGATTTGAACAAGGCTTACGTCGAGGCCAGTGACCAGTTGAAATCCTTCGGGGACGACTTGCACAAGCAGGCTTCCGGACTGTCGGGTGCATCGGGTAATGCGCTTGCCAACATGAGCAAGGTCAACAACGGGCTGCACGAGCAGGCCCAGGAGGTAACGACCAGTGTTGACCGTGCCGCCAAATTAATGAACCTGGTGACCAATGCCTTAAGCCATCATTCCGATAACCTGACGGCAAGTACCGAAAAAGTGAAAGCCGATATTTTCGCTGTCGGTGAAACCTTTGATGAAAAAGCCAATAGAATTGATGCAACCGGCGAAAGGGTAAGTCGCACAATAAATCAGGCCGGAGATACCCTTGATCTGTCCACAGAGCGTTTGGCGAGTACGGTAAAGAGAGCGACAGCGGATATTGACGAAGCCGCCAGACTTTTGAGCGAACGCTCGCAGGAACTGGGTTCTTCATCCGATGATGCAACCACGAGACTGTCGCGTGTCGGCATGACCATGGCCCAACGCACGGACGAAATGACCCGTGTGACGGAAGCCGGAATTGCCAAGTTGCAAAAAATTGGCGAGTTGATGCGACGTCATTCCAGCGAGGCTTCCTCTCGGACCAATCTGATGTCGTCCACCATGGACGGTGCTTACAATTCCCTGCGCAAACAATTGGGCGAGCTTTCCGGCGCTTATGAAAAGGCCGAAGAAGGCATGAACTCACTGGCCGGAAAAATGGGTGAGCGGGCCAAGGAAATCAGTTCGGTCACTGGCAAGGCGCTGGGGCAGGTCAATCATTGGGACAAGCTGGTTCGCGAAAGCGCTCAAATTCTTGGCGATACGGCAGACCGTGTCAGCATTCAGGCTCAATCCGTTACAGAGGCACTGAACCAGCAAACGGAAGAAATGAAGTTGCCCATTGGCGATGCATCGGAACTGGTTGTGGCGCTCAAGGCCCATGCAAAAGAAGCCGGTATCGACGACTTCCTGCGTCGCGCCACCTTTATTTCCGAGCGCCTGCAGTCACTGGCCGTAGATATGAGCCGTTTGATGGAAACGTCTATCAGCGATGACGACTGGAAGCGCTTCAACAAGGGTGAGAAGGGTATCTTCGTGCGCAAGATGTTGGGCTTCCGCGAAAAGTCCCGTTTGGCATCGATCAAACAGCGCTATCAGACCGATCAGGAATTCCGCAACTACGTATCGCGCTACATGGACGAATTCAAGGGTTTCCTGTCCGAAGCCCGCAAACGCGATCAGCAGGGCGTGCTTTCAACCATCTTCCTGTCGTCGGATATGGGTAAGCTTTACATGGTGCTGACACAGGCTCTGGGCAGGGATTTGATATCCGATTAAGGAAGACAGGCGGCTTTCTTCGCGACTTTTTCATTAAACCGGTCGAGCAGTATGACGGCCCGTTGGTGGTGCCCGCGACCGATCATATCTTGCCCGTCATGAGCTTCAACTGCGAAAGTCAATTTTCGATTTTCTATGGTTATCAGCGTGGTCGATACGCAAACTGTCATACCCGGCGGAGTCGCTGCTTCGTGTGATACGTCTATATGGATGCCAAGTGAGCCTTCACCATCTTCCAGGTGTGGGGCCAACAGTTCGATGCAGGCCCACTCCATGAGGCCGACCATGAAACCTGTTGCAAATACCTCAGGGAAATTCTGAAACAGCTCAGATTCCGGATATAGATTGCGCACAATTTTGCTTGCCGGAATTGTAAAGCAATGTTGGTATTCAAGATTGGGAATAAGAGTGTTTTTCAAGATAACTCCTCATCAAAATTCAGAATATTGGTGATGTCAGATCTCCATCATCACCTTCACATGGACCCCGACAGCCGCCGCAAGCGACGGCAGATCGTAACCACCCTCAAGTAAAGAGACCACGCGTCCCTTGCAGGACTGGTTGGCGATTTTGACGATCTTTTCCGTCAACCAGGCATAATCCATCGTCGTGTAGTTAAGGCCAGCCATACGGTCGCGCTGATGGCCGTCAAAGCCTGCAGATATAATGATCAATTCCGGGCCAAAGTCCTGCAGCCGGGCCTCGATCCTGTCCGTCCACGCATGCTGCATCTCGGTGGTGCCTGCCCCATGATGCAAGGCGACGTTCAGGATGTTATCCTGGGCGCCGGTTTCGGCACTATGGCCCGTGCGGGGGAAGCCCCCGTCCTCGTGCATGGAAATGTAAAACAGATTGTGATCGTTCCAGAAAATAGACTGAATACCATTGCCATGATGGACATCGAAATCGATAACCGCCACCCTGCAGACGCCGTGAATTTCCCGTGCCTGAAGGGCTGCGACGGCGGCGTTATTGAACAGGCAGAACCCCATGGCCTTGTCCGCTTCGGCATGATGGCCCGGCGGGCGGATGGCGCAAAAAGCATTGCGTGCGCCGCCGGACATCACTTTGTCGACGGCCTGACACGCCGCACCGGCGGCAAAAAGCGCCGCCTGAACAGAGCCCGCGGAAATAACCGTGTCTTCGTCCAACTCAACAGGTTCAGGACATCCGTCAAGGGCCAGTATACGCGCTATATAGTCGCTGTCGTGGGCACGTTCCAACTGCTCCGTGGTTGCCGGCCCGCTTTCGTCTCGTAATAAATATGCGAAAGTTTCACTGCTCAGGGTTCTCTCGATAACGTGCAGACGCTCCGTACATTCCGGGTGTCCGTATCCGGTGTCATGGGTAAAGCATTGGGAAGGCATAAACAGATACGTCGACATCGTGACCTCAAAAACAGGGTATATTCTTGTTAGCCGGGAACCAGCAGAAGAGAATGTTCCAGCCAGATTAATTCTTTCATGCCAGCCTTGCAATTGCTGCATCGCAACTATGAAATATTACCGCTGTAAATATTTAATATCATTGTGCTAGTGATAATATTACATGAATAATGCTGCAGTGCACAATTCGTCAAAATCTGAAAAAGAAGCCTTGAACCATGAGTATTCGTAACCTGCACCATCTCTTTTCACCAAAATCTGTTGCGGTGATCGGTGCATCGAACCGGCCCCGCTCAATCGGCCACCTTGTCATGCATAATCTTCTGGATGGTGGGTTTGAAGGCCCGATCATGCCGGTAAACCCTACACAGGTTTCGATATCTGGCGTCCTTGCCTACAAAAATGTTGGGGAATTACCCACGAGCCCTGAATTGGCTGTTATCTGTGTGCCGCCGTTGGCCATTCCCAATGTTCTTGAAGAATTATGTGAAAAGGGCACCCGGGCTGCAATTGTCCTGACTGCAGGTCTGGATGAGCCTGTCGAAGAAGGCGAGATAACGGTCAAGGAGAAGATGCTTGAAATAGCTCAGCAGTACGGCATGCGGATTTTGGGTCCAAATTGTCTGGGGTTGCTCGTACCAGGCGTTGGCCTGAATGCAAGTTTTGCCCACTGTTCGGCCTTGCCGGGCAAGATTGCCTTTGTTTCTCAATCAGGGGCGTTGTGCACGGCTGTACTGGACTGGGCCCGGCCCCGCGGCATCGGTTTCTCGCACTTCATTTCCATGGGAGAAATGGTGGATACGGATTTCGGCGACATACTTGATTATCTGGGCAGTGATCCGAACACATACGCCATATTGCTGTATATCGAATCCATTCATGGCAACCGCAACTTTATGTCGGCTGCACGCGCAGCGGCGCGAAATAAGCCAGTTCTGGCAATCAAGGCCGGACGCCAAGCAGAAGGCGCCAGGGCGGCCGCATCACACACCGGCGCGCTGGCCGGGGCTGATTTCGTATATGATGCGGCGTTCCGGCGCGCAGGGATGCTACGTGTGTATGATTTCGAAGAATTGTTCTCGGCAGTAGAAACCCTGAGCCGGGGTCGTCGACCCACGGGCGAACGACTGGCGATCCTGACCAATGGCGGAGGATTGGGGGTTCTGGCTGTAGATAACCTGATCGAACAGGGTGGCAAACTGGCAGAACTTTCTGATGATACCCTTGCCAAACTGGACGGCGTGCTGCCGTCCACGTGGTCCCATGCAAACCCCGTCGACATAATCGGTGACGCGCCTGCGCAACGCTACAATGACGCCCTGCATATCCTGTTCGACGCCAAGGAAGTCGATGCTGTCTTGTGCATGCATTGCCCCGTCGCCGTGGTTTCACCCCGGGAAGTGGCGCATGGCATTATTGAGGTTAGTAAAGCTCATCCGAAAGCCGCCTTGACGACCTGCTTTGTCGGCGAAGAATCCGTCGCGCCGGGTCGCAAGTTGTTCAGCGACGCGAATATTCCCACGTTCGATACCCCGCTAAAGGCCGTTCAGGCGTTTATGCATACGGTTCAATATCGCTGCAATCAGGAACTGTTGATGGAAACGCCGCCATCCCTGCCATCAAACTTTCAGCCTGACCGGGAAGCAGCCCGCCTGATTGTCGAGAATACGCTCGCCCTGGGCCACGAATTCATGAATGAACCGGATGCGAAAAAAGTTCTTGCGGCTTACGGTGTCCCTACAGTTGAAACTCATATTGTCACGTCTCCCCTTGATGCCAGGGCCAAGGCGGAAAGTATGGGTTTCCCCGTTGTGCTGAAAATCGTATCGCCGCAAATCACCCATAAATCCGATGTTGGCGGTGTTGTGCTAAATCTGGAAACGCCGGATGCAGTTGAAAAAGCGGCCCGTGAAATGCTGGACCGAGTGAAAGAGACTTTTGGCGACCTGGACGTTACCGGCTTTTCGGTTCAAACCATGGCCCGGCGTCCCGGCGCACACGAATTGATTATTGGCGTTGTAAACGATACCATTTTTGGCCCTGTCATCTTGTTCGGTGAAGGCGGCACGGCGGTTGAGGTCATTGGTGATCGAGCCGTTGCCCTGCCACCGTTAAACATGGTTCTGGCCAAGGACCTTATTTCCCGAACCCGGGTCTATAAATTGCTGAAAAGTTACAGAGACCATCCTGCAGTGGACCTGGATGCGATCTGTCTGGCCCTAAATCAGGTCGCCCAGTTGATCATCGATATTCCTGAAATTGACGAATTAGACATCAATCCGTTGTTTGCGGACGCAAAAGGCGTGCTGGCGCTGGATGCCCGCATCAAGGTTGCCTCGACGCCGATGAGTGGCAGCGAACGCCTGGCGATCCGGCCCTATCCGGCGGAACAGGAATCTGCCTTCACCATGAAAAACGGACGCGATGTCTTGATCCGGCCCATCCGCCCGGAAGATGAACCCAACCACCATATCTTTATCTCTAAACTGACGCCGGAAGACATCCGTTTCCGCTTTTTTGGTTTGGTCAATAGCCTGCCCCATTCGCAGATGGCCCGCTTGACCCAGATTGATTACGACAGGGATATGGCCTTTATCGCCATTGGCAAGGATGACAATGATCAGGATGAAACCCTCGGTGTGGTGCGCATCGTGGCGACAAGAGATAATACGGTATCTGAATTTTCCATCATCGTTCGCTCGGATCTCAAGGGTGTCGGGCTGGCCAGGGAGCTGATGCGGAAAATTATTGCCTACAGTAAGGGGCGGGACACCAAGGCGCTGGTCGGACAGGTGATGAGCGAAAACAGCCGCATGATCCACTTCGTCGAAACCCTTGGCTTTAAGCGTACCGGGCATCCGGAACAAGGCGTTGTTGAGGTAACCCTGGATTTAACGGCTTACTAAACGCAGCATCAGGATTTTTTGGGTGAGGAAGGCAGGGCCGAAAGCCGGTCGCGGATGGTTTTAATATACGCCGTTGCCTGTTGATCAGATTTTGCCCCCTCAAGGGCGTCCAGCAGCGAGTTTACGTCTTTTTCAATAATGCCGATGGTGTTGGAAACGTCATAATCTTCGTTGGCCCAGGAAATAACGTCGAAGTTATTGCCAAACCATGTCCCGCCGGAACTGCTTTTCATCACCGCAAGCAATTGATCGGGGGTTACCTGTAATTTTCTTGCTTCACTCAGCACCTGACGCACGGCGACGACGGATGAAGCGGCAACGAAATTGTTCAAAACCTTGCAGGCCATTCCTTTGGTAAGGCCTCCCAAGAAATGCAGGTCCCGTCCCATGGCTTCAAGAAGCGGGCGAAACGGAGCGGCGGTTTCTTCGTCAGCCCCGATCATGAAGGACAGGCGTTCTTCCTCGGCGGCTATGGGAGCGCCGGACATGGGAATTTCGAAGAACTGGACATTTGCGGGAAGTCGCGCTGCAACCTCTGTAATAAAAAGCGGCGACACGGTTGAAGCCAGCAAACAAACCTTCGGATAATCCGGATTATTGAAAATCGCCTGTTCATCGAAAAAGAGATCAAGGGTTTGGCGTTGATCCCTGACCACGGAAATGACGATATCGACATTTTCCGAGAAGTCATCGGGCGACGCCATCATGTGTTGTTGGAAATCGGCGAATTCTTCAACGGGGCGTACATCGAAGCCCTTGACGGTGAAACCGGCTCTGGCGAGAGCCCTCGCCATCGGCAAGCCCATGGCCCCACACCCGG
The DNA here is from genome assembly GCA_016776705.1 of Rhodospirillales bacterium. Classification (GTDB taxonomy): domain Bacteria; phylum Pseudomonadota; class Alphaproteobacteria; order Rhodospirillales; family JABHCV01; genus JACNJU01. The sequence goes on from JADHSW010000005.1 coordinate 21,832, forward strand.
CTACGCCGACCGTGGCTTCGGTGAGTTCAACCATTGATCTTCAACTGCTGCTGTGCGAGGCCAATGATGACATCGACCAGGGCGTCTTCGTAGCCGAGCGCCTGACAGAGCCAAATGGAATGTCCATGCGCCTTTAAGGGGCCAATGAAAGGGGCATCGTTATCGCGTAGCACAAAGGGGTGGTTTTTATCATCAATGCCCAGCATGACCGGGACGTCTTCCGCCCCGTGCATGCCACCGCCGATCAGGAAGGGCAGCACGATCAGGTTTTCTGTCTTTGTCCACTGTGGCCAGCCGGAAATCAGCGGTGCTTCTTCAATGAAGGCAGCTTTGGTCATAATGTCGCCCAAGAGACCTTCGATACGGGCAGCCAGGGCCTTGGTTTGTCTGGCGTTTTCAGGATTCGCAGCATTGCCGTGAGCAGTGATCAGAATTGAAACCTGATCCGGGTTCAGGTTCTGCTTGTTGATAACAAGGCGGGCGCGCTGAGCCATGACATCCGCTATAGGCTGAGCCGTGCCAAGCGGATTGCAAAGGTGCACTGTTGTTGAATTGTTGACGGCCAAAAGGGCTTCCGGGATCAGCTCATCGGTTATAAAGCCGTGACCTGTCAGCATCGGGATGACGGTCAATTCCGGTGCTGTGATTTCAGATAACACGTCGCCAAGTAACGGGGGTTCCTTCAGAAAACCGCAGCGAACATCGGCGAAAAGGTGTTTCGCTTTCAGGCGCTCGGTCAGTTGGCGAACCGGATTATGTCCGCCGGGTCTGGATGAGCCGTGGGCGGCGAGGAGCAGGGTTGTGATGGCTGGATCAGGCGTGCTCTTCAATGTCACAATCCATGGCCGGGATTTGCCAACTTAACTGATTCGCCAATTCAACGACGCGCCCAATGATGAGCAGGCTGGGCGCTTGCAGATCGGCTTTCTCGATGCACGATGGCAGATCTTCCAGGGTCGTCAGGATCGTGCGCTGCTCTTTCGTCGTGCCACGTTCAATGGCGCCTGCCGGTGTGTTGGCGGGTAGCCCGGCCTTGATTAACTCATCCCTGATCATGGCGATGTTAATTAACCCCATGTAGATCACCAGCGTCGTATCCGGGTCGGCGAGGCTTTGCCAGTTCAGGTCAAGATGCTTGCCTTCGCGGCAATGACCGGTAACAAAACGCACGCCAGTCGCCATGCCCCGGTGGGTCAGGGGAATACCCGCATAAGAGCCACATCCAGCCGATGCGGTAATTCCGGGTACGATTTCGAAGGGAACATTGTGATCGGACAAAAACAACGCCTCTTCACTGCCCCGACCAAAGATAAACGGGTCACCCCCTTTAAGGCGCACAACCGTGCGACCGCTTTGGGAGATGGATACCAGAAGCTCGTTAATTTCGTCCTGATCCATATGATGATCGCGGGCGGCCTTGCCTGCAAAAATGCGTGTTGTTCCGGATGGCACCATATCCAGGATTTCATCGGACACCAGTCTGTCATAAACGACGACTTCGACTTCCTTCAAAAGTCGGGCAGCCTTGAGTGTCAACAGATCCGGGTCTCCCGGTCCTGCACCAACGATGTAAACGGTAGAAAGTGCATTCATTAAAACGAATCCTGATTTGAACTTTTGGCGGACGGATTTACCAATTGTCTGTTTTCTTTACATGACCTGACGAAGTTCGTGAAGCGTCCTGCCCACCGGTTTGCGCCAACATCGCGTAAATGGGCGTAGCCAGCCAGAAGGTTCTTGATGATCAAACCGTCATGTTTGCCGTCAATGCCATGACCACGCAGCACTTCGTAGGCGAAGACGGGCTCGCCTTCAAGGTTTTCCAGCGACGAATAATGAAATTCATGGGCAGGAATTTCGTCAGGCCTGCCTCCGGCATCGACCAGAGGCCATGGGCCATCGCCGGTTTCGCGAAGGCTGACATAACCGCGCCCTTGCGGTTTGTCGTGCATGACGACGTCGCCGGGAATAACACCGGCCATGGTGCGGGTGTCTCCGTTCCAGGTCAAACTACGGGACAGATACATCAAACCACCGCATTCAGCATAGGCAGGTAGGCCTGCGTTGATTGCGTCACGCACGGCGTCACGCATGGGCTGATTGGCTTCCAGTTCGATCATGCGAGTTTCCGGGAAACCACCACCGATAAACAGGCCATCTATATCCGGCAGGGATTTATCCTTGGTCATGTCGATGTTGATCAGGGTCGCGCCTGCATCTTCCAGCGCTTCAAGGTCTCCCGGATAGTAAAATCCAAAGGCGGCATCGCGTGCGATGCCAATCGTTACATCGGCGTTGGAATTTTTTGGTCGGGGCAGGGTGGGGGCTGACAGTTCAACAGCGCTTTCGCCAATGCGCCTGACGGCGTCCAGGTCGACCTGTTCGGCAATTAGCGAGGCAATGACGTTGATCTTGGCATCGGCTTGGGGCGCTTCATTACTGGGCATCAATCCCAAATGCCGCTCTGTGATTTCCAGTCGCTCGTCCTTGTGAATCGCGCCCAGTACAGGCAGTTTGGTGTAGTGTTCGATGATGTCGCGCAGCTTTCCCTCGTGGCGTGGGCCACCAACCTTGTTGAGGATAATCCCGGCAATATCAAGGGCCGGGTCAAAGGCCTGATAACCCAGAATAAGCGGCGCGATGCCACGGGTCATGCCGCGGGCATCGATAACCAGAATAACAGGAGCCCCGACCAGGGTCGCCAGTGCGGCGTTGGAATTTCCGCCATCAAGGTCAAGGCCGTCATACAGGCCCTTGTTGCCTTCAATTAGCGAGAAGTCCGATCCATGGGAAAAGCGTGAGAAGGTGGCAAGGATTTCGTCCTTGCTCATGGTATAGTAATCGAGGTTTCGGCAGGGTTTACACGTCGCCCGGCTCAGCCACATGGGGTCGATATAATCCGGCCCTTTTTTAAAGGTCTGTACCTTCAGGCCTTTGCCCGCAAGTGCGGCGGCAATCCCAATTGATACCGTGGTCTTGCCGGAAGATTTGTGCGCTGCGGAAATCAGGACATGGGCCATGGGTCAGCTTCCAATTCGGCCTTTGTCGCGTGCGTTCCACATTTTCTGGGCCTGTGCCGTCGCATCTTCGGAATCTTTTGCGCGTCCCAGCAGGCGCAGGACGATAGCGGCAGTGCCAACAATGGCCGCATAGGCATAGGCGTCTTCTTCGTCACCGCGCCAGACCGTTTTCAAGCGCCCCAGGTCCATTTTTTCATCGATGGCGACAGTATCTTCAGGCAACAGGGCGGGCCATTCTTCCTCGCTTAGAACACCATCATGCAGGCTTTGCACCAGGACCGGTTTTTGCGGTCGCCGTTCAACTTCGCCGCCTTCGCCCTTGAACACGGCCATGTGCTTTTGTCCCAGCATGTTAGCGGTGTCGCGGTGAACATCCCGGTAGTTGGGATGGAACACCGTCTGAATTTCATGTGGAGCATTAAACGGGTTCACCATTCGCCCAAAGGTGTTGACGGGGGAGCGCAATCCCAGAATGGATTTCAAGTCGATGATTTCCTGAAGTTTCGGGGACAGGTGAGCAAGGGGAAGGAAGCCGAAATTGCTTTCGCGAATATGATCGGCGGCTTCTTTCAAAGAACCGGCGATAGGAATTCCCATGGATTGCAAAGCGGGGCGGGTAAATACCCGGCCTTCCGTATGGCCTTCTGTTCCCTGCATGAAAATTCGCACACCATTGGCGGCCAGTAGCTGAACCGCAAGCAGGAACCACGGCAGTTGTCGTTTCTTGCCAGAATAGGAAGACCAGTCCAGATCAACCCTGGGCATGTCATCGGGGCGATCAAGGGTATCGCGCACAGCGCGCACAAAGCCTGCGCCTTCTTCCGGAACTTCGGTGCGCATACGAAGGATGCAAAGGAAGGCCCCCAGTTGCAGGGGTTCAACCTTACCCGCCATGATCATTGTGGCGGCCTGATACATTTCCTCGTCCGTTAAGGGGCGCGACAGGTTAGGCCCTTTTCCGATGATTCGGACATATTGGGCAAAAGGGTGTTCTTCAGTCATTTTCAGCCGTTCTCTTTGGTTAGTGTCGCGATGGGGTTTTGTCTCGTGTGCGCAGTTTCAATTTCTTGATCAAAGGCGCGCCTTCTTTCCCGTTGCCGATGATTGCGTGTCCCTGGGGGACGGCTTGCCAGTCGCGTTCGCCCTCGTCCAGGGGTTCGGAGACAATCAACAGGCAGTTATCTTCCTTGCAGTGGTAAAGGGTCGGCGCCTGATCGTCACTGCTGTAGCGGAATGCATAAATATCATTACCATCGGCAAATGCGGCGGTGAAGCGAAACGGAGACGTCGCCTTGGCGGTATCCATTATGTCCAGAACATCATCAATCATTGCGCAGACCGCACCGAAAGGGTCTTCATCCAGGCCAAATCCACAGGCGGCCAGGAACAGGGCCTCGCTGTCGGTGGTGCCCAGACGGCTGCAATATAAATCATCAGGGATCATGGCTTCCAGATTTCGCCGCACCTTGTCATAACTGCCGACCTGACCGTTATGCATGAACAGCCAGCGGCCCTGTACGAAGGGATGGCAATTGGAGCGGTTGGTGGCGGTGCCGGTGGACGCGCGTATATGGGAAAAGAACATTGGCGATCTGATTTGCCCGGACAGGCTGCGCAGGTTTTCGTCATTCCATGCAGGAAGTATTTCCCGGTAGTGTCCGGGTACCTCGCGGTGGGCGTACCAGCCGAAACCAAATCCATCACCATTGGTTTCGACCTTGGCCTCGCGGGCGTGCAGGCTTTGTGAAAGCAGCGAGTTTTCCGGATCAGCAATAAGCTTTTGCAGGAATATAGGCTCTCCGCTGTAGGCAATCCATCGGCACATCAGACGTCTCCGAAACTGGTTAAAAACCCTTTAAAAGGTTCCTATACAACAATTTTCGTAAAATAGGCAGACGTTAAGCGGGCTCAGTAGCCTCGTCAGCATCAGTTGCTTCTTCAGCCGGTTCCTCTTCGGGTTCCGGCGGCGCGACATAATGTGGGTCGACATCGGCGTCGGCCAGAGTTGAAGGCAGGAAGGGAAGCACCCTTATGGCAACAGCCACGATCAGGAATGCCGTTGCAAAGCCGCCGAGGCCTAACACCAACTCAGGCAGGCTTGGCGTATAGGATGCGACGACGCCGTCATAGAAACTGCTGGAAACCTCGTACCCCGGGAAGATCGACAGCGGGAATGCCTGTCCACCGATGATAATTACGTAAATCTGCGCCAATCCGCCGACAATGATCATGGCGCAGGAAAGCGCGATCATGTTGCGGTCCTTACCCGTTGCCGGATGATAAAGCAGGGCCAGCGGGGCAATGCCACCGATAAGGATCTGACCAACCCAGAACACCGTCGTGTAGATACCGCCATCGCGAAGGATAAAGGCCTCAACCGCGTGATGTTCGGTGGCGTACAGGTTGGTCAGGTGGTGCACGCTGACGAAATAAAGCACGGCGGCGACAAACACGCCCAACAGGTTTTTCAGCTTGACGATCATGGCGTCGCCCAGGGGGCGTTCGGTGGTGTTGCAGGTGACCATCAAAACCAGCAGGAAGATCGCCAACCCAAAGGAAAACGACATGATGATGAACATCGGTGCCATAATGGCGGCGTCATAGGCCTGACGGGCGACCAGAAAACCAAAGATCGAACCGGTACCGGTGGTCAGCGCCAGTCGCCAGATAAAGGCTGCAAAACCGGCGATTTTGGTATAGCGGTTCATACGCCGTTCCAGCATCATCCACATGTAGATGCCAACAACGACGAAAAAGCCGGTGTACAGGTAAATATTCCAGGCGAAAATGGATTTGAAGTTGTACTTGGTCATGGCCACGATCAAGCGGTCTGGCCGCCCCAGGTCAAGCACCAGCACCATCAGGCCACCGGCCAGCAAGGCAAGCGCAACCAGGGTCGAAAGCCGGGCCAGGGGCTTGTACATGACACGCCCGAAAACGGACGATATCGAGGCGATATTCAAGGCACCGGAAGCAGCGACAATAAGGAACACGGCAAACACATGCGGGGTGCCCCAGACGATCTGATTGGTCATCCCGGTGACCCAGTGGCCGTTGTGTTCCATGTACCAAGTTGCGCCCAGTGCGGCGGCGGTAAAGGCGGCTAACAAGCCAAGCAAAGTCCAATAGCCGCTGGAATTTCCGTCAATCTGGGTGAAGAGGATCGGTTTCATTTTTATTATCCTCTCTTAAAAGCCACGATAGTGAACGCCGGGCTCAAGGCCCAGATCGGCGCGCAAACGGGTGGTGACGTGTTTCGCCAGTTCTTTGGCAATGTCGCTGTTTGGATCATTCAGATCGCCGAACATCATGGCTTCGTTTCCGGCCTTTTCGGTGCAGGCTTCCACACAGGCGGGCGTGCCGCCAATATCGATTCGATGAGCGCACAGGGTACACGATTCAACCGTTCCCTTACCGCGCGGCATATGCGGTTTCTGGCCTCGCACGTCCTCATGGACGAAGGAGCGCGCCTTGTAAGGGCAGGCCATCATGCAATAGCGGCAACCGATGCAGGTGTGACGGTCAACCAGAACGATACCGTCGGCGCGGCGCATGGAAGCGCCTGTTGGGCAAACATCGACACAGGGCGGGTTTTCGCAATGCTGGCACATGACGGGCAGCGAATGGGTTGCGCCGGTCTT
>JADHSW010000006.1 GCA_016776705.1 Rhodospirillales bacterium
GAAGCAGGCAAGCGCGGACGCAAGGTGCTGGTTCTGGATCACGCCAAAAAGGTGGCCGGGAAAATTCGCATATCCGGCGGCGGGCGCTGCAATTTTACCAATCTTTATGTTAAGCCGACCAACTTCCTGTCCGCCAACCCGCGTTTCTGCGTTTCTGCACTCAGCCGCTACACACAACTGGACTTTATCGCGCTGGTGGAAAAACATTCCATCGCCTGGCATGAGAAAACACTGGGACAGCTTTTTTGCAACACCTCGGCGAAGCAAATCATCGATATGTTGCTCAAGGAGTGTGAGGACACCGGCGTCACAATTCAAGCTAACACAAAAATTACGCAGGTCGATGTCGGTTTTCGCCTGAAGACGGATCGTGGAGACTATTCCTGCAGGTCGCTGGTGGTGGCAACGGGGGGTCCCAGCGTGCCAAAGATGGGAGCTACTGGATTTGGTTACACTTTGGCAAAGCAATTTGGCATTCAGGTGGTACAGCCCCGGGCCGGACTGGTGCCCCTTACTTTCGATGAGGAACTCCTGGCCCGCACAAAAAAATTAGCCGGTGTCTCTGTCGATGTCTCTGTCAGATGCGACAATGTCCAGTTTTCCGAAGCCCTGCTTTTCACCCATCGGGGGTTAAGCGGCCCGGCGATATTGCAAATTTCGTCTTACTGGACCATTGGCAAGGAAATCGTCATCGACATGGCGCCGGGAAAAGATGTTTTTGCGTTTCTGAAAGACGCAAAATCAAGCCGCCCCAAACAGTTTCCCGCTACAATATTGGCGGAAATTCTGTCAAAGCGGTTGGCCCAATCAATCACCGATGACTGTGGGCTCGATGTAAAACTGGCCGACATCCCTGACAAAAAGCTCCGGCAGCTTGGCCTCGCAGTCAATGAATGGCGAATGACGCCCAAGGGCAGCGAAGGGTTTCGCACCGCTGAAGTTACCGCTGGCGGCATCGATACCAGCGAAATTTCATCGAAAACCTTCGAGGCAAAAAAAGTGCCGGGGCTATATTTCATCGGCGAGGTAATTGACGTTACCGGCCATCTGGGCGGTTTCAACTTCCAATGGGCATGGGCGTCCGGTCATGCCGCCGGAGAGTATGTGTAGCCATGCCCGCCCATGATCACTGGTTCAACGAATTCAAAGGCGAGATCACTACAGATCATCGCGAAATCCTTGAGCGCGCCCGAAGGCCCAACCATAACGGCGAGTGGTCTTTCAATCACGCAGTGGCGCGAACCCGTCAATTTTACACGGAACGCTTCACCGGCTACGCCCGCTGTAACTCGATCACCCTCGATGAACTGAAGGTGTTGTTAAAAATGATCGAGACCTTCGCTACTGACGCTTTTCCCGGTTCTTAATCTTTCCGTTTTTTACTGTCTACATGGGCGTCGACGACACAAACGGCGCTCATGTTGACGAGGCCCCGAACCGTAATTGACGGGGTGACGATGTGAACCGGTTTGGCCGCCCCCAACAGGATGGGACCAATCGATATCCCCTCACCCAGAACCTTGACCAGATTGAAAGCTGAGTTTGCCGCATCCAGTGTCGGGAAGATCAGCAGGTTTGCCTGTCCACTCAAGCGCGAGTTTGGGAAAATTCGCATTCGCAATTCTTCGTTCAAGGCTGTGTCCGCGTGCATCTCGCCTTCGATCTCTATGTCCGGTTGGGTTTTCCTCAAAATTCCTGTTGCCTCGGCCATTTTGCGTGCTGATTCAGAATCCGTTGAACCGAAGTTTGAATGAGACAACAGGGCCACCTTGGGCACTTCGCCAAATCGTTTGACGGCTTTGCAGGCCATTTCCGTCATCTCAACCAGTTCATCGACGCCTGGATTTTGGGAAACATGGGTGTCGCAAAAGAAGAACGTCCCTTTTGGCAAAATCAGGGTGCTGAGCGCCGATACATCCCTGACACCTTTGGCCATGCCCAGAACATCAAGAATATATTTCAAATGCCATGTGTACTGGCCGTAAGTGCCGCAAATCATCGTATCGGCCTCGCCGCGATAGACCATCAGGGCGGCGATCACCGTGGTGTTGGTGCGAACGATGGTACGCGCCGCGTCGGGCGATACGCCCTTGCGTTCCGTGATCTTGTGGAAAGTGCGCCAATAATCTTCATAACGGGGATCGTCTTCCGGGTTACAAATATCGTAATCCCGGTTTACCTGAAGCCTGAGGCCCAGTTTTTCGACTCGGGCTTCAATCACATCGGGACGGCCGATCAGAATGGGACGGGCCAGGCCTTCATCAACCACGACCTGAACGGCGCGCAGCACACGACGGCTTTCCCCTTCCGTATAAACCAGGCGTTTGGGATGGCGCTTGGCGCGCTCGTAAATCGGCTTCATCAACATGCCGGAGCGGAACACGAAGCGGTTCAACTCCTCCAGATAGGCCTCGAAGTCCTTAATCGGTCGGGTCGCCACACCGCTGTCCATGGCGGCCTTGGCGATGGCGGGGGCAATTTCCACAATCAGCCGCGGATCGAACGGCTTGGGAATCAGATATTCGGGACCGAACATCAAATCCTCGCCGCGATAGGCGTTGGCGACAACTTCCGATGATTCGGCCATGGCCAGATTGGCGATGGCCTTAACGCAGGCGACCTTCATTTCCTCGTTGATGGTGGTCGCCCCGACATCCAGCGCACCACGGAAAATGAACGGAAAACACAGCACATTGTTAACCTGATTGGGGAAGTCCGAGCGTCCGGTGGCGATAACCGCGTCGGGCCTGACCGCCTTGACGTCATCAGGAGAAATTTCCGGTACCGGGTTCGCCAAAGCCATAATGATCGGCCTGTCTGCCATGCGCTTGACCATGTCCTTGGTCAGCACACCGGGAGCGGACAGCCCGAGGAAAATATCAGCGCCGTCAATGACCTCGTCCAGAGTTCGCGCCTTGGTTTCGATTGCATAGCCCTGCGTTTGCGGATCCATTTCTTCGGTCCGGCCTTTGTAGACGACGCCGATACGGTCAATCAGGACGATGTTTTCGCGCTTAAGCCCCATGGATACCAGCAGGTTCAGGCAGGCGATCCCCGCAGCGCCGCCGCCGGTCGAAACCAGTTTGACGTCCGCGAATTCCTTCCCGACAACCCGAAGACCATTGAAGATGGCCGCGCCCGATACGATGGCCGTCCCGTGCTGATCATCATGGAAAACCGGAATATTCATGCGCTTGCGCAGTTCGGCCTCTACCGTGAAGCATTCCGGCGCCTTGATGTCTTCAAGATTGATGGCGCCAAAAGTCGGCTCAAGACTGGCGATGATGTCGATCATCTTTTGCGGGTCGGTTTCATCGATTTCGATATCGAAGACATCAATGCCTGCGAATTTCTTGAACAGGACCGCTTTGCCTTCCATTACCGGTTTTGACGCCAGCGGTCCGATGGAGCCCAGTCCCAGAACGGCGGTGCCGTTGGTTACCACACCGACAAGGTTGCCACGCGAGGTATATTTGGACGCATTGGCAGGATCATCGACGATTTCCCTGCACGCCGCGGCCACGCCTGGCGAGTAGGCCAGCGCCAGATCACGCTGTGTCGCAAGCGGCTTTGTGGCGACGACCTCCAGTTTGCCGGGTTTCGGCAACTGGTGGTAGTTAAGCGCTGCTTTATCCAGGGAATCGGTCATGCTTTAAATCCATATCCTTATTTTCCTTGCCCCATGATTTCCTCAATCGTCTTGATTTGCTACACTTAATTCGATTTTCCCACACAACAGAAAAACCGGGCAGGATGATGAGCGACAAATTAATCTACCGATTTCTTACCGCCTTCGTTGTCTTTTGCGCTTTCAGTATCTCCGCAAGAGCAGACTCTCCAGACTCGCTTTCTCAAATAAAAATGCCCCCGGGATTCTCAATAAAAATATTCGCCAAGGCGCCGGGGGCCCGCTCAATCGCCGTTTCCCCGCAATTGAATGCGGTTTTTGTCGGCAGCATAAATGATTCTGTTATTGCCATTTCCTTTAAAGACGGGCTGGCCGGATCAACATGGCATTTGAAAGGCGGGCTTAAAGTCCCCCACGGCGTCGCCTGGCGCGAGGGCTTCCTGTATGTGGGCGAGCAACATCGCATCAGCCGATATCGGGGCGACAGCATCGAAGCGCTTGTCAAAGCCAAGCCGGAAATAATTTACGACGACCTGACAGACAGCGCATGGCATGGTCGCCGAGACCTGGCCTTCGGCCCCGATGGCAAACTTTATGTGGCGGTTGGAACGCCGTGTAACATCTGCATGCCCGAAGGCAATCAGGGAACCATCCTTCGCATGGACCCGGATGGCGGCAACGTCAGCATATTCGCCCATGGCATCCGCAATTCAGTGGGCCTGGATTTCCACCCGAAAACCGCTGTGCTTCATTTCACAGACAATGGCGCCGATCAGATGGGGGATGACATCCCGCCCGAAGAGTTGAACCACGCCCCCAATGCGGGACTTCACTTTGGCTATCCCTATTTTGGTGGCGGCGACAGCCGAACCAGTAAGTTCAAAAAAGAAACCCCACCTGCAAACGCCGTTCAACCTGTTGTCCTTTTTGGCGCTCACGTCGCCCCGCTTGGCCTGCATTTTTATCGTGGCTCGCAGTTTCCCAAAGAAATGCAACATGATGCCTTTGTCGCCCAGCATGGTTCGTGGAACCGTACAATCCCGGACGGCTACCGCATAGCGCGGGTTCGTTTCGATGAAAATGGCGAGGCCCTGTCGTGGGAACCCTTCGCCGAAGGCTGGCTGCAAGGCCCCAGATCCTGGGGCAGGCCTGCCGATGTCAGCGAACTTCCTGACGGCTCCCTGCTAGTTTCAGATGACCGTCAGGGAGTTATATACCGGATCGTCTACACTCCCTGATTTGCCAAAAATTAAGGGGACTCCAAATCCATGCTGGTTATGCCTATATTAGGACCACTATAAAAAAACTCAATTTAAGAGATGCTGGAGGATTTCCCATGAGTAAGGCCATTAAAATTATTTCCGCCATTGGTGTATTGTTTATCGCCTTGATCGTTGCTGGCATCGCCATCATAAAATCCATAGACTTTAATCAATACAAGGGCATGATCGCCGAACAGGCCAAGGCGGCGACGGGTCGCGACCTGACCATAGCCGGTGATCTCAACCTTTCGATTTCGCTGACACCCAGTGTCGCGGTCGATGGCGTCACTTTCTCCAACGCTTCCTGGGGTTCCAGCCCCAACATGGTATCCGTCAAGCGCTTCGCTGCCGAGATGTCGCTGATGCCGTTATTATCAGGCGAAATCCAGATCAATCAGGTTATTCTTGAAGGCGTCGAGGTGCTTGCTGAAAAAGATAAATCCGGCAAAGCCAACTGGGAATTTGGCGCACCGGCCGCCAAAGAGGAAAGCACCTCCGGGGGCGGCGATGCGACCCTGCCCGTGGTCAATTCCGTCAGCCTGAAAGATGTCAACGTCACTTATAAGGATGCGCAGGCCGGGCAGGAATACGCCCTGAAACTTGCCACCGTCGACCTTAAATCCGGTGGTCTCAGCTCTCCACTCGACCTGATGATCAAGGGCACCGTCAACGGCCAGGACTTTAGTGTTGGCGGCCAGTTAGGCTCACTTGGTGCTATGGGTGGCGGCGGCATGTTCCCGGTCAAGCTCGACATCGCAGCCCTGAAGGTCAACATTGGTCTGGACGGCAAATTGGGTGTACCGGACGGCAATCCCATGGCCGACCTGAAACTCGCTATCAATGGCGGATCACTGGCGGAAACCCTGAATGCGGCAGCGGCTCTTGAACCCACCCTAAAAGGCATGGAACTCCCCGTTAAAGGCTCATTCAAAATCGCCTCAGTACTGAAGCTGGACGGGCCAACGAAAATTTCCTTGGGCAACCTGGATGCGGCCATTGGTCCGCTCGCCGTCAAAGGGAGCGTTGCCGCTGATCTTGGTGGAAAGCGCCCCGCCGTGGACGTGGTGTTGAAAACCGATACCCTGAACCTTGATGAGTTGCTTCCCAAGGACGAAGCCAGGGCAGCCCCCGCCCCGGCCAAAAATGATGACGGACGCGTCTTCCCGAATGACCCGTTACCGCTGGACGGCCTGAAAGCCGCTGACGCCAATGTCAGGTTCGATGCTGGCAAGATCATCGTCGAAGGCATGGAAATTACCAACGTCACGGTAAATCTGAGCCTTAAAAACGGTCGCCTTGACGTCAATCCGCTGGGGGCTGTTGTCGCCGGTGGCAAGATCAATGGCAATGTCCTGCTGGATGCCTCGAATGCCATGGCCGATCTGAAAGCCAAAATCAGTGTCGATCAGCTTGATTACGGTTTGTTGCTGTCACAAAAAGGGCTCTCTGACATGGCAACCGGCAAGGTTGATGTAAATGTCGATGTATCCGGTGCCGGAACATCCGTCCGTCAGTTAATGGCGGGACTGAACGGTACGACACGCGTCGTCACCAAGGACGGCAAACTTGAAAGCGGCGCCTTGAACGTCGTTTCAAGCGATCTTCTGAATGTCTTCGAAAGTAAGGATGACAAGAAAATCATTTGCGGGGTCGTGGATTTCAAAATCACCAAGGGCATGGCGAATGCCCACGCCATCGTCTTTGAAACCGGTGGCATTTCCGTCGTCGGCACTGGCAGCGCCAATCTGGCTGACGAAACCCTGAAACTGAGAGTCGATCCCCGCGCCAAGAAAGCCAATCTTGCAACCGTCGCAATGGTTCCGGTGGACGTTGACGGCACCTTCGCCAAGCCGGACTGGCATGTGGACATGGCCGGAGCCGCCGGTAATGTCGCCGCCGGTGCTGCGCGTACCGCAGGGGCCATCGCCACCATGGGCTTGTCCCTGCTGGTCGAAAAAGTCGCCAAGAGTACCGTGCTCAGTACCGACTCCAACGACTACTGCACCCCGGCCCTGGCTGGCAAGGCGGTCGTCCCCGGTGAGATGAAGTCCGCCGAAGCTCCCAAACAGGAAACAAGCGGCTCGTCGGCACCGGCCCCGGCAAAAGAGGAAGAAAGTTCCAACCCACTTGGCGCAATTGGCAAGAGCCTGGGCGGCGGATTGAAAGGATTACTGGGAAATTAATTCAGATCTTGGCGAAAAATATCAAGTGGAGAAACCCCGGTTTGATGTATCAACCTGAGGTTCCAAAACAATCGTCAGATAAGGAAAAATAGATGACTCCGGATGTCCCTGCGTTCGATTACGAAAGCGCAAGAAAAAACTTTTCGTTTGAACTACCTGAGTTTTTCAATTTTGCCATAGATATTGTTGGAAAGCGGGCGCGGGAAAAAGACAAAACGGCGCTTATCGCCATTAATCGTTCCGGCGAAAATGTTGAGCATTTAAGTTATTCTGACCTGGATCGTACGTCCAATCGCTTCGCCAATGTACTTTTGGACCTGGGCGTTGAAAAAGGTGACTTCGCCTTTGTCATGATCCCTCGCCTGGCATCCTGGTACTATGTGCTTTTTGGGGCCATGAAGGTCGGCGCAGTCTCCATGCCCGGCACCAACCTGCTTACCGCCAAGGACATCGAATATCGCATCAACCGCGCCGAAGCCAGGCTCGCCATCGTCACCAGGGAACACGCCGACAAGGTTGACCAGATCAAAAGCAATTGCCCCAGTCTGGAACATCTGATTGTCATTGGCGAAGATCGCGAAGGATGGACCGGCTTTGACTCCGCCTGTGCCGCCGCTTCCGACGAGCTTGATCTTGAAAAAGCCCCGAAGGTTCGCGCCGATGATTTAATGCTGATCTACTTTACATCCGGCACCACGTCCATGCCCAAAATGGTGGGACGGGATCATTCCTACGGCGCAGCCCATGCCATTACCGGCGATTACTGGGCCGACCTTGGCGAGGACGACGTGCACTGGACCTTGACCGATACCGGCTGGGCCAAGGCGGCGTGGGGATTGATGTTTCCGCCCATGTTGGCAGGATCAACCGTTTTGCTTTATGACGGCGAAGGTTTCGACGTTGACATGCACCTGAAAATTATCGAACGGCACAAGGTCACGACGTTCTGCGCCCCACCGACGATTTATCGCATTCTTGCGCAGACAGATGTCTCGAAAGCGGATTTGAGTTCCCTGCGCCATTGCATCGGGGCAGGTGAACCGCTGAATCCTGAAGCCATGCGTTCGTGGAAAAAGGCCACCGGTTGCGATGTGCATGACGGATATGGACAGACCGAGACAGTCAATATTGTCGCCAACTTTCCGGGCATGGAAATCAGGCCCGGTTCCATGGGCAGGCCCGTTCCCGGCGTTGATGTGAATATTGTCGACGATGAGGGGAATGTTGTCGCCGATGACGAGGTCGGCCATATTGCCGTTCGCATCACCGATCCTTACCCGCCGGGACTGTTCAGGGGCTACTTCAAGGATAAAGAAGGCACCGCCAAGGTGTTTCATGATGGATGGTACTTTACAGGCGATACGGCAACCCGGGACAGGGATGGCTATTTCTGGTTCGTTGGACGGTCGGATGACATCATCACGTCGTCCGGCTACCGGATCAGCCCCTTTGAGGTTGAAAGCGCCCTGATCGAACATGAAGCCGTCGCGGAATCAGCTGTTGTCAGCAAGCCCGATCCGGCACGCACCGAAATTGTCATGGCCTACGTCACCCTTGCCCCCGGATTTGAAGCCAGCGAGGCGTTGAAGAAAGACATCCAGGATTTTGTAAAAAACCTGACCGCGCCCTACAAGTATCCTCGCGAGATCGTTTTCATGGATGCCCTGCCCAAGACTATCTCGGGAAAAATCCGCCGCGTAGAATTGCGAGACGACGCCAGGGATCATACGGCAGGGAGTATTTTGCCGTAATTGGGCGTCTGAGTGATAGCAGCCAATATTGACTGGTGACTTGAAACGTTACTGTTAGCCATTAAATATTTTGAGATCGATCAAAAGGTTAAGGCAGACAGGGATAGAATTGACGATGTCATTGTATCCGCACCCACGGATGGCAAGCGCCTTGGTTGTTGCATTTCTTCTTTTTTGCGGGGGAGCAAGGGCCGATCTGATCGGGCACGGCGGCATGGTTCGCGATATTGCCATTTCGCCGGATGGTGCACAGGTGCTGACGGCAAGCTTTGATTATTCTATCCGCCTGTGGGATTTCGCCACCCAGCAAAATCTAAAACTTCTGGATGCCCATACCGGCCCCGTCAATACCGCCGTCTTCCTGCCCGATGGCAAAAGCGCCCTGAGCGCTGGTAAAGACGGCGCCATCCTTAGATGGGACCTGAAGACGGCAAAAGTCATTGCTTCTTTTACAGGCCATGGAATGCATGTCATGGCGCTCGCCCTGCGGCCGGGCGGAAAAACATTTGCATCGGCAAGCTGGGACGGAACCGTTCGGCTTTGGAGCCTTCAGGACGGCAGCCAACGTGCCCTTCTAAAAATGAGTTCCGACGTCAACACCCTTGCCTTTGGCCTGAATGGTGATGTTCTGTTTACCGGCCACAAGGATGGCAGGGTTCGACTGTGGGTCGCCGAAACGGGTGAATTTATTGGTGATTTTGTCGGCCATGCAATGGCCATAACCCGGCTTGTGGTTTCCTACGACGGGTCACGGTTATTGTCGGCCGGCATTGATGGCAGCGTCCGCCTGTGGTTCCCGCCAGACCGCAATACGATGCTCACCTTAAAAGGACATGACGGGCCGGTTTATTCAACGGCGTTTACGCCTGATGGTTTTCGGGCCTTGTCAGGCGGACACGACGGCATAGTCAATTTATGGGATTTGTCCAGCGGTCGACTGTTAAGGCGAATTGAAGCTCATGAAGGGCCGGTCTGGGCCGTGGCCTTTTCTCCCGATGGGCGCTTCGCCATTTCATCAGGATCAGATGAAGCCGTGCGCATCTGGCATCTGGAAACCGGCGACAGGATTGGCCCGACGGAAAGTGAAATGGCGATGGTGGAAGAAAAGCCCTGGCTTTCCAGCAATCATCCCGGTGCACGCTTGTTCCGCAAATGTGCTATCTGCCATTCACTGACTCCAAACGGCAAACATCGTTCCGGTCCCCACCTTGAGGGCCTGTTCGGGCGTTTGTCCGGATCGCTCGGCGACTATAATTATTCTGAGGCCATGCGCACATTGGGAGTTACCTGGACCCGGAAAACCGTGCGTCAGTTATTTTTTATTGGGCCTGACAAGTTTGTTCCGGGAACCAAAATGCCGATTCAGAAAGTCAGCGATCCGGAAGACCTGAATATGTTGATCGATTATTTGATGGAAGTGACAAACGGCGACAAGGGCAGTTGAAGACACTGCGTTTAAGTGAATTTATGATATTGTTGCATTTGGAGCGAAATAAAAGGCTGACCAATGAGTGATAAATCTGATAGCGCCCCCGCTGAAGACATTCTCTCGAAGATGGATGTTGGCATCGTTCTTGAGCGCCGCGATATAGACAATCAATGGTCCGATTACCATTGGAAGCTGGCAGGCGTCATTCCGGGTAAACAGGACATGCCCGACTGGCAGGTGCTGCGCAATGGTGACGGCTGGACTCACTTTTACGCCGGCAGCAAGACCATCGAATTATTCAAGCGAGAAACTGAAGGCTACAAGGTCAACCTGGGTCAAGCGATCCCGCAGGTATTTGTCATCATGCGCCCGGAAGAAGAAAACGCCCATGAACACGAGGTGACACCCTTCGAAGCCACCGTTTGCCCGTTCGAAGCCGAAGGCTATGACGAAAGCGGCGATGAATGGGTTGAAGGCACGGCGATGCCCCAGGTGATCCACGCCTGGGTCCATGCTTTTGTCGAGCGTCATCATGTTGAAGTTCCGTTCAAGAAGCGCAAGCGCAAGGCCTATGATCCACGCAAGGCGCGCAGTGATCGGAGACCACCTCCCCATGGCTGATGAGGAATTCCTGAAGCGCTGGTCCAGAAACAAACTTACCAAAACAAGTAACACCGCGCTAAACAATGACATTCCACCGGGCAATGAAGAACTGGCGTCCCTCCCTGCTGATATTGATGAAACGACAGAGCCGACCGAGGAAGTTCCGCCGCCTGAATTACCATCCATCGATTCCCTTGATGGTGATTCCGACTACACACCGTTCCTGGGGGAAAACGTTCCCGAAGAACTGGCGCACAAGGCGATGCAGAAACTCTGGAGAAGCGATCCCGTCTTCGCCAATCTGGATGGGCTGAATGATTACGATGATGATTATTCAAAGCTGGGAATTGTCAAAATGGCTGTCGAAACCGCCTACCTTGTCGGCAAGGGTTTTGTAAACGACGACGACGACGAAATTGCTGAAGATGTTGACGTTGAAGACGGGCAAACCGTTGACGCCGCCGCGCCCGACCCGATTGAAGAGGAAGAACAACCCTCTCCGGATGTGGATACGCCTGATCAGTTTGCGGGGTTTACTGACAATGGGTTTCCGCATGGTGAAAAAGATAAATATTAGTAAAAAATGATGTAAGAGCGATTCTAATCACTTGCAGGAAAACTGGGTTTGCCGCATTCGTATTTAAAATCATACCAATTGACTTAGGTACGACAATCCCTTCAAATAAAATGATAAATGGCAGTTTTAAATACTAGAACAAGCCTAGCTGTCTCCATAACGCCAAGGCCCCAGGAGGGGTTGTTATGAATGACTGACGATCAGGGAGGACAAATTTCGCAGAGCGAAGGTGACGAAGAATTTCTTCGTGCCCGTTTTTATGCGTTGCTATCAACCCTTCTTTCAAAACCTCCCGACTCTGAAACCCTTGATCTGATGCGCTCCCTTCAAGGTAACGACAGCCCAATGGGCAGGGCTTTGGGTGCATTGGCTGTGGCGGCCAGCGCCACCACTCTTGAAGAGTTAAGCGACGAGTTCACCAGATTGTTTTATGGCGTCGGCGCCGGGGGCGAATTGCTGCCTTATGCCTCTCATTACCTGAGCGGATTACTTTATGACAAACCGTTGGCCGATTTGCGAAGTGATCTTAATCGTCTGGGTCTACAGGGCGATCCAAAGGCGACAGAACCCGAAGACTGCATCGCTACAGAACTTGAAATTATGCATACGCTGATCCTTGGCTATCGCGGCCCGGATGGCGATGCCTGCCAACAATCCTTTTTCAAAACCCACCTTATGCCGTGGGCATCGAATTTTTTTGCTGATCTTGAAAAGGCCGAAAACGCTTTTTTGTATGTCCATGTTGGGACAATCGGCCTGCTGTTGATGGAAATCGAAGAACAGGCATTTGAATTGGCGGCCTGAAGTTGGCCCGTGTTGAAACGGTTCAATTTCCGGCATCTACCGGAATGGAAGTGGAGGACAATATGAGCGACAAGAAATCTGAAACCAAGAAACAGGCCCTACCTAGGCGCGAATTCCTGAAAGGAGCGGCTTTTTCGGCCAGTGCCGCCGCCATGACGGCGCTCAGCACAGCCCCTTCCCCTGCCGAGGCTGGGGTGGAACAACCCGCGTCTAATGGGGGTTATCAGGAAACGGAACATGTCCGCACGTATTATTCGCTGGCGCGGTTTTAAAGGGGAGGATGAACATGTTGATCAAAAAATCCCACGGGAAATCTAAAAGCTCGCGTCTGACCCAGGCTCTCGCCGGGTCCATTGGCGGCGCCATCGACCGACGCACATTCCTGCGTAATTCCGGACTCACCGCAGGCGGTATCGCCTTGGCATCTGCGACAACACTGGGCAATGTCCAACCCGCTGCTGCACAAGCCGCTGGCGGCGACAAGGTCAAGCGCATTGCATCCGTTTGCACCCACTGTTCGGTCGGATGTGGTGTCATTGCCGAAGTTAAAGACGGTGTCTGGACCGGTCAGGAACCTGACTTCGACAGCCCGATCAACCTTGGCAGCCATTGCGCCAAAGGCGCCAGTGTTCGCGAACACGCCCATAACGAACGCCGCCTGAAATATCCAATGAAACTTGAGGGCGGTAAATGGAAACGCGTTTCCTGGGACGAGGCCATCAATCAAATCGGCGACAAGATGCTGGACATCCGCAAGACATCCGGCCCCGATTCCGTTTACTGGCTGGGTTCGGCCAAGTTCAATAACGAACAGTCCTATTTGTTCCGCAAGCTCTACGCCTTCTGGGGATCGAACAACGGGGACCATCAGGCACGTATTTGTCACTCGACAACGGTTGCCGGGGTTGCCAACACCTGGGGCTACGGCGCGATGACGAATTCGTACAACGATATTCATAATTCCCGCGCCATGTTCCTTATTGGCTCCAACCCGGCAGAAGCCCATCCGGTGGCTTTGCAACATCTGCTAAAAGCCAAGGAACAGAACAACGCGGCGCTTATCGTGTGCGACCCGCGCTTCACCCGCACGGCGGCCCATGCCGATGAATTTGTCCGCTTCCGTCCGGGCACGGATGTCAGTCTGATCTGGGGCATCCTGTGGCATGTGTTTGAAAACGGCTGGGAAGATAAAGAGTTCATCCGTCAGCGTGTCTGGGGTCTTGATGAAGTTAAAAA
This sequence comes from Rhodospirillales bacterium, assembly GCA_016776705.1. Classification (GTDB taxonomy): domain Bacteria; phylum Pseudomonadota; class Alphaproteobacteria; order Rhodospirillales; family JABHCV01; genus JACNJU01. Next base: position 13,474 of record JADHSW010000006.1, read on the forward strand.
CGAAATCAAGAAATGGACGCCCGAAGAAACCGAAAGGGTCACCGGCGTTCCCGGATCGCAGCTCAGGCGTGTCGCCCGGATCATGGCGAATAATCGTCCCGGCACCTTCATCTGGTGCATGGGTGGGACACAGCACACCAACGGCAACAACAACACCCGTGCCTACTGCATCATGCAGCTGGCGTTGGGTAACATGGGCAAACAGGGCGGCGGGGCGAATATTTTCCGCGGTCATGACAACGTTCAGGGCGCAACCGATTTCTGCATCCTGTCCCATTCCCTGCCCGGCTACTATGGTCTTGCGACCGGGTCCTGGAAGCACTGGGCACGTGTGTGGGATGTTGATTACGAATGGTTGAAGGGCCGTTTCGCAACCCAGAAATTGATGGAAAGCAAGGGTATCCCGGTATCACGCTGGATAGATGGCGTTCTTGAAAAGAAAGAGAACATCGATCAGCCTGACAATCTGCGGGCTATGGTTCTTTGGGGCCATGCGGTCAACTCGCAAACCCGTTTGCCGGAAATGAAAACGGCGATGGAGAAACTGGATTTGATGGTTATTATCGATCCGGTGCCGACCTTCGCTTCGGTCATTCCGGACCGCCAGGACGGTGTTTATGTCCTGCCAGCCTGTACACAGTTTGAAACATATGGCTCGGTAACAGCGTCAAACCGCTCACTGCAATGGCGCGACAAGATCGTGGAACCGGTCTTCGAATCCAAACCCGACCATGAAATCATGTACTTGTTCGCCAAGAAACTCGGCATCGAAAAGGAGATGTTCAAAAAGATCAAGGTCAATGAAAACGAACCCCTGATCGAGGACATCACCCACGAGTTCAACGGCGGCATGTGGACGATCGGCTATACCGGCCAATCACCCGAACGCATGAAAAAACAGATGGTTAACAAGTCGACCTTTGATCGCACCACCCTGCTCGCTCGTGGCGGCCCGTGCGATGGCGAATATTACGGCTTGCCATGGCCCTGCTGGGGCACGCCTGAAATGGGTCATCCCGGTACGCCGATCCTGTACGATCCGTCCAAACCGGTGGCCGAAGGCGGCCTGACTTTCCGCGCCCGCTTTGGCGTTGAAAGAAATGGTGAGAACCTTCTTGCCGAAGGCTCCTATTCCGTAGGTTCGGAAATCAAGGATGGTTATCCCGAATTCACCATGGCCATGCTCCAGAAACTGGGTTGGGACAAGGATCTGACGGCTGCTGAACTGGCTATTATGGCCAAGGGTGTTGGCGACAAGAGCAACTGGAAAACCGACCTTTCGGGCGGTATCCAGCGCGTCGCAATCAAGCATGGTTGCGCCCCGTTCGGCAACGCCAAGGCCCGTACCGTGGTCTGGACGTTCCCCGATCCGGTGCCAATCCATCGCGAGCCCTTGTACACGCCAAGGCGTGATCTGGTTGCCGATTATCCGACCTACAAGGACACACGAAACTATCGCCTGCCAACAATGTACGAGTCGATCCAGAAACAGGATTTCTCGAAGGACTTCCCGACCATTCTGACAAGTGGTCGGCTTGTTGAATACGAAGGCGGCGGCGATGAAAGTCGTTCCAACAAGTGGCTGGCCGAATTGCAGCAGGAAATGTTCGGCGAGATCAACGCCGTTGATGCCAACAACGCTGGCATCAAAAATGGCGATGACATGTGGATCCACTCTCCGGAAGGCGGCAAGGTGCTGATCAAGGCCATGGTGACGGATCGGGTCGCTCCCGGCGTTGTCTTCATGCCGTTCCATTTCGGTGGCCATTGGCAAGGAAAGAGCCTGCGTGACAAATACCCGGCAGGTGCTGACCCTTATGTGCTTGGGGAAGCATCGAACATGTGCGGCACTTACGGATACGACTCGGTGACGCAGATGCAGGAATCCAAAGTGACGCTCTGTCGCGTCGAAGCAGCATAGGAGGATCAAGAAAATGGCAAGAATGAAATTCCTGTGTGACGCCGAACGCTGCATCGAATGCAACGGCTGTGTTACCGCCTGTAAAAATGCAAACGAAGTCCCCTGGGGCATAAACCGGCGCAGGGTCGTTACCATCAATGACGGCCGGGCTGGCGAGCGCTCCATCTCGGTGGCCTGTATGCATTGTTCCGATGCGCCGTGTATCGCGGTTTGCCCGGTCGACTGCATTTACGACACCGATCAAGGCGTCGTTCTGCATTCAAAGGACCTGTGCATCGGTTGTGGTTACTGCTTCTACGCCTGCCCGTTTGGGGCACCCCAGTACCCACAGGTTGGCAGTTACGGTTCCCGTGGAAAGATGGACAAGTGTACTTTCTGCAATGGCGGTCCTGAAGAGGACTTCTCGAATGCTGAAAAAGTCAAATATGGCGCCAATCGCCTGGCCGAGGGAAAACTACCCTTATGCGCAGAAATGTGTGCGACCAAGGCATTGCTTGGTGGTGACGGAAATGAAGTTTCCAATATCTACCGTGAGCGTGTCGTCGCCCGTGGCTTCGGCTCCGGCGCCTGGGGTTGGGGAACGGCCTACGAGAAAAAAGGCGGTTCTTGATCCCAATGGCCTGCCCCGTTGATAACGGAGCAGGCCCTTTCGGGGGAACTGTTTAAAGCATGTCGATTACTGGAAAACGAATGCTGTTGTTGGGAGTGGTGGGCTTTATCACCATTTCCCTTGGCGCTTGCCGCGAAGAGGAACAGGGGCGTTTGCTCAGTTTCGAGGCTGGCAAATTCCTCGGCAGCAATCCGGATAAAGGATTGAGCAAAAGCCAAAAGGAAAACCTGCGCACCCGAACCGTTTATCAATCCGGTTCCACAGCGCCTGTCGGTGGGGCAAGCAAACCAACCTCACCTGCCCTTGATAGCGCCCAAATGCAGCAACTACGTCTACGGGCGCAATCCCAATCGGGAAGTAAATTGTGATGGTGGAGTCGATGGATAAAAGACTGACCTTCAAACGTCTGGCTTGCGGTGCATTTGTTTCAGTGCTTCTTGTCTGGGTTTTATCGGCCGGGCTAACTGGTTCTTTTGATCTACAGAACGAGGCCTACGCCCAAACGGGCGGGGCTGTCCCCGGCAAGACATTAGGTAATAAAAGCGACGCCGATATCTGGCGGCAGATGCGCCAGGGTCAGTCATTCAACCTGTCCGGAACCGCGATCGGCACGCCGGTTCTTATTCAGTCCCCCGGCGAGGAATGGCGTTCCTTGAGGAACGGCCCGCTTTCGTATTGGGGCGGGCTTCTGATGCTGGTGTCGTTGATTGCCTGTATTGGGTTCTTCCTGGTTTATGGCCGCATCAAGATAGAAGGTGGCCGGTCCGGAAAAAACATTCCCCGTTTTTCACAAGCCGAACGATGGTCACACTGGTTTGCCGCCAGTCTGTTTATCCTGCTAAGCGTAACCGGCCTGTTCGTCATGTTTGGCCGTTATGCGATTTCGCCGATCATTGGCAAAGAGGCCTGGGCGGTCGTCGCCAGCGCCTGCCTCGAGGCCCACAACCTGCTGGGGCCGCTGTTCGTGGTTGCGCTGGTGATATTGCTGATCATCTATATGAAAGACAATGTCTGGCAAAAAGGCGACTTGAGCTGGGTTTTCAAGGGAGCCTTCTTCTCAGACCCGCCGCCTCCCAGTTGGAAATACAATCTGGCTGAAAAAAGCTGGTACTGGTTGTTGTTCTTTGCTGGCTTGGCAATATCGGGGTCGGGCCTGGTGCTTGATTTTCCGTGGATCGCCGAACGGGTTCAGCAGTTGCAACTGGCGCACCTTATTCACGGCGGTGCAGCCGTTGTGCTGATCGCCGCATCGCTGGGTCATATTTACCTGGGAACCATCGGCGTTGAAGGCGCGCTGGAAGGTATGACCCAGGGAACTGTCGATGAAAACTGGGCCGACGAACATCACGGCTGGTGGGCGAAACAGGTGATGGGATCCACTGAAACTGATATAGACGGGAGCGAACAGGTTGCAGCGCGGGACGAAATGCCTGCTGAATGACCGCGCAGGTTATGACGGTCAATAAATAGCCGCGGGAATTGTTAAGGGGAGCTATGTAATGTTTCTTGATTTTGTAGAAGGGCCCCTTTGGGTGGTCGCCTGTGTGGTGTTCATTGCTGGTGCCCTGTGGCGCATTGTCGGTATTGTCAGGTTTGGCCGCAGGCCGGATATTTCAATTCCCCGGGCTTCCGCCCTGGTGGGGGCGATCAAGGGCCAGTTCCTGCACTTCGTACCCCATGGCGGCTTTTCTTTCCGGACCCGCTACCATCTGATCGCCGGATACATGTTTCATCTGGGCCTGTTTGTCCTGCTGGTCTACGCCGCGCCCCATGTACTGTTCCTGAAAGAAAATGTTGTCGGCTTCGATTGGGTCGCCCTGCCCCGCTGGGGATTTATCCTGAGCGCCGAATTCGCTTTTGCCGGTTTGATCCTGTTGTGGATACGTCGCATATCGGACCCGGTAATGATCAAAATTTCAGACTGGGATGATCACGTTGCGTCATGGCTGACTTTTATTACCATGCTGACCGGTTGTCTCGCCCTGCAGGAAAGTCATGACAGCCTTCGCGCCATCCATATGCTGTTTGTCGACCTGTGGCTTATATATTTCCCCTTCAGTCGCCTGATGCATGCGGTAACGTTCGTCTTTTCACGAGGGTATACAGGGGCCTTCTTCGGTCGCCGGGGAGTTGTGCCATGAGTGTTTCAGCAGCCGTCGAGATATTCACCAACAACATTGACGCATCGGCAGCAGCCTACCTGGATGCCTGTGTTCATTGCGGTCAATGCGCCCAGGCCTGCCTTTTTTTCGAGGCAACCGGTGATGTGAAATACACGCCCGTGTGGAAGCTTGAACCCATGCGCCGGGTTTACAAGCGCCATATGGCCCCGCTTTCGGGAATCAAGAAAGCCCTTGGCCTTGTCCCTGACGAAATCAGCGAAGACATGCTGAAGGAATGGGAAGAACTTCTTTATGACTCGTGCACACTGTGCGGACGATGCACCATCGTTTGCCCCATGGGCATCGACATCGCAGGCCTGGTTCGCAAATCACGCGAGGCCATGGTCGCCGCAGGACTGGTGCCCGAAGGACTTGTGGGCGCCGCCGAACGTGTGTTGGCCATTGGCAGCCCGCTTGGGATCAAGCCTGAAACTCTGGCTAAAATTGTTGGCGAACAGGCCGAAGAAGTGGGCATACCCATCGATCTAGACAAGGTGGGCGCCGACTACATGATTATCCTGTCGGCCATGGAAGTGTTGAACTTCTACGAAGTGATTGGGGCGCTGGCCCGCATCTTCAAACAAGCCGGCATTACCTGGACTATTTCCACAGAAGCCTACGAGGCCACCAATGTCGGCATTCAGATGGGTGACAAGAAGGTCGCCGCAACGCTGGTTCAGCGCATTGTCGACGCCGCTGAAAAACTGCAGGTGAAATACGTGGTCAGCCCGGAATGCGGTCATGCCTATTCTGCACTGAACTGGGAAGGTCCCAATCTTGTCGGCAAGAGCTACAATTTCAAGGTCATTCATATTCTGGAATTGCTTGACCAGCTTGTCCGCGAGGGTCGTATCAAAACCAAATCAGAACGGGATCATCGCCGCGTTACCTTCCACGATCCCTGCCAGATTGTCCGGCGTGGCGGCATTGTTCAGGAACCCCGCAACCTGCTTAACATGGTCAGCGATAATTTCATCGAAATGGAAAACTGCGGCACCGCCAACATCTGTTGCGGCGGCGGTGGCGGCGTCAGCTCGAACTCCCGGGCAGAGGAACTGCGTATAAAATCTTTCATTTCCAAGAAAAGACAGCTTGATGCAGTGGGGCCGGAAGCCCTGGTTACAGCCTGCGGAAATTGTCGTAATGTTCTGGAAGAAGCCCTTGACGAATTCGAGATGGACCTTCCCGTTCTTGGACTGACCGAGCTTGTCGCCGAATACCTGGATGATTGATTAACCGTTGATTGACGTTTACCCCTTTGCCGGTTATCCCGTTGCCGTATATGGACTGGATGAAGCCGGGCTGTTCACTGCGCGCGCCCTGTTTGCAGGCGAAGCCGAACTATCAGCATGGGACGAAAATCCGGCAAACCGTGAAATGGCCGAAAAGGCCGGTATAACCCCCCGGGATTTCTCGTCTGACGACCTTCAAGACTTTACCACGCTGGTTGTATCCGCCCATGCCTGGAAGAATGACCCAGCGGCCAGAGCACTTGCGACCCGTGCCAAAGAACAGAACATCGAGGTTATCTGTGATGTGGAGCTTCTTGCCCGCACACAACGAGAGGCCGCCTACGTTGGCATAGCGGGCGCCCACGGCAAATCATTAACCGCTGCGCTTGTTACCTATCTGTTGCAGGTCACTGGTCGCGAGGCGGAAATGGCCGGACTATCAGGGACATCCGCCCTGAACACTGACCCCCTGGGCATGCAGGGAGCGTATGTGGTCGAGATGACGCCGTTTCGCATCGCCCATACTGTTTCCATTACCTTTGACGTTGCGGTTCTTCTCAATCTGGAAAACACCAAGAATGGCGAAGCCGCCATGCCCCTTTTTCATCGCCAGACCACACCCCGCGCCGCCGTGATCTGTATGGACGACAAGCCCTCGCAGGCAATTTACAGAAAGCTGTCGAAGGCCAGGGAGCAACGGATCTACCCGTTTTCAATCAAACAGGATTTGCAGGGCGGCGTCTTTGTCAGGGAAAGCACCCTGTACGACAGTTTCGATAAAGGCGACCCCGTAGCGGTCATGGACCTTTCTTCAATTCCGCATTTTGCCGGTCCTCATGCACAGGCCAACGTCGCCGCCGCCTTCGCAACTGTTCGGGCCATCGGGGTTCAGCCCCACGCGGCCATGGCGGCTATCAACAGCTTCCCCGGTCTTGTCGATCATCGCGAGACAATCGAAAAAATTGGCGGCGTCCTTTACATAAACGATGCCGCCGCCTCGTCCCTTGAATGTGCGGCCAGCAGTTTTTCCGGTTATGAAAACATTCACTGGATTGCCGGGGGCCAGGGAGAAGTAAATTTAACCACCAAAGAGCCACTGAAAAACGTATCGGAACGAATCAAAGGGGCGTATCTTTTCGGCGAGGCTGGCCTGGCGCTAAGCGAATATATGAAGGAATATCTATCGACGGTTCATTTTTCCTCCCTCGATGATGCATTTCACAAAGCCAGTCAGGCCGCCCTGAAAGGCGGCGCACCGGCGGTGGTCATTTATGCGCCGGGTTATGCGGGCAAGGATACAACGGGGGGAGATTCCTTCCGCGATTTGGTAAATGCCGTGGCGGGCGAACGAGACGATGAGGACTAACAATAAAAATGAAAATATTCGGCATCGTTGGCATGAGCGGCAGCGGCAAAACAGAACTTCTTGTGAAACTGATCCCTGAACTGACGGCGCGGGGGGTTGAAGTGTCGACTATCAAGCATACCCATCACCAGGTAGAAATCGACATACCGGGCAAGGATTCATATCGCCACCGCCACGCGGGCGCCAAACAGGTCATGGTGGCGTCTGCCGGTCGCTGGTCATTGGTGCGTGAGCTTCGCGACGTACCGGAACCGCCACTGCACGAATTAATAGAAAAGCTTGAACCGGTCGACCTGTTGCTTGTCGAGGGCTTCAAGCGTGAAAGCCACGACAAGCTGGAAGTCTTTCGCCACGACCATGAACAGGAACTTCTGGCCCCTGACGACGACAATATCCTCGCTGTTGCGGGGGATGGCCCCATAGACGGATTGACAGTTCCCCTGATCGACCTGAACGACGTTCCCGCCATCGCCGATTTCATTCTGGCGCACACGGGTCTTGATAAAAGCTAGCCCTGGTCTTCTTCGGAAGAATCTTCTTCCATTGCCCTGGCCGCCTGCTGGCGCAGTTCTTCACGCTCTTTAAGATAGTCGTCCGTTGTCTTGGTGCCCCGTTGCTTTGACGCCCAGGGATGAGTTTCCCCTTCCGTCATGTCGATAACCCGGCAATCGTCGCACATGCGCAATCTGTCCAAGGATCTGGGCTCCTGAAACATGCTGTGGGTGCTCATTTTCTCGATCATTTTTTCAATCGTCGAGCCAACGCCGAAAGGTTTGTCGCAACGAATACAATGGAAGGGCGATTCCTGTTTTAGAATGATCGCCTGCGCCGATATGGCTTTGAAGTCGATGCGGGGACTCAGGCTGATAACCTTTTCAGGGCATGTAGATTTGCACAGGCCACACTGAATGCAATTGCTTTCCTGGAACTTCAGTTCCGGCGCGTCCGGATTGTCCCTTAAAGCCTTCACAGGGCAGGCATTGACGCAGGAAAGGCACAACGTACACCCTTCAGCATCGATAACCACCGCGCCAAACGGCGCACCCTTGCCCAGATCAATGACGTCGACAGGTTGCGGTGCCTGTTGGTGAAGGCTTTCGAGGATCTGATTCAGGCGTTGGCGTTTATTACCCAGCGCCTTGAAAGTCGCGGTTCCGGTGAAGGTCTGCGTCGATAGCGCGTAGAGTAGATCTTCGACCCCGTCCGGGTCTGTTTCCTCAATCAAGGCAAGGCGATCCTTGCCGTATCCCAGACCATCCAGAATCTCGTTTGAAAGCTCAATTTGCGCTTTCAAGCCATGTTGCTCTTCGCGTTTGTGCGGTGGCGCAAGAAACTCCACCTTCGCGGCCCCATAAGCCACCGCAGCGAGCAGAAAATCGAGCCCTGCCTGTGTTACTTCGTTCAACAGGAACGGCAGCACGTTAGCGGGAAGCCCTCTGCCCGTTCTGGCCATCAAGCCAATCATTTCGTCCCCGTATTCCCGGTCGTGGACCATAAGGACCGGGTTCCCTCCTCCCGCTTTTAAATATGTTCCCAGCAGGGTGCGCAATCGCGCAAGCACATCAATGCCGTTTGGCATGGTGTATTCAGCAGCACCCGTTGGGCAAGACCCGGCGCAGCTTCCACACCCCGCGCAAATGTAGGGATCATAGGCGACCATTTCATCGGCCGGGGAAACCGCGCCTGTCGGGCACAGATCAACGCAGATGGAGCAACCGGCAATACTGTTTCTGCTGTGGGCGCAAATGGACTTGTCGTAAATCACGTACTTTGGTTTTTCGAATTCTCCGACCATGTCCGCAAGGTCGAACAGGGCGCGCTCTATTGCCAGCGGATCATTCAGGGCCGGATTAAAATAGCCATCACGCTTCTCGGGGGCAGAAAACAAGGGGTCTCCCCCGCTCAGGTCAAGAATAAGATCGACCGTTAACTTTGATTCCCGACCCGTTGACTGAAAGGAAAATCCTTCTTTTGAAGACGGCAGGCAGGGCGCAAGCGTCGTAAACGAAACCTCAAAATGCCCCAGATGCCCTTCGGCACGATCAAGGCGACCCTTGAACACGGGAATGTCCATCAACCGGGAAGGCATGACATCCTTACCAGCCGCATCGACAAATACCAGCGAGACATTCAGGCGCTCAGACAAGCGCCTGGCGGCAACCATGGCTTTCTCATCCCGGCCCAGAATCAGCAATACCCCCTCAGAGGAAAGGATCATGCTTTTTGCAGGCTCAACCCTGATCTGGGCCTCGGCGATCAGCGCCGCAATCTTTTGCGTCGCCTTCTCTCCTTCATGGGACCAGCCGGCGCGTTCGCGGATGTTGACATATGTTACGGCTGGCGCAGGGTCATGATTTTCCAGGACCTCCAGAAAAACCGGAATCTCCTGGGTGCATGCCACAGTAAGCGATGCATGGCCTGCTGCCGCACTGGATAGGGCCTCCACCTGTGAGCGGCAAAGGCTGGTGTGAGGCAAAACGTCCGCGTTCCCAAGTGCCTTTGACAGGCCCTTTGTGTTCAGGCGCATGGTGCCTTCGCAATCGCAGATTAAAACCGGGTTCTTTTCATTTGCCATCACTGCATAATACCCCAGCAGTTTGGAATTGTTATAATAATTTGGCTATTTATATAATTTATAAGGTTTTGAATTTTTCTTCATGACTAAGGCTCTATAGGCCTAATTCCTCCAGTTCCTGCTTTCCACACTCTTCTTCCCTTATCTTCTTTTCTACTTTGCCTGAATTTTCCTGGCTTTCGTAAAGCGAATTGTAATTTTTACTCTCGATTTCAATGGTGTGTGTCAACTCTCCTGGCACAAGTGGATCAGTGATTTTGGAAGTGTACTTAAGCCTTAAGATATCTTTATCTTCAATTTCAAAAAAATGCCCATCAGGAACAACAAAACGCGTAATGCCCTTGTAGTCAGACATGGAATTTTTAACGTCCAGGATATTATCTTCCTTTATGACGTCGATGTCATATTTATCGATTATTTTACCTATAAACAGTTCCCGGTTTACAGACGTTGCCTTATAGGAATATTCCAGCTTCACGACTGTCTGCACGCCATCCACAAAGATCATTCTAAAAATATATTTTTCAAAATCTTTATTTTTTACGGCATTAAATGACGTGCCATTTTCAATAACATTATCACCCGCCTTGCAGTGCGCTTTGTTTTCAAGGGCTTCTACTTCAATATCAGGAAATACGCCTTTCACGGCCTCGATCGTATCTCCAAGTTTGATCCCCTTGATATTAAACGACTCCTTCGCAAATGCCGGTTGCGCAGTAAAAGTGATGGCATTCAAAGCCAAAATCAAACCCAACACCCCAATTTTCAATGCCTCAACTCCCCGGCTATACGACCCATCGTATCCGGGAGAATACAATGACCAGCAACTGTCTGCACGGATTAAGATCATGGTCCAGCCCTTTCATGAATGGATTGGGAGCCATACCGCACGAGCGCGCTATAAGGCCACCATCGTGAAAATGGATCTCCGATTTTTCTTATCTGGATTATGGATGTAGACAAGACGATCTGATGTCATATTCTCCCTCTGGGAGGATGATTTTTTTTCCGGTGATTTGAAAAAACATTAATTTGGTGAAACGTACATGAAGATAACCGGGGTAAAAACGTATGTTGTCCCGCAACATGTTTCCAGTGATGACTGGTGTAATGGAAAGGCCTTTGTCTTTGTCAAAGTTGAAACCGACGCAGGAATTACAGGCTGGGGAGAGGCCTATGCCCCGCATGATCGCGAACTAAGCACAGCCCAACTGGTTCATGAACTGGCGCGATATGTTGACGGCATGGACCCTTTCCGGATCAAGTATTTCACCACAATGGCCTATGAACAATTTGCCGAATGTCAGGGGGGGATCGACTTTTTTGCTGCTGTTAGCGGGATTGAGATTGCCCTTTGGGACATTGTTGGCAAGGCGCTAAACGTACCGGTTCATAAATTACTGGGAGGGACGTGCCGAAATCGTATCAATATATACGCCAATTGCTGGAGCCACGAAGAGCGCTCGGCTGAACAGTTGGCAAACTACGCCACTCAGCAAGTAGCTCTGGGATTTAAGGCGATCAAAATTTATCCCTTTCTGTATACCGATGATGTCAATGTCGGTATTGCCAGATTAAGGGCGGTTCGTGAAGCACTGGGCGACAAAATCGATATTCTCGTCGATGCCTGGCGTGTCGCCGATATAGGAAATATCACCAAGGTATCCGACGCCCTGCGCCAATGTGGCGTTGAATGGTTTGAAGACCCTATAGCGTTGGACAATATTGAACTGTTAGCCAATATCAGGCAAATGGCGCGACTGCCTATCGTTACCGGTGAAACGATTTGCCGAAAACAGGATTTCAGGCTCCTGCTTGAAGGGCGTGCCGCAGACATTCTTAATCCCGATATTTCCTGTTGTGGTATCCTGGAGATAAAAGAGATCGCGGCCATGGCCGAACCCTACTTCGTCAAGGTCGCTATCCATAATTACAACTCCATGGCCATCGGTCTTGGCGCAAGCCTGCAAGTCGCCGCTGTGATTCCGAATTTTGCCCGTGTTGAATACTTCCACCGTTTTGTCGAAGCCTCCATGCAATTTTCCAGTCATTCTTTTACTGTTGATGACGAGGGCTGCATAGACCTGGGAAATGAACCCGGCCTTGGCGTTTCAATTGATGAGACAGTTTTACAGAATATGAACTATAGCCCGGCCCAATCAAGACCCTGGCCTGCTGAAATCCGGGATTGATCAATCGGTATTGGGTCCCGCAATTCAGTGCAGTCGCCCATAGGCATCAGGGTCGAAATCACTGACCTGAATAACAGCGTCGCGCAGGATTTCTGCTTCTTTTAACCGGGCGGCTTCTGTTTCCGTCAGAATGCCCTGGCCGACGGCGTTGTCGGTCATGATGAGGATCGTATCCTTTTTCAGTGATCCATCGCGTCTTGCCCCTTCGAGTTTTTCCCTTGCAGGGGCGGCTGCAAGGATGCGGGCGTAGGCGTGATCCAGCGCCCCAAGGCCCCTGTCGTTGGGGCCGGGATGATAGATATCTGCGGTAAGGCTTTGGCGAATGTCCATATCCGTTGTCATGGCAAGCGCAACGGCGTCGATTTGCCTGTCCGTGAGAGCCTTTCGGGATGCGCCTAGTGGGAACGTCAGGACTCTTGCAAATCCGGCGGCGATACGGTTTGGCAGGTTATCGAGAACACCGATGAGCGCCGTTTCCATTTCCTTCAAGGCATGGGTACAGGTCCAGTCTAGAAACGCCATTTCGTTTTCCGGGCGACCCTTGTCGTGGAAATCCTTCAGGACCGCACTGGCCAGGAACATCCAGGCGAAGGCATCGGACAGGCGGCCACTCAGGTATTCCTTGCGCTTCAACGCCCCGCCCAGTGTGCCAAGCGATACATCGGCGATCAGTGCGAAGGCGGCACAATACCGGGCCAGGGCCTTGTAGTAGAAGCTCTCAAACCCCCTTGCGGGAGAACCGGCCAGCGCTCCGCCGGTCATGGCAAGGGCGAAGGCGGATACGCAATTGAAAGCGATGTGGCGAAGGTGGCCGAAGAAGGCGACATCAAAGGCTTTAACATTGCCAGAGGCAATCGCCTGCATCTCATCAAGAACATAAGGATGGCAACGAATCGCCCCTTGCCCAAAGACGATCAAGGAGCGGGTAAGGATGTTGGCCCCTTCGACCGTAATACCGATGGGAATGGCGTTATACGGTTGCGAGAACATGTTCTCGGGTCCCCGGCAAATGGCCGCCCCGGCATGGATGTCCATGGCGTCATTTATGCACGAGCGCGAGCCTTCCGTCAGGTAGGCCTTGACGACAGCCGATATCACCGAGGGGCGCTCGCCCGCATCGACCGCGCCGAAGGCGAGACGCCTGGCCGCATTCATGAAATAGGCATGACCGCCAATACGGGCCAGCGGCTCGCGGATTCCTTCGAATCTGCCAATGGGCAGGCCGAATTGTTCGCGAACGGTGGCGTAGGCGCTGGTTGATCGCGCCGCGAGTTGAGCTGCGCTCAGGGCCTGGGAAGGCAGGGAAATGCTGCGTCCGGCGGCCAGCGATTCCATCAACATGCGCCAGCCCTGCCCGGCGCCATCGCGCCCGCCGATAATGTAATCCAGAGGGACAAAAACATCTTCCCCCTGCACTGGGCCGTTCTGGAATGGCACCCCCATGGGGTCATGACGGTTGCCAATAATCAACCCCGGAGTCTCCCTGGGGATCAGGGCACAGGTGATGCCCATATCATGTTCCCCGGCCAACAGGCCTTCCGGGTCGAACAGACGGAACGCAAGACCGACCACCGTGGCGACGGGAGCCAGTGTAATATAGCGCTTGTTGAAGGTGAGGCGGATTCCGGTAATTTCAGCACCGTTCCATTGTCCCTTGCAGACGATGCCCCGGCTTTGACCATTGGCGGCGTCGCTGCCGGCACCCGGTTCGGTCAGCGCGAAACAGGGCACTTCCTCGCCACTTGCAAGGCGGGGCAGGTAATGATTTTTCTGTTCGTCAGTTCCATAGTGCATGAGCAATTCACCGGGGCCCAGGGAGTTAGGAACCATAACGGTGACGGCGGCGGTGACGCTGCGACTGGCGAGTTTTGTGACGACCGCGGAATGGGCATGGGCGGAAAAACCAAGCCCGCCAAATTCCCTGGTAATGATGATGCCAAAGAAACCCTTGTCTTTAATGAAGGACCAGATTTTCGGCGGCAGGTCACGCTCCTGCGTAACTTGCCAGTCATCCAGCATGTGACAAAGCTCTTCTGTGGGGCCATCAAGAAAGGCTTGCTCTTCGTCCGTCAACGGCTTGATTTTGAAATTGAGCAACTTGCTCCAATCTGGATTGCCGGAAAATAATTCACCGTCCCACCACACGGTCCCTGCTTCAAGGGCGATACGTTCCGTGTCGCCCATGGTTGGCAAGGCACGGCCAACCATCTTCATAACCGGGGCGGAGATTATGGGCCGCCTTATTGCCGGAATGATGAAAACGATGAGAACCAGAAAAATCAGAATGAATGTTATTGTCATTATCTTATCTCCCTCAGTTCCTTAAAGGACGACCGGTTTTTAACATTTGCTCAACCCGTGCTCTGGTCTTGACCGTGCGCGCCAGATTGATGATGGCGTCGCGCTCAAGTTCAAGAACCCGGTCTTCTGAAATGATATCAAGAGCGTCGGTGTCGCCGCCACTCAGGACGATAGCCAATTCATGGGCGATCATTCCGTCATGAGCCGAGGCGACGCCCTTATTGATAAAATCGCGAACACCGAGATCAAGAGCCGTGCGCCCGGTCGGACCGGGCAGACGTAACTCGTATGGTTCGGGCGGTGAATAGTTTTCGGCCATCGTCAATGCCCTTTCTTTGGCAGCCGCCAGAACCCTGTCGCGGTTCATGACGATGGCGTCGTTCGGACGCAGGAACAGGAAGTCCCTGGCTTCAATCGCCGATTTGGCGACCTGGGCCATGGCAATGGTCTCGAATGCCTTCATCACCGGTGGTATCGGGCCGCCAGGCCGCGTCTTGCTCGTCGTCCAGCGACCAAGCAGTTCCTTGCATCCACCCCAGCCCGGAACGATGCCAACGCCAGCTTCGACCAGGCCCATATAGGTT
>JADHSW010000181.1 GCA_016776705.1 Rhodospirillales bacterium
GGTGACAAGGTCAAACTTTGAAACACCGTGATATTTATCCAGTGCATTTTCCGCCGGGGCGTATCCATGCCCCTTTTGGGTCACCACATGCAACAGAACCGGGCCTTTTTCCTTCTCATCGCGCAGGTTCTTCAGGACCGGCAACAGGTGATCAAGATTATGACCGTCAATGGGCCCCACATAAAAGAAGCCCATTTCCTCGAACAAGGTGCCGCCGGTGACCATGCCACGGGCATATTCTTCGGCCCGGCGCGCGGCTTCTTCCAGCGGGCGAGGGAATTTTTTCGACATTTCCTTGGCGAAATGTCGCAGCGAACGATAGGACTTCGATGAAATCAGCCTTGATAAATAAGCGCTCATTGCGCCGACCGGGGGTGCAATGGACATGTCGTTATCGTTCAGGATAACGATCAGGCGCGAGTCCATGGACCCGGCATTGTTCATTGCCTCATAGGCCATTCCCGCGCTCATGGAGCCGTCACCGATAACAGCGATCACATTGTTATCGCCGCCCTTGAAATCCCGGGCGACTGACATCCCCAATGCTGCTGAAATAGAGGTAGAACTGTGACCGGCCCCAAACGGGTCGTATTCGCTTTCGCTGCGCTTTGTAAAGCCGGACAGACCGCCGCCCTGACGCAGGGAGAGCATTTTTTCGCGACGTCCGGTAAGAATTTTATGAGGATAACACTGGTGTCCGACATCCCAGATCAGGCGGTCTTCGGGGGTGTCGAAAACATGATGCAAGGCCACCGACAACTCTACAACACCCAGCGAAGCACCAAGATGGCCACCGGTGATGGAAACCACGCGCACGGTTTCCAGGCGCAACTCATCGGCAAGTTGTTTCAGTTTCTCACTCGAAAAGTCCCTGATATCTGCGGGTTTCGAGACTGTATCCAGCAGTGGCGTATTGTGTTCTTTAGTCACGTCAAATCCATCAGGCCTGCCGATTTATTACAAATTCGGCCATATTCTTAAGAGAGTCCCCTTTTTCGCCAAAAAGATCAAGGTGTTCGCATGCCTGGTCGACCAACAGTCTGGCCTGTTCGCGGGCACGTTTGACCCCAAGCAGTGAGACAAAAGTTGCTTTTCCGGCCTCTTCGTCCTTGCCCGTCTTTTTGCCGACGGTCTTCTCGTCGCCTTCAACATCCAGCAAATCATCGGCGATTTGAAAGGCCAGTCCCAGGTCATGTGCGTAGGCGTGCAAGGCGTGTCTCGCCCCATCCGTCGCCTTGCCAAGGATGGCGCCTGCTTCGCACGAAACGGCGATCAGCATGCCTGTTTTCATGCGTTGCAGGCGCGTGATCTCGGGCATGTTTAGATCGCCTTCTTCGGCAATCAGGTCCAGCATTTGGCCGCCAACCATACCTTCGGGTCCGGCAGCCCTGGCCAGCGCCAGAACCAGATCGGATCGCACATGGGGATCCGTATGGGTTTTGTCGTCGGCCAGCACCTCGAATGCTTTGGTCAATAAAGCATCCCCGGCCAGAATCGCCGTCGCTTCACCAAACTTGACATGACAGGTCGGCTGCCCACGCCGCAATTCATCATCATCCATGGCCGGTAAATCATCATGGACAAGGGAATAGCAATGCACCATCTCGATGGCTGCGGCGACCCGCAGTGAACGTTTCTTGTCGACATTAAAAAGATCGGCTGCCGCCACAGTCAAAAACGGGCGTATTCGCTTGCCCCCGTCCAGCACCGAATAGCGCATGGCCTCAATCAACGGGGCTTCGGGATCATCATGCATTTCCAGCATGCGTTCCAGGGTAAGGTTGACGTCCTCGGCTGCTGCGCCAAGTGTTTTCAGGAAATCTGTCACGTTGATCAATCCAGGTCCGCAGGTTCCAGTCCCGGTGCGCCATTCGCGCCCAGAACGACTTTTTCGACCCGTTGCTGGGCTTCCTTTAATTTTCCCTCGCAATGAAGCTTCAGATGCGCCCCACGCTCGTAGGCCTTGATTGACGCATCCAGCTCACCCGAGCCTTCTTCCAGTTCGCGGACAATGTCCTCAAGTTGCTCGAGGGCGTCCTCGAAGCTCAGCTTCGCGATATCTGCAGGAATATTGTTTTTTGCCATGTTTATTACCCTTTTAGCGGGGCCAATCTAGAGAGGTTGGGACTACTCGGCAACCGCCAATAATTCTGCTACATGCACGGCCACGCAGGCGGCCAGCGAATCAAGGTCATATCCGCCCTCAAGCACGGAGACCACCCGGTTCTCGCAACAATCGGCGGCGACGGCCAGCAATTGCTTCGTTACCCATACGAAATCATCGTCGTGCAATTCCAGTTGAGCCAGAGGATCGTTTACATGGGCATCAAAACCGGCGGAAATCAGCAGCAGTTCGGGCTTCCACTCCCTGAGCGCCGGGAGGATTTGGTCCTCGTACGCCTTGCGAAAAACCGCTGAACCGGTGCCCGGCGCCAACTCCACATTCAGGATATTGTTGTTTTGCCCCCGCTCTGAGCTTGGTCCCGTTCCCGGATAGGCGGGCGACTGGTGGGACGACAGATAAAGAAAATTCTTGAAAGGCAGGAACGCCGATTGGGTGCCATTGCCATGATGAACATCAAAATCAACAACCGCGACACGATCAATCCCGTAAACCGCTTTTGCCTGCATGGCCCCGATGGCGACATTATTGAACAGGCAAAAGCCCATACCGCGACCGGGTTCAGCGTGATGGCCGGGGGGACGCAAGGCGCAAAATGCATTGGTCGCCCCGCCACCCAGGACAGCGTCGACAGCCGCGCAGGCCCCGCCAGCGGCGCGCAGGGCAGCCTCGCCACTTTTTGGTGACAGGACAGTGTCAGGATCGATATGCTCGCGACCACTTTCAGGGATGGAATCGAAAATTCCTTGAACATACTGCGGCGTGTGAACACGCTCGATCTGCTCAAGACTCCCCTTGGGCGCATCTATTCTTACAAGATCCTGGAACCCGTCACCCTCAATCGCCCCCATAACGGCGCGCAGACGATCCGGGCGTTCGGGATGGTGGGGTCCCGTGTCGTGTTCAAGACACACGGGATGGGAATAAAACTGGGTGCTCATGCCCTATTGTGTCGGAAACCAATATGCCTCACAAGTCATTGAACGCGAAAGGCTTGAAACCAATGTGTAATAGGATAAAACTGTCGCCACCAATAACCTATAACTGCATACGTCATTTTTTGTTTTGCTGCCGAAAGGTTCAACGTTGATTCATTTGAAGATTACACAGATTATTTCTGTTGGCGCGCTGGCCTTGATGCTGTCGACGCCCGTCTCATTTGCCCAGGATACAACACCGGTTGGCGTTAATCAGGTCAGGATTGAACCGCTTAAACAAACCGTGCCCGTAATCGGACGCCTTATCGCCGCCCAGGCAGGCGTCATCGCGTCACGCACATCGGGTCCCGTTGGCGAAATGAAAGTTCAGGTCGGCGACCGGATCAACAAGGACGACATTATCGCCATTCTTGTGGACGATACCCTGCATTGGAAGGTTGAACTGGCCAAGGCCGAAACAAGCCAGGCGAAATCCGCCATAGCAAGGGCAAAGGCTTCACTTGACCTGCGCTCGCAGGAATTGGAACGCCTGGAACAGTTGAAAAAATCGGCCGCTTTTTCGCAAGCCAGACTTGAAGACAAAAAGCTTGAAGTGGCCAGTGCAGGCAGCGCCATGGCGGAGGCCCAGGCAGCCTTGATCCGCAGCCATGCCAGCCTGAAGCTTGCCCAAATCAATCTTTATAACGCCAAGATCAGGGCTCCGTTCGGCGGCGTCGTCTCCAAACGCCACACGGATGTTGGCGCCTACGTCAATGTAGGCAGCCCGGTTGTCGATATGATTGACGATCAAAATCTGGAAATCGAAGCCAGCGTGCCTTCCAAACGCATCGAAGGATTAAACCCTGGAACCGTCATCACCTTCCACCTGGAAACCGAAAACAGTACAGACCAGACCGCCTTGCCTGCAACCGTCAGGGCCGTGGTGCCAAACGAGGACCCGCTGACCCGCACCCGCACCGTGCGTTTCAATACCAATTTCAGTGTCGCCCGGCGCAATCTGGCGACCAACCAAAGCGTCATCCTTGCCCTGCCCGCAGGGGAAGCAACAGAGGTTGTTACCGTCCACAAGGATGCTGTCATCAACCGCAAAGGCAAGAACATCGTCTTTATTATCGAAGATGGCACGGCCAACGTTCGCCCTGTGAAACTGGGTCAGGGCGTCGGCGTTCGCTTTGTTGTTATGGATGGCCTTAAAGCAGGTGATACGGTTGTCGTTCGCGGCAATGAACGTCTTCGTCCGGGACAGAAAGTAAGCCATTAAATGAACCTGATCAAACTTTCCATCGAGCGTCCCATCGCCGTTATGGCGGCGGTGCTGATGATCATTATGTTCGGACTGGTGGCACTGAATACCATCCCCATTCAACTGACGCCCGATGTACGAAAACCCCTGATCAGTGTGCGCACCAACTGGATCGGCGCGGCCCCGGCTGAAATTGAGCGCGAAATCATCAACCGGCAGGAAGAAGTGCTGCGTGGTCTGGAAGGCCTGGACGAAATGTCGAGTCGCTCACTCGATGGCAGCGGGTCGATCAGCCTGGAATTCTCTGTCTCTCAGGATATGGACAAGGCCCTGTTGCTGGTAGCCAATCGCCTGGACCGTGTCGGCGATTACCCGGCCGAAGCCGATCAACCAACGCTTGACACCGCAGGTAGCGAAGACAGGCCCATCGCCTGGTTCACCTTGACCCGCACTGAAGGTAACGAGCGCGATATCCATACCTACGGCGATTTCATTGAAGACGTCATCCAGGACCGCCTGGAACGGGTTCCCGGCGTCGCCCTGGTTAACGTTTATGGTGGCAATAAACGACAGATGGAAGTCGTTGTCGATCCCGCCAAGATGGCCCGTTACGGCTTGACCGTTCCCATGGTCGTGGGCGCTTTATCATCCGCCAATTCATCCGTATCAGCTGGTGACATCGAAGAAGGAAAACGCCGATACGTGGTTCGCACGGAAGGCGAGTTGACATCTGTCACACAGGTCGAGTCCGTCGTTATCAGAAGCATCGTCGACGCCCAGTCGGGCAATGTGGCGCGCGTTACCGTTGGTGACATCGCAAGGGTCGGGTTCGGCTACAAGAAATCATCGGCGACAATCCGCCGCGAGGGCCGCCCCGCCATCGCCATGAACACGGTGCGCGAAACCGGTGCCAACGTCATTGACACAATGAACGGCATCCGCGCTGCCGTAAAAGAGCTGAACGAACTAAACCTGCCCGGTGAAAAACTTGTGCTGGATCAGGTCTATGACGAAACTATCTACATCAATTCCGCCATCGAACTGGTGCAACAAAATATCTATATCGGCGGCAGCCTTGCCGCACTGGTCTTGTTCCTGTTCCTTCGTTCCGGGTCGGCAACGCTTATAGTATCGCTCGCGATTCCTGTATCCGTGGTCGGCTCCTTCGTCGCCATGGCCGCCATGGGGCGGTCAATCAACGTAATTTCGCTGGCCGGCATCGCCTTCGCCGTCGGCATGGTTGTCGATGCGGCCATTGTGGTGCTGGAAAACATTTACCGGCTAAGACAAGAGGGCAAGCCAGTCGCTGTCGCCGCCTATTTGGGGGCACAACAGGTTTGGGGGGCGGTACTGGTATCGGCGCTGACCACGGTGCTGGTGTTTACCCCGATTCTGATTATGGAGCTGGAAATCGGTCAGCTTTTCCGGGATATCGCCGTTGCTAT
>JADHSW010000182.1 GCA_016776705.1 Rhodospirillales bacterium
GATTAGTCGGAATCAACACCGCCATATTTTCGAAAAGCGGTGGTTCCCATGGTATCGGTTTTGCCATTCCTTCGAACATGGTTCGGGCCGTAGTGGCGGGGACGGTCAAGGGTGGCCGGTTGCTGCGCGCCTGGCTGGGCGCATTGGGGCAAGCTGTTAATCAGGATATTGCCTCAACACTGGGTATGAGCCGCCCGTCAGGTGTGATGATCAAGAGGGTCCACCCCAAAGGACCCGCAGCCCTGGCCGGGTTGAAAGCAGGAGACGTCATCCTTCGCGTCAATGACAATGTGGTCGATGACCCCAAAGCCCTGGAATACCGTATCGCCACCTTGATTATTGGCGAAAAGGCGGAACTCGAGGTGCTTCGTCGTGGAAAGAAGCAATCATTCATACTGGACCTGACCCCGCCCCCTGAAGAGCCGCCACGGGATTTGCGTAAATTGACCGGCCAGCATCCCCTGTCGGGTACGCTTGTCGCCAATATGTCTCCGGCGCTGGCGGATGAAATGGGGATCGAAACTTTCGAGGACGGTGTGTATGTCCTGCGTCTGGAAGACAGAAGTTATGCGTCGCGAATGGGCTTGAACCCGGGTGACAGGATCATCTCCATCAACGGGGAAGAAATTGACAGTACCCAGTTCCTCGAACGGGTGATGAAGATGCGCGTCAACAGTTGGGCGATCAGCATCAAGCGGGGTGGCAAGGTTATGAAACTGGTGGTGGACAGGTGAGCACGCTTTTTGAGTCACAGGCACCGCGCCCACTGGCGGATCGTCTTCGTCCACGAACCCTGGACGAAGTTGTCGGTCAGGATCATCTGTTGGGGGCTGACAAGCCAATTGGGCGAATGCGCTCGGCCGGTATTATGACCTCGATTGTCCTGTGGGGGCCTCCGGGCACCGGTAAAACGACCATCGCCCGCCTGTTGGCCGAGCACACGGATTTGCACTTCGAGCCATTGTCGGCGGTGTTTTCCGGTGTTGCCGACCTGCGCAAGGTGTTTGAATCCGCAAAGGGCCGACGGGTAGCCGGGCAAGGGACGTTGCTGTTCATTGACGAGGTCCACCGATTTAACCGCGTGCAGCAGGACGGGTTCCTGCCTTATGTGGAAGACGGCACAGTGATTCTGGTTGGGGCGACGACAGAAAATCCTTCGTTTGAGTTGAACGGGGCCTTGCTGTCTCGTTGTCATGTTCTGGTGCTGAACCGCCTTGACGATGCGGCCCTTGAGAAACTGTTGGTCCGGGCCGAGTCCGAGGAAGGAAAAAAACTGCCGTTGGATCAGGATGCCCGCGCATCCCTGCGCGCCATGGCCGATGGCGACGGACGGTATCTGCTGAATATGGCTGAAACCCTGCTCGCCCTGCCCGGGGGCGACGATATGGATACCGCCGCGCTTACGGAAGCCGTGCAACGTCGCATGCCCCTGTACGATAAATCCCAGGAGGGGCATTACAACCTGATCAGCGCATTGCACAAGTCCTTGCGCGGATCGGATACGGACGCTGCCCTTTACTGGTTTGCCCGCATGATCGCCGGCGGGGAAGATCCCAACTATATCGCCAGACGGCTGCTGCGTTTTGCTGTCGAGGATATCGGCCTCGCCGACCCGCAGGCCCTGACCCAGGCGATGGCGGCGTGGCAGGCATATGAACGCCTTGGGACGCCAGAAGGGGAACTGGCGCTGGTTCAGTGTGTCATCTACATGGCGACGGCCCCTAAATCCAATGCCGCATACATGGCCGAAAAGGCATCAAGGCGATTGGCCAGGGAGACCGGGTCGCTGAGCCCGCCCAAGCATATATTGAATGCGCCGACCAAGATGATGAAGGATATGGGCTACGGAGATGGATACGCCTACGATCATGATGCCGAGGACGGGTTTTCCGGGCAGAACTATTTTCCCGATGACATGGCCCGTCAAAGGTTCTATCACCCCAAAGAACGGGGCTTTGAGCGCGATATTCAAAAGCGCCTTGATTACTGGAACAAACTTCGTGAGAAGAAAACCGGGGGCAATTCCTGAATGAGCGCAAGTATTCTTTTCTCGGTTGCATTCGGCGGCGCGCTTGGCGCCGTCTCGCGCTACGCGTTGATGAGCGCCATTGGCCATTATCTACATGCGGGTTTTCCCTATGCGACCCTGGTCGTCAACGTTTTGGGGTCATTCGTTCTGGGCTCGCTGATTGAAATCATGGCACTTAGCTGGTCACCCGGTCAGGAAATGAGAAGTTTCCTCATCGTCGGTGTTCTCGGGGCCTTCACGACTTTTTCGACGTTTTCTCAGGACGTTGTCTTTTTGATGGAACGCGGCCAACTTGCATCAGCCGGCACGTACATCGCCCTTTCCGTGGTTCTGACTATTGTCGGGTTGTTTGCTGGAATGGCCTTGTTCCGCCAGGTTCTGACATGAGCGGCGTCATCAATGTTGAAGTGAGCGAAGACGAAGCGGATTTGCGACTGGACCGATGGTTCAAACGTCACTTTCCCGGTTTGCCTCACGTTCAACTGCAAAAACTGGTGCGCAAGGGGCATGTGCGTGTTGATGGCAAAAGAGCCAAGGCCAATACCCGGCTGGAATCCGGGCAAACCATCCGCGTGCCCCCGATGGACGTTGAAGCGAGCCATGAAAAATCAGCCAAAGCTCCCAATCCCTCCCACGCCTCGGATGAGGATATCGCCGACCTGCATGAGCGGATTTTGTATATTGACGATGATGTCATCGTTCTGGACAAACCACCGGGATTGGCCGTTCAGGGCGGAACCGGTATCAAGAAAAGCATCGATGGTATGCTGGGCGTTCTGAAGTTTGATAAAAACGAACGCCCCAAACTGGTTCATCGATTGGACAAGGACACGTCGGGTATCCTGCTGCTTGGTCGAACGGCCAAAGCTGCGGCAAAACTGACAGAGGCTTTCCGTTCAAAAACCGTACGCAAGATATACTGGGCCATCGTGGTCGGCTGTCCGGAATATTCGGCGGGGCGAATTGATTTGGCTTTGTCCAAGCTTCAGGGACAAAAGGGCGAGCGGATGGTACCCGACCCTGAAAAGGGCAAGCGGGCGCTCACATTCTACAGAACCATTGAGAAGGCCAGCCGCAAGGCGACATGGTTGTCGTTGGAGCCGTTGACGGGGCGCACTCATCAACTGCGTGTGCATATGGAAGCGCTGGGCGTTCCCATTCTGGGTGACGGCAAATATGGTGGTCAGGAATCGTTCCTGCAGGGTCCAGGCCTGAGTCGCAAGATGCACCTGCATGCCCGCGCAATCCGCATTCCCCATCCGGGCGGCGGCGAGCTTGAGATTGTCGCCCCCATGCCTGAACACATGCAGGCAACGTGGAAGTTTTTTGGCTTCGACCAAAGTTCAGGTGATGATCCCTTCTACCTTCCCGAAGGGGAAGATTATCCGGGGAGGTGAAACCCGGATAGCGAGCTGTTATTTATTGCTGTACGATTGATATCTTGAAAATGTGTTGCTTGGGGTAATTTATGCGCCTGTTGCTTGTTGAAGATAATCAGCGCCTAGCCGAGACGACAAAGGAAGGACTCGAAAAGATGTCCTTTACCGTCGACTGGTTCGATACGGCCGGTGAATCCGAGGCCGCCATCGAGACTGTCTCATACGACGCCATTGTCCTTGACCTTGGCCTTCCCGATGGCGACGGCATGGAAATTTTAAAACAATTGCGCCGCAAGGGCAGTTCGACTCCGGTGCTGATCCTGACAGCCAGGGACGGTGTTGAAGACCGGGTCAGGGGTCTGGACGCGGGTGCAGATGACTACTTGTTGAAACCCTTCGCCATGGAAGAACTGGTCGCTCGTGTGCGCGCCCTTCTAAGACGCCCTGGCGGAGCGCTGGGGATGACCCTGACTGCGGGCAATGTTTCGTTCGATACGGCCGCGCGGGAAGTCCGCGTCGAAGATGCCGTCATTACTGTGTCAAGGCGGGAAATGGGCGTACTTGAACAACTGATGCGCCGCAATGGCAGGGTTGTCCCCAAGGATGTTCTGGAGGACAAGTTGTACGGGTTCGGCGAAGAAGTAACGTCAAATTCCGTCGAGGTTCATATTTCGCGCCTGCGCAAGCGTCTGGCAAAGGCCAATGCCGATATATCAGTGCACACCCTGCGCGGCGTCGGCTATTTGTTGTCAGAAGATGACTGAAATGCCGGAAGCAGGCATCAACTCACCCAATGCAGATACGGGTTCACCTCAGGCAGGGAAGTCCAGAACAGACCTGACCTTCATTGCTGTCTTGACGGTGCTGATGGCAGTTCTTGCGGCGGTCTACCATAGTCAATATCGCTTTTCCTTTTTTGAATTTCTCCCCTATGGCCTGTTTTGGGTAGCAGTGTGTTTTGGCGGTTATGTATATCGAAGATGGCGCGAAGCGCAGGCGATATTCAAGCAATATGCGGATGCAGATTTTCGGGAGCAACCCCAATCGGGCATTGGAACCTGGAAGTGGGACATCGTCACAGACACCCTTGAATGGTCAGACGAGGTTTATCAGATTTTTGGTGTCGTCAAGGGACGGTTCCTGCCTTCTTATCAGGAGTTCCTAAAGCTCGTTCATCCCGAAGACAGGTTTTATGTCCAGGAAATCGTTGCCACTAGCCTGAGAGAAAATACGCCCTACGCCATTGATCATAGAATCGTCACCCCGGCGGGAGATGTGCGTATCGTTAGTGAACAGGGAAGTGTGTCATTCCAGGATGGAAGACCTGTCAGTATGATGGGCGTAGCGACAGATGCGACGGAACGCAAGCAAACAGAAACGGAACTCAGAGACCGTTTCAGTTTACTTCAATCCCTTATCGACGCCATCCCCATCCCGGTTTACCACAAGGATCAAAACGGGATTTATGAAGGGTGTAACAAGGCATTTGAGGACTTTGCCCGCGCCAGTAAGGAAGAAATTATTGGTAAAACCATGTACGATTTTTTACCGCCTGAATTTGCGGGTCCACAGGACAATATGGATAAAGCCCTTTTTCGTCAGGGCGGCGTTCAGACATATGAAAAAACGATCCTTACCAGCGATGGTGAAAAGCACAACGTCATGTACCATAAGGCGGCGTTGTTAAAGCCTGATGGCAGCCCCGCCGGGTTGATTGGCACAATCCTGGATATTTCCGAACGCAAGCGCATGGAAGTGGCGCTGAAAGAAAGCGAGCAACGTTTCCGTAACATTGCCCAGTCGGCATCGGACTGGTTTTGGGAGACAGATAGGGACCACCGGTTTTCCTTTTTGTCAGACAGGGTAAAAGACATGCTTGGGGTTCCGGCTCATATCGTTCTCGGTAAAACCAGAAAAGAGATAGTCAGCGAAGAGCAACAGGAATCAGACCCTGAAAAATGGCAAAGGCACTTTGACGACCTGGAAAATCACCGCCCATTCAGGGACCTGGTCTACGTTTTTTCTAGCGATGGGAAGGAAGAGCACCACATACGAATTAACGGCGTGCCCGTTTTTAACGAAAATGGTGAATTTCGGGGCTACCAGGGAACCGGCACCGATATTACAGGGCAAAAGCGGGTGGAAGAAGCCTTGCGCGAAAGCGAAGAACGTCACCGTGATTTTGCCGCCGATGTCGCCCACGAACTACGCACGCCACTGGCGGTTCTTAGAACACATCTGGATAATCTCAACGATACTAAGGAGGTTCAATCCCTTCGCCAGGACGTTGAC
>JADHSW010000183.1 GCA_016776705.1 Rhodospirillales bacterium
CAGCGCGGGCCGTGCTGCCGGCCACAAAGTGCTCAATCAACTTGCCTTGCTGACGGGCTGTAAGCCTACTTTTGCGGATGTACATCGTAGCCATGATAGAACCTCTCCCGGTTCTTAGCTACTTCAGCCCCTAAATTTATGTATCATCACCATAGCGCTCGCATAACCCACGCTCAACGTCCCAAGAGATTCCGGGCCCTCGATTTTGAGATCGTCACAAATGGTCAGGGCGACAAGGTTGCTTTGCATCACCGGTTCATCAACAAGGATCAGGTTGGGGCCTGTTATCTCCTCAGGGCCAATACCAGCAGTTCATGTCAATCCATCGAATGAATTAACGATACCTGGCCAATATTTTATCATAGGTCCCGTCCTTTTTAATTTGCCTCAAACCAGTATTAAATTTTTTGAGCAAAACCTCCGAACCGTCCAAATTTTTACTTAAACAGGAATAATAATCGCCGTAACTGATTTCGTGATACGTCACCATGTCAGACTGGTTTCGATTCTTCAGATAAAAGAGAGTGGGTGCATCGTAGCTATAATAAAAATCTATGCGGCCTCTAAAAAGCATTTCGAGGCCCTGGGATTCATTCGTCAGTTCCACAATATTCTTGATTTTTGCAGCATGAAGATTTTCAACGATATTGTACCCTTTAATCACACCAACTTTTTTGTCGCCAATATCCTCAACCCGGGTCAGATTCGTAAACCCTTTTTCGGATAGGCTAAACAGGCCCGATGATGCTTTTCCCAATGGGTCTGAAAAATAGAGATATTTTTCCCGTTCCAGTGTGCTGGAACAACTGCACACTCCATCCACCCTTCCATAGCGCGCTTCATACAAGGCGCGTTCCCAAGGCATATATTCAATTTGCACGGAAATACCGGCTCGCTTGAACACTTCCTCAAGAAACTCGACATCAAACCCCGGTAGCCCGGAGTCACTGTTTTCCATCTTGTATGGGGGGAATTCATTGCAGGCGAATACAACAGAGTCGGATGCCGATGCGGCTCCACTAATTTCAAGCCACGAAAAAAATAATACTCCGGACATGATTCGCCAAATTGACATCTAGAAATCCACAATTTTCATGAAATGAATGATGTTACCTGCACTGAACATCGACGCTGGTCTTAACTTGGATAAGTCTTTCATATTCGGATAATGCCGACAATATTGAGTGTATTTCTTACTTTCCAATTATATGCGTTGGAAATTGTCAAAATCAATGGCTCTTTTGGGTCCAGGCTGTGTAAAAACGTGATGCATGATATGATTCTCTCATAGTTTTGTCGGGAGGGTTTTATGAAGCGTTTTGTCGAAGGCGAAGACCGCAGTCAAAGCACTTTGTTCCCCGAACGACTAGATGATTATGTTGGCGAGGATAATCCCGTACGGGTGGTCGATGTCTTTGTCGATGAACTTGATTTGGGTGGTTTGGGTTTTAGCCGGGTTGAACCTCTGGCGACCGGCAGGCCAGGTTATCATCCTTCTGTTCTACTGAAGCTTTATATCTACGGTTACCTCAACCGGGTTCAATCGAGCCGTCGGCTGGAGCGCGAAGCCGGGCGCAATGTGGAAGTGATGTGGCTGACCGGTCGCCTGGCACCGGATCACAAGACGATAGCCAACTTCCGTAAAGATAATGGCCCTGCGATCCGTAAAGTCTGTGCTCAGTTTGTTGGCTTATGCCGTCAGCTCAATCTTTTTACCGACGCCAGCGTGGCGATTGACGGAAGTAAGTTCAAGGCCGTCAACACCCGCGATAAAAACTTCACGCGAGGCAAGATAAAGCGCCGCATGGATCAGATCGAAGAGAGTGTTGATCGTTATCTGCATCAACTTGACAGCGCGGATCGGCAAGAACCATCTCGAGCGCGAACGATGACGACGGAACGCTTGAACAGCAAAATCGAGACGCTCAAGAACGAGATGCTACGCTTGCAAAGGCTTGAAGCTCAGATGCTGACAACACCCGGCCAGCAGATATCCCTGACGGATCCTGATGCCCGTTCAATGGCGACGAGTGGACGAGGCAGCGGCATGGTCGCTTACAATGTGCAGTCCGCCGTGGATACTAGGCATCATCTGATCGTCGCCCATGAGGTGACCAATTCAGGCTCCGACCGTTCTCAACTCTCTGGCATGGCGAAGCAGGCGAAAGTGGCTCTCAAGACAGACAAGCTCGATGTCGTTGCTGATCGCGGTTACTTTAGCAACCTCGACCTTTTGGCCTGCGATAAGGCTGGTATCTGCGTCACTCTTCCTAAGCCGATGACCTCGGGGAACAAGGCCAAGAGCCATTTTGGCAAACAGGATTTTCGCTATGTGAAGGAGGAAGATGTTTACATCTGTCCTGCCGGCGAGCGACTGGCTTATCACTATACAAACGAAGAAAAAGGGCTGACGCTACGCCGCTACTGGATCAACACCTGTCAGAACTGCACCATCAAGGATCAATGTACGACAGGCAAAGAACGCCGAATTAGACGCTGGGAACACGAACACATTCTCGAAGCTATCCAGCAACGCCTTGACGAGAACCCGCAGAAAATGCGGTTGCGACGTGAAACGGTTGAACATCCATTCGGAACCATCAAATCATGGATGGGATACACCCACTTCCAGATGAAGACGTTGAAAAATGTTGGAACAGAAATGGCGCTGCATGTGCTAGCCTACAACCTCAAACGCGTCATCAACATCATCGGCATCCGCCCGCTGATCGCAGCGATGAGAGCTGCATAGGCGCCCAAGGGCTTTTTTTTGCTCCGGATCAGACCAGGTCGTCGCCAATAAAGGCTCATAAAGCCCATTCGTTGCCGATAGACAAATAAATCGACAAAACGGAAAGTCCGCCGTCGTCAGGTCATCAAAACCTGTGGGTACACCTCACAGAAGAAACGGAAAATGTTTTTACACAGCCTGGGTCAGAAACAGACCAGATCATCGCCCCCCCCTCAAAGCGGGTATTCGACGGACTTCGGCAAGTTAAGGCAATTCGGTGAGGAAAAGTGGTGCCCCCGGGGAGAATCGAACTCCCACTCCCGTAAAGGAACGGGATTTTGAATCCCGCGCGTCTACCAGTTCCGCCACAGGGGCCCCATATCGGAAGCGGCCATCATAGTCAGGACTTTGCCGGGGTCAATATGGATATTTGATGGGACCATTGCAGATCGCCCTCGAGACTGCTAAACCTCCGTTTCACCTTTGTTTTTCGACTTTTTTATCTGCGGGAGACGCCTTAAAGTGCTCAGAGGACTGTACGATTGGACCATGAATCTGGCTGGACATCGCCATGCATTGGCCGCCCTGGCGCTGGTTTCCTTTATTGAAAGTTCGGTTTTTCCGATCCCGCCCGACATCCTGATCATCCCCATGGTGCTGGCGGCGCGCGAGAAAGCCTGGCGTATCGCCCTTGTCTGCACCATTGCCTCGGTGCTGGGCGGGCTGGCCGGATACGGAATCGGCTATTCCCTGTATGAAACCGTCGGCAAACCGCTGCTTGATTTCTATGGCTACGGCGACAAATTCGCCCAGTTCCAGGGCTATTACCATGAATGGGGCGCCTGGATCGTCGGCGGTGCCGGTTTGACCCCCTTCCCCTACAAGGTCATTACCATTGCCAGTGGGGTCGCTGATCTGGACCTGATCGTCTTTACCGTGGCGTCGCTGCTGTCGCGGGGATTGCGATTCTTTATCGTCGCCGGCCTGTTGTGGTATTTTGGCGAGCCGATCCGCATTTTTATCGAAAAGAACCTTGGCTTGTTGGCGAGCGCGTTCTTTGTGCTTCTGTTTGGTGGTTTCGTACTGATCAAGTTTCTTCTGTAGGCCTGCCCATGACCCTGTCCCGCCTGTTACCAATTTTTATTCTTCTGGCTTCAGCCTCGTCCCTTGCCTTTGCCCTGACCAGCCAATTTCTGTTCGATAAGGACCCCTGCATCCTGTGTCTGTACCAGCGCGTCCCCTTCGCTGTTACCGGGCTGCTGGCGATTTTGGCCTTGCGGTTGAATAAATCATCTTCATTGATTTCGCTGATCGTCATCGCCTGTGGGCTGATTTATCTGAGCGGGGCCGGTATCGCCATCTACCATGTCGGGGTTGAACAACACTGGTGGATATCGGGCTGCACCGGGTCAATCGCTGAAGACGTGACCTTGGACCAGCTTCGCGCCAGCCTGATGCAAAAGCCGGAAAAAGCCTGTGACGATGTGGACTGGACCTTGTTCGGCATCAGCATGGCGACTTACAATGTTTTCTTCTCGAGCCTGCTTGGCCTGGTGACGCTTGGCGCTGGCCTGCAAATGTCGAAAACCCGCAAACGGGAAATGGTGAGTGACTGAAAATAGCAAAACCTATTCATCGAAGGACGGACGCCTGCCCGGTGATTTAAGCCGCAAACAGTTGATTGAACGCATCATCCGCGTCGATCAGGCCGGAGAATATGGCGCTGTGCGCATTTATGAGGGGCAGTTGAGCGTGCTCGGAAAGTCGGACAAAGGACCTGTCATCCGAAACATGCTTGCCCAGGAAGTAGATCATCTTGACACCTTCAACAAAATGGTTGGCGAGCGCCGAGTCAGGCCAACCGCGCTGATGCCCCTGTGGCATCTGGCCGGTTTCGCCCTGGGCGCTGGTACGGCCCTGCTGGGCGAAAAAGCCGCCATGGCCTGCACGGTCGCTGTTGAGGAAGTCATCGACGAGCACTACGCCGAGCAGATCAAAAAGCTGGACCGTATGGGCGGCGACGAGAAAGACCTGAGCAAAACCTGCGAGCAGTTCCGCAAGGACGAATTGGCGCACCGGGATACAGGCCTTGAACACGGGGCCGAACAGGCCCCCGGCTATGAAGGCCTAAGCGCCCTGATCAAAACCGGCTCGCGCATGGCGATCTGGCTTTCCGAGAGAATTTAGTCTTTCTGTCGTTCGTGACGGCGAACAAGGCCCGAAATCACGCCCCGAAAGGTGCGCACTTCCTGTTCGGTCATATTGGCGCGCTGGAACATGTTCCGCAGGTTCTGCACCATTGTCGGACGTTTTTCAG
Source organism: Rhodospirillales bacterium (assembly GCA_016776705.1). GTDB lineage: Bacteria > Pseudomonadota > Alphaproteobacteria > Rhodospirillales > JABHCV01 > JACNJU01. The sequence goes on from JADHSW010000183.1 coordinate 5,049, forward strand.
GTGGTCTTAAAAATCCACAGTCATCCAGTTCCGCTTCCAGATGCTCGAACATGCCGATCAGTTCCTGCTTGTTGGCGAGGCGCGTATGCTTGGGAATGCGCTCATCAATGCCCGATGTCTCGTCGCCGGACTGGAACCATTCATAGCCGATCAACAGCACTGCCTGGGCCAGATTTAGCGAGCTGAAGGCCGGGTTCATGGGGATGGTGACAAGGGTATCGGCCAGGGCGACATCGTCGTTGTTCAGCCCCCACGCCTCGCGCCCGAAAATCACCCCGGGGCGGCCACCGGCGGCAATGACGCCGCGCATTTCCTCCGCCGCGGTGCGGGCTGTCAGCACCCGCTTGGTCATATCCCGGTCCCGTGCTGTCGTCGCGTACACATGGCTCAGGTCGGCCAGGGCTTGCTGGGTCGTCTCAAACACCCGGGCTCCGTCCAGAATTACATCGGCCCCGGCAGAAGGCTTGATCGCCTTTTCATTAGGCCAGCCATGCACCGGATCAACCAGCCGCAAGTCACCCAGGGCATTGTTAAGCATGGCGCGGGCACTCATCCCAATATTCTCGCCAAGC
>JADHSW010000184.1 GCA_016776705.1 Rhodospirillales bacterium
ATGGCCAGAATGCGGGCAAATATTAAACCAGAACCAGTCTCAGGTTCCGTTAAGATCGACTAAGTCGCCGGAATATAAAGGGGAATACAGAATAATAAACTGAGCACCGCAATAGCGGGGGTTGGTGGCGGAGGGAGAGGGATTCGAACCCTCGATACGGTTTCCCGCATACACGCTTTCCAAGCGTGCGCCTTCAGCCACTCGGCCACCCCTCCGCAGGGTCATTTCGACGGTTAAGAAAAAACGTCCAAGGCGGCGCAAATTAACCGAGGCGGAAGAAGTGTGCAACGGCTATTATGCCCCCATGCGCGTGTTCTTTTATATCGGCCTTGTTTTCCTGGTCTCCAGCTTCCTTGCGGCAGCGGCAGAGAACGCGTCGCATGCCATTGTCGGTGCGCCTCGTTCGTTCATCCTTCCCGCTTATGATCTGTGGTATACCCTGTGGCCAAAGAGCCTGCTGGTCATCGAGTTGAAAGTCGAAAGGCTTTTTGGCGCCTGGATGTGGGATCCGGTCCTGCTCACCTTACTGCAACTACCTGCCTGGCTGATTTTAGGTGCGCCGGGTGTGACGCTGGTGGTGTTTTTCCGCCCGAACCGGGGCGAAAGCTCGGAAGAAGAAATGGCGGGAGCCGTTGAATCCCTTGACCTTTACAACGAATTGACCCGTCTGGCCAAGGAAGAAAACCCACCCGGCGAAGAACATGGCCCGCATGACATTATGCCGGAAAATGCCATGACGGAAGGCGAGCCGCTGGACCCGATCCGCCCCAACGAGTTCATCGAAGGCACCAATCCGTTCGCCGGTGGTAGCGACAAAAGCTGAAACTTAATCATCACCCATGCGCAGGGCGGCGATGAAGGCGGATTGCGGAATTTCGACCTTGCCGAACTGTCGCATCTTCTTTTTGCCCTTCTTCTGCTTTTCCAGAAGCTTTTTCTTGCGCGTGATGTCGCCACCGTAACATTTGGCGGTTACGTCCTTGCGCATACCGCTTATGGTCTCGCGGGCAACAACCTTGCCGCCAATAGCCGCCTGAATCGGAATTTTAAAAAGTTGCCGCGGGATCAGATCCTTCAGGCGCTCACAAACGGTGCGCCCGCGGGTTTCAGACTGGGAGCGATGACAGACAAAGCCCAGGGCGTCGACTGGTTCGGCATTTACCAGGATCGACACCTTGACCAGTTCACCAACTTCGAAGCCGTCCATTTCATAATCGAAACTGGCGTAACCGCGCGAGATAGATTTAAGACGGTCGTAAAAATCGAAGACCACTTCGTTCAGGGGAAGCCTGTAAGTCGCCATGGGGCGATTGCCGGCGTAGGTCAGTTCAATCTGCTCACCCCGGCGTTCCGAACATAATTGCAGGATGCTGCCCAGATACTCATCGGGCACCATGATAGTCGCCTTGATCCAGGGCTCGGAGATTTCAGCGATCCTGGTCGGATCGGGCATGTCCGCAGGGTTATGAAGTTCCATCTCTGTGCCGTCATTAAGCCTGATTTTGTAGGCAACCGAAGGCGCTGTGGTAATCAAGTCCAGATCAAACTCGCGCTCAAGTCGCTCCTGAACAATTTCCAGATGCAACAAACCCAAAAAACCACACCGGTAGCCAAGACCCAAAGCCATGGAGTTCTCCGGCTCGTACTCGAAACTGGCGTCATTCAGTCGCAGCTTGGCGAGGCTTTCGCGCAGGTCTTCAAAGTCATTGGCGTCAGACGGGAACAGGGAGCAGAACACCACCGGCACAGACGGTTTAAATCCTTCCAGGGGTTCTGCGGCCTGACGTTTGTCTTCGGTGATGGTGTCACCGACATCGGTGTCTGCGACCGTCTTGATGGATGCGGTGATGTAGCCAACCTCGCCGGGGCCAAGGGAATCCACCTTGGTCGCTTTGGGTGTAAAGACACCAACCTGCTCGACCTGATGCACCGCACCGGAGGCCATCATGCGAATTTTCATGCCTTTTTTAAGATGCCCGTCATGGACCCGAACTAGAATCATGACGCCCAGGTAAGAATCGTACCAGCTATCGACCAGCAGTGCCTTCAAGGGGTTGTCGGCATTGCCCTTCGGCGCAGGCAGCCGTTCAACAATGGCTTCAAGCACCCGATCGATTCCCGCGCCGGTTTTCGCCGAAATTTCAAGGGCGTCGGATGTATCAAGCCCGATAACGTCTTCAATCTGGGCCTTGATGCGTTCCGGCTCGGACGCGGGCAGGTCGATCTTGTTCAGAACCGTGACAATTTCGTGATCGTTGTCCAGCGCCAGATAAACATTGGCCAGGGTCTGCGCCTCAACACCCTGTGTAGCGTCGACAACCAGCAGCGAGCCTTCACACGCGGCCAATGAACGGCTGACTTCATAAGCAAAATCCACGTGGCCAGGGGTATCCATCAGGTTCAGCTGATAGGTTTCGCCGTTGGAGGCAATATAGCTCAGGCGCACGGTCTGGGCCTTGATGGTAATCCCTCGCTCGCGCTCGATATCCATGCTGTCGAGCACTTGTTCTTTCATTTCGCGATTTGTAAGGCCGCCACACATCTGGATCATGCGATCGGCAAGTGTCGACTTGCCATGATCGATATGGGCGATAATCGAAAAATTACGGATGTGGGAAAGATCGGTGGTGCTCATGGTGCTCTATGCTTTAAAGCTCAAGGCTGCTTTTTCGCCAACGTGACGAATCCGCCGCTCAAGGCTGTGAATTATCCGCTCAAAGGCTGTGGAATTCTATCTCAAGGCTGTAAAATTCTCGCTTAAGGCTGCGGGTTTTTATCACTGCCATCGCCAAATGGCTATCCCTGTTATTTAGGCAAGGGTATGGGTGAAATCCCAATGACCGCCGAATGCGCCGCCAGCATCCCTGCATATAAAACAAAAGCCAGTCCAAGTCGCCACCAGCTTATTTCCCGAAACCTCAATTTGGTACGACGGCTTACAAGTGCTGCAAATGGAATAAACGAAGTCTGCCCAGCCAGTTCAATCCACCTCGCCTCTCCTTCCCCTTGTTTGCGGCGATCCAGATGCCAGCCACCGGCAAGGGCGAGGACCGTCAGGCTGCCAAAGAACAGCCACGACGCCATATCGGGATTTGCCAGCATGTGGGAAAACGAAAAAAGTCCGCAGCCCCACATGACCGGGGCGCGGGTGATTTTTAATATGCATGGAACCGTCCTGGCCGGTTTGGCATTTTCCATGCCGAGCGCGGACGGGTTGACGATGGTATACCCGCCAACAAGCAGTATTGCGGCGAAGAACATCAACGAAAGCGGCATGTGTTTAAGGGCGATGGGCGCATGAAACAGGGCTTGATCTGGGGCCGCCCGATACGCCAGCACCAACCAGGCGAGGGTAGAAATCGCGATGACGCTATAAACCAGCCGATGGGGCCACAATCCCAGCCGGGCAATGAGGCCGCTGCGAATGGCCCCGTGTGACATAATCATGTGCGAGCCTGTGAAAGCGATCGCAGCCAGAACCAATTCCAACATCAGAAAAATTCCCTTGTTATTCAATAAGGCAATGGCGCAACGCCGATGATCCCTTCATGGATATGAAACAGGGTCGCGTAAAGGGCAAGGCCAGATATCAGCGGCCAGATTTTCAGACCCCTCAGGCTTTTTTTCCCTTGTGCAAGGGCTATCCAATTTTCGTCTCCCAGTTTTGAGCGACGCTTTGAATCCAGGCTTTTTGGGCCGCTCAAGCCTGCCAGCAACAACAGTGAAAACAGGGACAGCGCCGCCACATCGCCATTTGGCGGCATGTGGGCCAACGCCCACAATCCAATGGCCCAGATCACAGGATGACGAATAATCCCGACGATACCAGGGCGCGACGCATCAAAGGTGTCGGCCGATTTAAGCGACAGGGAAAGCGGGTTGGGACTGAACAGCCCCACCATCAGCAAAACACACGACGGCACCATCAGCACAATTGTCACCCAACGTGTCCATTCCCTGAATTCCCAGACTTCAACATAGGGTGCGTTAGCGAAGGCAAAACCCAGCCATACCAGCACGCCGACGGACATCATCGAATACAGCGTTACATACATTTTGAAGCCCAGCGCCCGGATCAGGGCGGCGCGAAGCGACTTAATCGCCGGAATGGCGTGAGACAGGATAAAGGCGGCGATGGCGCAAAACAGTTCTGTCATATCATTTTCTTGCGAAGCGCCTTTCGTAGGCGCATCATTTGGGCTCCATTCACATAGTTAAGGTTTTAAGGTCCATGCCGCCGAAAAGAAACCCGCTGAAGCTTAATAAGTTACAACAAAGAACATTATTACTGTTTCAGGAACTGGCCCGCCATCCCGACACATCGATCCATGACGAAACAACCGGCGAGGCCACCCTGTCGACCCTTCCCCACGCCCATGGCGATCACGTTCACATTGGGAGTTTCGTCGTCTCCTCCACGGACGCCAGTGGCTTTTCTAACGAGTCCGTGTGGAAGGCGCTTGAACGCAAGGGATTGGCGCGCTCGAACTTCCCCCTCGCCATTATCCTGACGAAAGAAGGCCAGAATTACGATACCGGACTATCTGACCGCCTCGCCCAGCCATCAGATCATTAAGGGCTTCGTTATGTTCGCCCTGTCGCGTCTCAGAAAATAGAATCTTCCGGATGGCAGCGCTGCGGCTAAAGATTTTTTGCCGCCCAGTCGTGTAGCTGGTTCAATACGTCTTGCGGGTTTCCAGCGACAAGCAGGGTTTTATTGCGATCCGTCGTGCCCTGAATAATCTCGATTCTGGATTTCGCCAGATTCCATTCCTTTGCCAGCATCCTGATCAGGGCAGCGTTGGCCTTGCCGCCTTCGGGCACACTAGTCACCTGTGCTTTCAGAACACACTCGCCTTCCTTATCAAGCCGGATGCCCGAAATACGGTTTGCAGACGCCTTGGGGGTCAGGCGCAGACGCACGCGCACACCATCTGCCGTAATGGAGAACGCAGATGGATCAGCCGCCAAGTTTGACGATCAGATTTATGAGGACATCCTGAACCAGAATAAGGATCAGGATCAGAGCTACCGGCGACAAGTCAAAACCACCCATGACCGGCAGAAAATTGCGGATGGGCCTGAGGGCCGGTTCGGTAATTTTTTGGATAAAGTCGCCGACAATGTAGACGAAGCGATTCGACGAATTGACCACGCCAAAGGCAGTCAACCAACTCAGAATAACGCCAATGACGATGATCCAGACATACAGGTCGATGACGGTCAAAAGCAGTTTCAAAACAGGGCCAGCGATGACTTCCATGGCGTATCAGAATCCTCTTCGAGTTAATGCCCGGACAAATTAGCTTCCCGACGATTTTCTGGCAAGGGCCTGAAGCGCCAAAACGTGATCTCTTGACAGCGCTTACGTGTGGCCGCATATACTCCGGCGAAGAAATAAGGGGCCGTAGCTCAGTTGGGAGAGCGCCACGTTCGCAACGTGGAGGCCAGGGGTTCGATTCCCCTCGGCTCCACCATGAAAACCCTCCGTTTTTGGCGGAGGGTTTCCTTTTTTCGCCCCAATGATACAGCCCTTAATTTACACGGCGAGTGTTCGTTCCGGCGGGAAAGTCACCGTCACGATGGTTCCCTTATCAA
>JADHSW010000185.1 GCA_016776705.1 Rhodospirillales bacterium
ATACGCCGCTGCATTTGGTCCTGATGGCCGATATGCAACGACCGATCGTTCTGACATCGGGTAACCGTTCGGAAGAACCGCAGGTGACAGAAAACGGCGAAGCCCTGGAAAGGCTCAGTGAAATTGCCGATCTGTGGCTGATGAATGATCGCGATATCGTAAATAGGTTGGATGATTCCGTTGTGCGTATCAGTGCCGGGGCGCGCCGGACCATCCGCCGCGCCCGTGGAATAGCCCCGGCGCCGATGATATTGCCGGAAGGTTTCTCTGCCGCGCCGCGCGTGCTGGCCATGGGCGGGGCGTTGAAAAATACCTTCTGCTTGCTGGGAGACGGCAAGGCCATTGTTTCGCAACACATGGGCGATATGGAAAACCCCCGCGCCCACGCCGACTATCGCCGTAATATGAAGCTCTACCGGGATATAAATGGCTTCGAGGCGGATATTATCGCGCTGGACATGCACCCGGATTACATCCCCAGCCAATGGGGCCGGAAACTGGCGGAGGAAGCCAATATTCCTGTCGTCCCGGTCCAGCATCATCACGCCCATGTCGCCGCCGTAATGGCCGAACATGGATTGGAAAAGGATACTAGTCCGGTCTTTGGAATCGTTTTCGACGGCCTGGGTTATGGCCCTGATGGAGACTTGTGGGGCGGCGAATTCCTGATCGTCGATTATGCACACTTCCGCCGTGTCGCCCATTTTGCGCCTGTCCCTTTAATTGGCGGCGAGAAAGCCATGGTTCAGCCATGGCGCAATGCTTTCGCCCATATCAATGCGGCGATTGGTTGGGAAATTGCGGCGAAGAATTTCAAAAATCTTTCCTTACTTAGGCAGTTCGAGGAAAAGCCCTTGGCGCAGGTTAAGCAAATGCTGAAGCGCGGGCTCAATGTGCCGCCAGCCTCATCGGCGGGAAGGTTATTTGATGGCGTCGCCGCGGCGTTGGGCATCTGTTTCGATCAATTGAGCTTCGAAGGGGAAGCGGCCATCGGCTTGGAAAATCTGGCCCTGCAATGCCAAGACGATGTCGGCGGCTACCGGGTCGCGGCTGACGATGAAATCTCCTGGAAGAAACTTTGGCAGGGCATTCTGGGTGATTTGGATCACGGTGTGTCTCGCGAAGTAATCGCCCGGCGTTTCCATAACACTGTAATCCAGGTCACTGTCCACTTGGCGGAAAAATTGCAGCGTACGGAAGGCTTTAGCCAAGTCGTTTTGTCAGGCGGTGTTTTTCAAAATAATATTCTTTTAAGCGAAATCTCCCGGCAACTTGGCGAACGCGGAATGGAAGTCCTTTCACCCATGGCCTTTCCGGCAAATGACGGAGGTCTGTCTTTGGGGCAAGCCGCCGTTGCCGCGGCCCGACATATCAATATGGAGAGACCTGAATGACATCGATGCTGGTTTTGGGATTTTTTATCGGAATCCGCCATGCCTTCGAGCCCGACCATGTGGCTGCTGTGGCTTCGCTTGCCAGCAGAACGACGACCCTGCGCCAAGCCCTGCGCCATGGCGCCGTTTGGGGGTTGGGCCATACCTTGACGCTTTTCATGATCTGCGGGGCCGCATTATCCTTACAGAAGAACCTTCCCGTGGATATCGCCCACATGCTTGAAGTGATCGTCGGCATCATGCTGGTTTTGCTTGGCCTTGATGTTGTGCGCAGGCTGGTTCGCGAGCGCATTCACTTTCACGCCCATGTCCACTCAGGGGGCGACAGCCATTTCCATGCCCACTCCCATCGCGGCGAAAGCCTGAAAAGCCATAACCCACGCAAGCACGAACACACCCATCCTGCCAGGTTCCCATACCGGTCATTGTTTGTCGGGTTGATGCACGGCATGGCCGGTTCCGCCGCCCTGATCGTCCTTACGGTTCAAAGCGCGGATTCGTTCTGGTTGGGAATGGCATACGTTGCGCTATTCGGCGTCGGTTCTATTGTCGGTATGGCAGTTTTCTCCGCCGTCATAAGTGTCCCATTACGAAGCGCCAAAGCCGTGACATGGGCCCACAACACCCTGCAAGGCGCTATCGGGGGCGGCACGGTCGTTCTGGGTGTTATGACGATTATCGGGTGAACATAAGGTCTTGAACTAAAGTTCCGTTGTAGAGTTACGTACTTTTAGATCTAACTAAAACACACCCGTTTAGGCTCCTGTAACCGGAAGTTAAATCTGGCGACACGGTTTTTGTCGTTGGAATGACTGCTCTGCCCTCTGAAATCAGAAATTAAATATGGGAGTGCGGATTTTGCCCTTAGGGAGTGCGGATTTTGCCCTTAGAATGTCTGGATTAGCCCCTGTTAGCTGACGTTAGACAGTCCCGGTGGATGTGGACGTGATCAATGCGGCTATAGTCTACACTACTTTTTTTAAAAGTACGATTGTAGGGCCTTGATTGTTGCGAGCCCCCGCAACCAATAAAATCAACGCCTTAGCCGTTTTCGGTTAAGGCGTTTTTCTTTATGGGGCTACCTTGGGGCTACCACCAAAGAGGGACTCTACAACACAATCAGGGGATAAAGCGGATACTCAACCCCCAAAATCCGCACCGAAAATTTTGAGTTTTGCTTTGATGGGGCTAAGCGGACTCGTTTCTATGTTCGTTAAAACTTCCCTTCGTGACCAGAAGCAGTCATTTACCCTGCCAATCGGGGGATTCTTATTCGAAAGAATGTTTCAAAAGCAGGAAAGATAAAAATTGAAAAAGCATCAATGGCCCTGATGTTCGTTTACGAGAGGCTTATTTATTTTATGACTACTTAACTGCCCTTTTTGGGTGTAAGGTATGCTCTTCCATAGGATGTAGGTTTTGCAAAATGCCCTATAAAATGATTCAACGTTTTGCGGTCTTTTTAGCCTTTATTTTGATTTCCATTTATGGACTGGGATCCATTCCGTCGGGCGCTGATGATCGCACCTCAACGGAGATGATCCTTGAGTCCCTGCGCATTAAGCAGTTGGCCTCCCTCAAGGAAGGCGATTTGAATCTCACTGAAAAAGATTGGAATATTGAGTGGAAGGTGGAAGTTGCCTCGGGTGACATTTCCTTTTCGCATAATGACCCTGACGCCCAGGGGATTTCATCCCTCGAAACTTCATCGGGCCAAAGTAATTCCAATTCACTGAAATCCGGTGGCGATTTATGGGAGCCCCTTACGGTCGGTACAAAACTGGGGTTGGCGAGCCAGGTTAAAACCGGCGGCGACGGGTTCGCCTTGCTTACGAGCCTGGAAGGCACCATCGCCATAGCCGCCAACACCCGTATGGCCATTCCGGCCAAACGGGATAAGGCTGGCACCCGGATATTGCAGAGCATTGGCAATATGTTGTTCAGGGTCACCAAAAGGCCCAACCGCCATTTCCTGGTAGAGACCCCGTATTTGATTGCCGGGGTCAAGGGGACAACCTTCGGTGTCAGCGTCGGCCCCCAGAGTGCATCGGTAAGCGTCAGTGAAGGAATTGTTGGGGTTTCGGATACTGCTGGCGGAGAGGAAACTGACGTTACTGCCGGCCTGACGGCAAGCGCCAGCTCAACTCCCGGAGCAGGTGTAGAAGTGCAAACAACGGGTCCCCTGGGTATCGGATTAGGCTTATCGACGGCCCCGGGTCTGCAGACGGCTCCGGGTCTGCAAACAGCCCCTGGCCTTCAAAAAGCCCTGAGTCGGCAGAAATCTAAAACTGGCAGGGCCTCTGTAGCATTGGGAAATTCCGCGTCTTCTCCTGGAAAGAGTGGAACATCCGGTTCAGGCGGCGGCAATAGCGGCGGCAATAGCGGCGGCAATAGCGGCGGTAACAGCGGCGGTAACAGCGGCGGCAACGGCGGTGGAAACAGCGGTGGAAACAGTGGCAATGGCAATGGCAACAACGGCGGCAACGGTAACGGTAAGGGCAACAACGGCGGCAACGGTAACGGTAAGGGCCGCTAAGTAGGGAAAAAAGTCGTAACCGTCCATAGAGGCCGGTACTTTCCCCATTTTTTTGAAGGGATCGCAAAATCTCGCAACAAGTCTCCAATTTCATTATTTTTATGTTTGTTGCGGGGATCTACCTTTTTGGCGGCTTAGATTTCGTTGAAAACCATTTAACGGATTGGCGTTTCCGCATAATTGAACGCGATGCCAGCGATACCCTTGTTGTCGTCGAAATTGATCCAATCAGTTTGAATGAGATAGACGTTTGGCCATTGCCTCGTGGCCTTTACGCTGTGGCACTGGATAAACTTCTTGCTGCCGGGGCCGATGGCGTAGCTATAAACGTCGATTTCAGCACTTCGTCCTCATCTGCAGAAGACAAAATGCTGCAACTATCGCTTGCCCAATCGCGAGGAAAGGTAATTCTTCCCATATTCAAACAACCCGCGGAGGGCACCGACGGCGGGCGTGAATATATTATTTCACTTCCCATTCAGCAATTTCGCGAGCATGCGCAACTGGCCTTCATCAATGTGCAACCCGAAACCGACGGGCTTATTCGGCGCATGTCTGTACGCGAGAGTTGGAACAAGCAAACCTTTCCGTCGTTGTCCTTTGCTCTAACAAAAGCCACCGACTTTGAATTCAATTCATTTTTTATCGACTATGGTATCCGCAAGGATTCAATCCCCCGTATTTCTTTTGTGGATATACTGCGCGGCACCTTCGACAAATCCACAATCACCGGTAAACAGGTAATCATCGGCGTCACCGCTGTCGAATTGGGTAACCAGCTAGCGGTCCCTGTACACTATGCGACTTCTGGAACGCTGATCCAGGCGATTGCATATGAATCCCTCGCCCAAAAACGTGCACTGCTTCCGTTAGCTCCTACACCGGTTCTTATTTTGACGTTCCTGCTTGCATTGTTCCTTGCGCCACGTTTCAAGGAATGGTCTTGGCGACGCGGACTTGCCATCGTTATTTTGACCAGCGCTCCTCTCTTTTCACTTGCCCTTGTAGCGCAATATTTGACGCCGGTCTTGATCGACATCACGCCGTTGATACTCTTGATCTCGATTTCCTATGGCGTTGCTTTGGTGCACCGCATCGATCAGCAGGCTGTAGGCCTGATGTTCCAGGGCATCGAAATTCGGCGCAGAGACATGATGATGCGAAATGTTGTGGAAAACAGCTTCGATGGCATCATCACAATCGATGACAAGGGAATTATTGAGTCTATCAATCCCGCCGCCTTAGGGTTGTTTGAATATTCTTCTGAAAATATCCTCGGCCAGCACATGGGTATGATATTTTCCGGGTTGAGGGAAGAAAGTGAAGGAAAAGAATTATTCGATTTTCTCAGGATTGGTCAAGGATCGCACGATATAGAAGGGCGTAGCAGCAATGGCAGGATATTCCCCGGGGAGGTGGAGGTTACCGAGATTCAAATGGACGACCGCAGGGTTTTAACGGCCTTCATCCGTGACATCACTGAACGAAGTAACCTGAAGGCGGAACTTGAACATCACGCTCTCCATGACACGTTAACGGATTTACCTAACCGTACCCTGTTCTTTGACCGTCTTGATCGCGCTATTATCTCCGCCCGCCGCTCTCGTCATTCGCTCGCGGTATTGCTCATCGATCTTAATCGTTTTAAAGGGGTCAATGACA